>CAYVJP010000088.1:3737-10214 GCA_964451745.1 uncultured Anaerolineaceae bacterium | reverse complement strand
CCCGGCCTCGGAGACCATCGTGTCCGGGGCGATGCTCGAGCCGTCCTTGCGCGAGACCCCGGTTGGCACGACCGTCCAGTTCGAGCGACTCGGCTACTTCACGCCGGATCCCGATTCGCGCCCCGACGCCCTCGTCTTCGACCGGACGCTGACCCTTAAGGACACCTGGGCCAAGGTCCAGGCCCGCGCCGACGGGCGCCCCGCGTAGAATCCGGCCCCCACTGGCGAGTGGCCAAGCGGTAAGGCGCCTGACTCTGGATCAGGAGATCGAAGGTTCGAATCCTTCCTCGCCAGCCAAATCGACCGCGGGTCACGGCACGTGGGCCTACGCGCGCCGTCGCCGAGCGACCAGCTCGACGACCCACTCGGCCAAGCGTTCGAGGTGCTCCTGGTAGTGATCGCAGCCGGACTTGCGGATCCACCATGCCGCCTCGTCGCTCGGCCGCGGCAGGGCATACCAGGCGTCGACCATCCTCGTGCGCGCTGCGTTCGCCTGGACCCAGGCGACGTCCCAGGGCTGGCCCGCCATCGCCGCGATGAACACCTCGTTCAACCCGTCCACGTCGACATCGCGAGCCTCGTACGTCCCGGCGCGCATCCGCTCGAACTGGACCTCGGCCTCGGCAAGCCAGGTTCCGACGTGGGCGACCACATCGCGGACCGTCCACGCAGGGTCGTCGTAATAGCCGGGCTCAAGGCACTCCTCGGGCGTCAGCGACCGGACCAGGCCCGCCAGGTCGTACCAGCCGATGCGCTCGGCCTCCATCTCGGCGGCGTACGGGTGCCGGGAGCCCGAGCCCGCTACCGCCGTGGGGTCGCTCATGGTCGCGTACCCAGATCCCCCTCGAGCGGCAGGCCCGCCCCCTCCCAGTCGAGCAGTCCGCCCGCATAGCGACGCACCTTCCGATAGCCTCGCCGAACGAGGTCGCGGTACAGGGCGACGCTGGAAAGGCAGTCGACTTGCGAGCAGTAGACCACGACATCGTCATCGGGTCGGATCGCGGCATACAGCTCGTCCGGGGAGTCGAAGTGCCGTGAGCCCGGGATGTGCTTGGCGTCGTACGCCCAGCGGTTGAGGGCCATGATCAGCTTGAGGTCGTCGCCTCGCTCGAGCGCCGAACGGAGCTCCTCTCGTGAGATCGTGGCGATGGGCTCCTGGCCCAGGGCCGCGTTCGGGTGCGGCTGATCGTGCATCCGGTCGCCGGTCATCGAGGGATCAACGTAGCTGCCGCTGCCAGTCTGGAGGCACGCGACCGGCGGGTCCCGGCACCGGCTGGTCGAGCGGGTGATGGTGTGGCGGCGCCAACGTCGGACCGTCCAGGTCCCGTTCGAGCGTGAAGTCCCAGAACCAATCCTCGCCGGGCTCGAAGCTCTGGACGATCGGGTGGCCGACATCGCGCGCGTGTCGCCTGGCATGGCCCGAAGGCGACGAATCGCAGCATCCGACGTGACCGCATGTCGCGCACCGTCGCAGGTGGAACCACCAGCCACCCGTCGCGAGGCATTCGACGCAACCGGGTCCACTCGGCGGCACGGTGACATCGATCCGATATGCGCCCGTCATCGCTGCTGGTGCTCCCTTCGAGTAGCTTCGCTGGTTGCGCCCCCCGAGCACGTGCCCTGGCCGATCGTCGTGCCCATCTGCTTGGCGCCGCCCTCATCCGAATGTGAAACAGTACGCCTCGGCTCCCGCATCGAGGAACTCGATCTCGAATCGGCGCTCGTCGATCGGGCCGGATCGACGGATCAGCTGGTACGTGCGCTGGGCGTCGAGGGTCCCCTGCCCGTCGCGATCCACGTCGGCGCCGACGGCATCGGTGGCGACCTGGCCGTCGAGATACACCCGGAACCGGACCGACGTCCCCTTCGACACGGGACCCATCACGAGATTCACGTCCCTGGCCTGGAACTGGAACGCGATCCGCCCACCTGGTTCGTCGAGGACAGCCGCGTGCCGCGCCACGGTCCAGGTCCCGGACAGGTCCCAGTGGTTCAGCGGGAGTCGCGGGAGCGCGGCATAGGCGTGAGGTCGGTCGAACGCCGCCACGTCCCCCGAGGCGAATCCGCTGGCCTGGCCATAGCCGGTGTACGTCTCGGGTGATCGGAGCGTCCCCCAGTCGGCGGCGACTTCCAGGCCACGAGCCTCGACCGTCACGAGGTCCTGATCGACATCCGACGCGCCGGCAGCGAGGAGCAGCTGCTGGATGGCCATCTCGGTCATCGCGTATTCCCCCTCGCCGAAGTGGTGGAAGCGGATCCGCCCGTCGCTGTCGGCCAGGTAGACGGCCGGCCAGAAGTGGTTCGCGAACGCCTGCCAGACGCCATAGTCGCTGTCGATCGCGACGGGATACTCGACGCCGAACGCCCGCGTGTGCGCCGCGATGTTGTCGAGGTCGCGTTCGAACCCGAACTCCGGGGTGTGCACGCCGATGATGGTCAGGCCGGCCTCGGCGTACTTCGTCGCCCAGGCGCGGAGGAAGGGCAGGGTCCTGATCCAGTTGACGCAGGTGTACGTCCAGAAGTCGACGAGCACGACACGGCCTCGCAGTCCCTCGGGCGTGAGCGGCTCGGAGTTGAGCCAGCCGGTCGCCCGGTCGAACGTGGCCAATCGGCCCTCGACGGGCAACTCGGCTGCGTCGCCGGCACGGCGGTGGGCGAGCGAGCGCAGGAATCCGGCACGGACGGACGGTGGGGTCGACATCGCGGTCCTCCTGGTTTCGTTCGGCCGAGAGTGATCGTCGGCCGGCCCCGGACCGAGCCGACAACGACTACGGTGCGCCTGGCGTCAAGCGCGTGGCGCCCGTGTCGCCTACTGGTCCGCGCACGGGTGGCAACGACCAGTGACTGCGCGGACGCGATCCGTCTCCGGAAGCGCGATGGGGCCAACGTACCTCCGCCGGGCGGGAGATACGCGGTCCGCCCCCGGCTAGACTCCGTCACGGATGGAAGGACGGGATCGGGAGCATGACTCGACCGCGGTTGACGGCACGGCCGCGCGTGGCGACGACCGCGCGGCCTCGCTCGGCGCCGTCCTCGCCTACTCCCTTGGGTTGGGCATCGCGACGGTCACGATCCCCCTGCTCGCCCTGGATTCCGGGTACGACCCCGCAGCCGTCGGGTTCCTCGTCGCGACCGCCGCGGCCTGCCAGTTCGGTACACGCCTGGCGCTCCCGTTGCTCCTGGGGCGATTCCCGGATCGCGCCCTCATCGGCATCGCATCGGCGGGGATGGTCAGCGCATTCGTCCTCCTGATCACGTCCACGGCGCTCCCGGTCTTCATCCTCGCCCAGCTCCTCCAGGGTGCCAGCCGAGCCATCTTCTGGACGAGCAGCCAGACGCATGCCATCCGCGGGCCGGGGCGACCGGTCCGGCGGCTCGTGGATCTCAACGTGGCTGGCAACGCGGGAACGCTATCGGGCCCCGCGATCGGCGGCATGCTGGCGGTCGTCGGCCTGCCGGTCGCGCTCGCGGCGGCGGGCGTGGCCGCGGCGATCGGCGGCCTGGCCACGCTCCGCATGCATCGGCTCCCGCCGTACGACCGCCGGCGTTCCGCCGGCACGCTCGAACTGCTTCGCCGCCGCGACGTCGACCTCGCGTGCTGGTCGAGTGCCGTCAGCGGCCTGTGGTGGTCGATGGTGGGGTCCTACTTTCCCGTGCTGGGCGTTGGGCTGGGGATCGGCTCCGTCGGCATCGGCTGGCTCATCACGGCGGCGGAGGGCGCTGGGATGGTGGCCCTCATCGCCCTGCGCGGTGTTCGTCCGGAGCGTGTCCGTGCGGTCGTCGTCGGGGCGTCCATCGGGACCCTGGCGGCACTCGTCGCGGTCGCCGCGGCGGCCGCGTCCGGGATCGAGGCCATCATCCTGGCCTTCGGCGTCGCGATGATCGCCGGGGGCGCCACGAGCGGGACCATCACGACCCTGGCCCCGGCGCTGGCCAGTCTTGCCGCCGGTCCGGAGGAGCAGGGCGATGCGCTCGCCCTGACCGGAACGTTCCGGGCCGCTGCGCTGCTGGCCGCCCCTGCGGCCGTCGGCGCACTGCTGGGGCTCGTGGGCGTGCCCGCGGCGATCGTCATCGCCACCACGGCGCTGGGGCTCCCCGGTACCGTTCTCGGCCGGGATCCGCGCGTCACCTCCCGCGCTCCCTGACCGGCCAGCGCCGGTCGTGGAGCGGTCGTCACGGGCGGTCGGTCACGGCCCCGTAGCGGCCGTCGCCTCCTCTTCAGGCTCCTCCAGCAGCGGGACCAGGAACCGCTCCTCCCGTTCGACGTGCGACCGGATCAACGTCTCGAGGGCGATCAGATGACCCACGAGCTCGCATGCCTGATCGTGGTTCGGTTCGTGCCGGAGCATCTCGCGATCGCCCTCGACACGGCTCGCGGCGGCCCGGATCTGATGGTGCTCGAAGCGCATGATCCGTGTCGCCCAGGGCGTCCCGGCGCGTCGGTCGAACTGCGGATAGAGCCAGCTGTCCTCCCAGGCGCAGTGCGGCTCGACCACCCGGTCCACCCAGTCGAGGATGTCGAGCAGGACGATCGACAGGTCGGGAGCGGCCACGGTCCCGACCGCCTGGGCCACCTCGTGGATGCGGTCGAGCCCGGGTCGCAGGTCCCGATGCTCGTGATCCACGAACGCACGCTCGGCCGTGAAGGTGCGCTGCGTGCCGGTCATCGGACGCTCCCCACCACCGCCTGTTCGACGGGCATGTCCAGTTCCGTCCGATAGGCACTCGGGGGGACGTCGTCGGCGACCCCCGTCAGATAGCGTTCGCGGACCGGGGCCACGGTCGTGTATCCGTGGTCGGCGACCCATTCGGTCAAGGCGGCATAGGCAGAACCGAGTTCCTCGTACGGGCCGACATGCACGGTCCGGACGACTTCGGCCGCCGGAAGGGTCCGTGCCTTGATCCGCTCGTTCGCCGGTCCCGGAGACGCCACCGGCACGCAGACCTCGGCATCGATCAGGTCCGGTCCGAACGCGTGGTACATGACGAACGGGTGGCCGAGGGTCGCGATCCCATGGCGCCCGACGAACTCGAAGACCTCCGGGAATGCGCCACCGAGGAAGGCCGGGAATGCATCGGGCGCGACCTGGTCCCGGATCGAGATGATCCCGGTGGCAGGGATCTGGTGCGTCGCGAACTCGTAGGTCATGTCGACACCTCTGCTTCGTCGGGTCGTCGCTGCCTGGGAATGTCCTCCTGCTGGCGCTCGCCCGCCAGTGCTGACCCGCCCGTATCGACCGGGCCCGGTGGACCGCCCGCCGGACCGTTCGGGCCGCCCGCGGCCTGTTGGGGCCGTTCGGCTCACCGCCGGACGTCGGATGGCCGATGGCGCGCGCACGCGGATACGCGACGCTGGTGCCCTGAGCCGCGAAGGAGGCACCCACCATGCCGACCGCCATCAAGGGCGCAACCCACACCCTGGTCTGGATCGATGCCCGCGAGGCCATGATCGTCCGCCGCCGGGACGGGGAGATCGTCATCGAGCGGATCGGATCCGACGTCCCCGCCCATCGGCGTTCGACCGGACACGTGCGTCACGATCCAAGCATCCGCCACGGCGGGGGCGGTGGGAGCCCGGCGTCCGCCGGCGAGCCGCAGCGCCAGGCACACCTGGCCCGCTTCCTGCGGATGGTGGCCGATCGGCTGCCGATCGCGGACGACATCACGATCCTGGGACCGGGGACCGTCGCCGAACACCTCGAGCGCGGCCTCCAGGCGGAGGACCGTCACCTTCTTCGCCGACGGACCGTCCGTTCGGAGCCGTCGGGCCGCCTGACCGACCGACAGCTCGCTGCACGGCTCGACCGCGAGGCCGGGATCGAGCGGCGACGCAGGACCGTGGGAGCGTATCGTTGGAGCGGAAGGCCGACGACCGCTCGCGCGGGGCGACGCGATGCGAGTCCGACCCGCGTGACGGAGAAGCCGCCGCGCGACGCCGTCGAGGAGGGGATCGAAGCTTGAGGGGAACGATGTCTGCTGGTGCCGCCGGGGATCCGTTCGCCGCGTGAGGGGTCGGCCCACACCAGCGCTCGCGGCGACGTTGTCGTTCGTGCTGCCGGGACTCGGACAGATCACGCTGGGCGCGGTCCGCCGCGGCGTCCTGTTGATGCTGCCGGTCGCCGCGCTCGTGGCGGCCGCGATCGTCCTTGCGGGCGCCGGGTTCTCGACCCTCGTGGGCCTGGCGCTGTCGGCCGAGGTCCTCGTCGCGCTGCTCGTGGCCAACCTCGTCCTCGCCGTCATCCATGTCGTCGCGATCGTCGACGCCAAGCGAACGGCGGTCGCGCTGTCGGTACCGGACGCAGCGCCGCACCGCGGGACCACGGCGGTGCTCGTCGTGCTCATCGCGCTGACGGTCGGGCTCCACGGCGTCATCGAAGTGGTCGGCGTCCGGGCCTACTCGACGATGGAGCGCGTGTTCAGGGCACCCGATGGCGGGATGATCCCCGAGGCCAGTTTCGAGCCCGATCCGACGCCCGA
>CAYVJP010000088.1:754-3637 GCA_964451745.1 uncultured Anaerolineaceae bacterium | reverse complement strand
GCCCGATCCGACGCCCGAGCCGACACCCAGCCCGACCCCATCACCCAGCCCCACGGATGCGTCCCCGACGCCCACCGCCGTCCCCACCGCTGAACCGATCGGGACCCCGACCCCGACGGATCCACCGAGCTGGGCGAAGGACGGCCGGCTGAACCTGCTGCTGATCGGGAGCGACGCCGGTCCCGGCCGATGGAGCCAGCGGACCGACACCATGATCGTCCTGAGCGTGGAGGTGGCGACCGGGCGCGCTGCGCTCTTCGGCATCCCCCGCAACGTGACCGGCGTCCCGCTCGCCGACGAGAGCAAGGGCGCCTTCTGGAACGGGCGGTATCCCGAGCTGCTCAACTCCCTGTACGTGTACGCGATGGGTCACGAGTCCCAGTTCCCGGGTGGCGAGGCGCGGGGGTACCGCGCGGTCACGGGCGCGATCCAGGAACTCGTCGGCGTCAAGCTCGACGGTGTCGTGGTCGTCGATCTGCAGGGGTTCGTGCGGCTCGTGGACGCCATCGGCGGCCTGTGGGTGGACATCCCGGAGACGGTCGTCGACAACGCCTACCCGGTGCCGGGGGGCGGGCGCAAGATCCGGATCGTGATCCGGGCCGGCTGCCGTCAGCTCGATGGTGCGGATGCCCTCGCGTACGCGCGCTCGCGGCATCAGGACAGCGACTATGGACGGATGGCGCGCCAGCAGCGCGTGCTGCTGGCGATGGCGGACCAGGTGGACCCGTTCGCCCTGCTGCCGAAGGTGCCCGAGCTCATCGAGATCGCCGGCGACAGCCTGTGGACCACCATCGATCCCGACCACATCGCAGGGCTGGCGGCCCTTGCTTCCCGGGTGGACCCTGGGAGCACCGACACCATCACGTTCGTGCCACCGAACTACCCGTCGCACATGACCACCGCGTCCATCCGCCGGATCCGGGCGGTCGTGCGCGAGATCTTCGACGAACCGCCCGGCGAGCCGGCCGAAGGGAGCGGCTCCTCCGACGACGACTGCCCCTGACGCGCTCCGTCGCCGACCGGCACCCCGGTTCGGGCCGAAGGGCACTGGCGACCCCCGGACCCGGCATCGCAAGGTGCGACCGCGGGCGACCTGCCCTGGGCGTCCCCGCACGGGCTTGCACAGGAGGCCGCAGATGGACCTGCAGCGGATCGTGATCATGGGCGCCGCCGGGCGCGATTTCCACGACTTCAACGTCGTCTACCGCGACGACCCGGCCGTCGAGGTCGTCGCGTTCACCGCGACGCAGATCCCCGGGATCGCCGACCGGCAGTACCCCGCCGATCTCGCCGGCGCGCGCTACCCCAAGGGCATCCCCATCGTCCCAGAGGCCGACCTCGAGCGGCTGATCCGGGACCATGATGTGCACACGGTCGTCTTCGCCTACAGCGACGTGAGCCACGAGACGGTCATGCACGCCGCATCTCGCGTTCTCGCGGCCGGCGCCGATTTCGGGCTGCTCGGCCCGCACCACACGATGCTGGCGAGCCGCCGCCCCGTGATCTCGGTCTGTGCGACGCGCACCGGGGCCGGCAAGAGCCAGACGACCCGAGCGGTCGCCGCGCTGCTCGCCGCGCAGGGCGTGACACCCGTCGTCATCCGCCACCCGATGCCGTACGGCGACCTGACCGCGCAGCGCGTGGAACGGTTCGCGACGTACGCGGACCTCGACACGTACGAGACGACCATCGAGGAGCGCGAGGAGTACGAGCCGCATCTGGACGCCGGCCGGGTCGTCTACGCGGGTGTGGACTACGAGGCCATCCTGCGAGCCGCGGAGACCGAGGCGGACGTCGTCCTCTGGGACGGCGGCAATAACGACTTCCCCTTCTACCGGCCGGATCTCGCTATCGTCGTCGCCGATCCGTTGCGTCCCGGCGACGAGGTCCACTTCCATCCAGGCGAGACCAACCTGCGGATGGCGGACGTCGTGATCGTCAACAAGGTCGATTCCGCCGAACCCGAAGCCGTCGAGCGCTTGATCGGTCGCATCGGCGAGGTGAACCCGCGCGCGCGGATCATCACGGCACGCTCCGACCTGACCCTGGTCGGCGAGCCGATCGAGGGCCGGCGCGTCGTCGTGGTGGAGGACGGACCCACCCTCACCCACGGCGGGATGCGCTTCGGTGCGGGGATCGTCGCCGCGCGCCGGTTCGGTGCGTCCGAGATCGTCGACCCGCGACCCGCGGCGGTCGGCTCGATCCGCGAGGTGCTGGACCGGTACCCGGCCCTGGAACCGCTCGTCCCGGCCATGGGCTACGGCGCGACCCAGATCGGCGAACTCGAGGGGACCCTCAACGCGGTCGATGCCGACGTCGTGCTCTCGGCGACACCGATCGACCTGACGCGCGTCCTCCGTCTCGAGAAGCCCGTGACGCGGGTCCGCTACGAGCTGGCACAGGTGGATGGACCCCCGCTCGAGGAGGTCATCGCCCCGATCGTCGGGATGACCCGCGTGCCGGTCGCGGCCGGCGGCTGACGGTCGGCCGACCGCCCGTCCCGCGGCCCTGGGCCGGGAATCGAACGACGGGCCGGCGACGCGCTCCGTCGGCCGGCCCGTCGTCGAAGGGTCGTCGGGTCAGCGGGCCACGATGACGGTGGTCGCCGCGTGGGTCGCGACATGCTCGGACACGCTCCCCTGGAGGACGCGTCCCACCATGCCGAGGCCGCGCGCCCCGACGATGACGGCATCGACCGCGCGTTCCGCGGCGATCCGCTCGATGGTCTTGGCCGGGTCTCCGGCCGATTCGACGAGCTCCGGCTCGATCCCGAGCTCCCGCAACGACGTCGCGGCCTGCAGCAGCTCGCGCTGGTGCACTTCGCGGTCGTCCCAGGGGTCGATCGGCGTGCGGCCGGGGTGGACGGGCACGACACTCACGACG
>CAYVJP010000088.1:0-744 GCA_964451745.1 uncultured Anaerolineaceae bacterium | reverse complement strand
AGCGTGGCCCCGTAGGTCTTGGCGAGGTCGGCGGCCATCGCCAGCGCCTTCTGCGCCGGCTCGCCGCCGTCGTACGCAAGCAGGATGCGCTGCATGATCGGCACTCCTTTCGTGATCCTGATCCAAGGCTCCGCCGCCGGAGCGTCCGCTGACAGTGCCGAACGTCACCCCGGAACGGGCCGTGCGACCGATGTTGCCGGCTCCGTCGCTGGGCACGATGCCACCATGTTCGATGACCCTCGAACCCGTCGCGAAGCGCCGCTTTCGGTGGGCACCGTGATGACGCCGTTCCCCGTCGTCGTCAACCTCGACACGCCGCTCGAGGAGGTCGCCGAACAGCTCTCGCAGAACGACATCACGGGGGCGCCCGTGGTGGATGCGAACGGCTACCTGGTCGGCGTGATCAGCCAGACGGACCTGGTACGGACGGCCGCCGCCGGAATCACGGATGGACGAGGCTGGGTCGGCTTCACTGCCCGCCATGTCATGACCAGGACGCCGGTCAAGGCCAGGGCGGACCTGCCCCTCGCCGATGCCGTGCGCCGGCTGGAGCGCCACGGGGTCCACCGCCTGATCATCGTCGCCGATGACGACGTGACGCCGATCGGCATCGTCTCGATCAGCGACCTGCTGCCACTGCTGGTCGACGCCGCCGAACTCTGACCGCGTCGCGTCGCGTCGCGCCGCGCCGCGACGGCCCGGCACGAACGTATGACGGATGGCCGCGGGGAACCTGCCGAACGG
>CAYVJP010000087.1:10010-10226 GCA_964451745.1 uncultured Anaerolineaceae bacterium | reverse complement strand
CTCATCAACCTGTTCTACCCGGAGCTGTCCGGGATGATCCAGCCCCTCTCCGGGGAGTACGCCGCACGCCGCTCGCTGCTGGAGACGATCCCGTTCTTCACCGGATACGCCGTCGAGATCGGCCACCTCATCGATACGGCCGAGCGCGTCGGGATCGAAGGGCTCGGCCAGGTGGATCTCGAGCGTCGGGTGCATCGCAACCAGGAGCTCGAGGGG
>CAYVJP010000087.1:0-10000 GCA_964451745.1 uncultured Anaerolineaceae bacterium | reverse complement strand
CGCGCATGTCGTTCGTCATCCTCCAGGCCGTCATGAAGCGCCTCGAGGAGCGCCGCAAGGCGCGCCTGTTCGCCGAGCTCGGGTCCACCATGAAGCTGCCGCGGTCGGGCAAGGGCCGGCTCTCGCTCGAGGTCATCGAACTCGCGGACCAGGAGCGACCACCGATGATCCGGATCCCCGAGTATCTCGAGCGGCGGCGCGTCACCGGGTCGTGACGACCGACACCGACGCCATCGAGATCCGGGC
Organism: uncultured Anaerolineaceae bacterium; assembly: GCA_964451745.1. GTDB lineage: Bacteria > Chloroflexota > Limnocylindria > Limnocylindrales > CSP1-4 > SPCO01. Next base: position 9,754 of record CAYVJP010000087.1, on the reverse strand, counting down.
GCTCGACGCCGACACCTTTCGCGCGGCGATCCCCGGCCTGGCCACGCTCACCGTGGACGCCGTGGACGGCGGCTCCGGTGTCAACTTCCTGGCGGGGGCCACCGAAGCCGAGACCGGCGCGTGGTGGGCCGCGCGAACGGGACGCGTCGAGGACGGGGTCATCACGGTGTTCGTCGCCCTCGATGGGGAACGGATCGTCGGCTCCACCCTCATCGAACGCTCCACGAACCCCAACTCGCCGCACCGCGCCGAGATCGGCAAGGTCATCGTGATGCGCAGCCATCGTCGCCGCGGGATCGGGGCGGCGCTGATGGCGGCCGCGGAGGAGCAGGCACGGTCCGAAGGGCGATGGCTCCTGCTCCTGGACACCGCCGCCGGGAGCGATGCCGAGGCGATGTACCACGCCCTCGGCTGGACGGCGTTCGGCGTGGTGCCGAACCACGCGCTGCTGCCCGACGGCACCCCGTCGCCGACGACCTACTTCTGGAAGGACCTGCGGTGAGCCGCGGCCGGGTCATCCTGAGCGCGCGACGCCGACACTACGGGTGTCGCCGGCGAGACGAACGAGCGAGTTCGCGCCCCAAGACTGCGATCCTGGGGTTGATCCACGAAGGACTCGTCCCGTTCGCGCCACTCCCAGTGTCGAGCTGACCATCGTGAGTGCCCGCACGATCCTCATCGCACCCGACTCGTTCAAGGGTTCCATCACCGCGGTCGACGTCGCCACCGCCTTGGCCACCGGCTGGCACCGCGCCCGACCCGACGACGAGATCCTCCTTTGCCCGCTGGCGGACGGCGGGGAAGGCACGCTCGCCGCGATCGAGGCCGCCGGTGGCTGGGATGCGCACCTCGCCCGAGTGCATGACCCGATCGGTCGGGAGGTCGAGGCGCGCTGGTTGCGGTCGCGCGACGGATCGCGCGCGTTCGTCGAGATGGCCCGGGCATCGGGGCTGTCGCTGCTCACCCCCGACGAACGGGATCCGGTGGGTGCGACATCGATCGGTTCCGGCGAGCTGGTCGGCGTGGCGATCGATGCCGGGGCGCGCCACATCACCTTCGGCATCGGCGGCAGCGCGACCACCGACGGCGGGCGCGGCTTCCTCGATGGTCTGCTCGCGAACGGGCGTCGGCTGGACGATGCCGAGCTTATGGTCGCGTGCGATGTCTCGAATCCCCTGCTCGGGCCGGACGGTGCGGCCGCCGTGTACGGCCCGCAGAAGGGCGCCGGGCCAGCCGACATCGCGGCGCTCGATGCACGGAACGCCGCGTGGGCGGACGAGCTCGAGGCGCGTGAGGCGCGGAACGAACGCGACACGCCGGGGGCCGGGGCGGCGGGCGGTCTGGGCTTCGCCCTGCTCGCGATCCAGGACCGGTTCGCCTCGTTCGCCCTGCGGCCCGGGATCGATCTCGTCATGGAGGCGACCGATTTCGAGGCCCGTCTCGCCCGCGCGGACCTCGTCATCACCGGCGAGGGCCGCATCGATGCCCAGACCGGCTTCGGCAAGACCGCGCTCGGAGTCGCGAAGCGAGCCCAAGCCGCCGGCGTCCCCTGCATCGCGGTGGGCGGTGGCGTGGAACCGGCCGGGATCGACGCCCTCGCCGCCGTCGGGGCGATCGCGGTCCCCGTCATCGAGCGTCCGCAATCGGTCGAGGAGGCGATGGCCGCGGGAACGGCCCCGCTCGAGCGCTGCGGCGAGCGGCTCGCCCGCCTGGAGACCATCTGGTGAACGCGACGGCTGCCGGCCCCCGCACGAAGCGCGCCCGCCCCCGGAAGCGCAAGTTCAGCGATCCCGGAGCGAGCTATGCCAAGCGCCTGGAACGGTATCGGCCCGGCCTGGTCCGGTACGTGCTCGACGGGCTGGCCGGTCGGTATGGACGACCCATCTGGGAGCGCCGGCTGGACCCCACGAGCGAGCTCATCCTGACGATCCTCACCCAGAACAGCGCGGACACGAACGCCGAGGTCGCGTTCGAGGCCCTCCGGAGGGCGTACCCGGGTGCGGGCCCAGCGGAGGAACACCGGCCGGGTGCCGGGTGGGGCGGCATCGGGATGTCGCCGGGGACCGCCCCGGATTGGGCGTCGGTGGAGTTCGCCCCCCTCCCCGAGCTGACCGATGTCATCCGCCCCGGCGGGCTCGCCAATCAGAAGGCGCCGCGACTCCAGGCCACGCTGCGCCGGATCCGCGAGGAGCGCGGCGATTACTCGCTGGAGTTCCTCGGCGAGATGTCCGCCCTCGAGGCGCGCGACTGGCTCACGGCCATCGACGGCATCGGCCGCAAGACGGCCTCCGTCCTACTGCTGTTCTCGTTCGGCCTGCCGCTGATGCCGATCGACCGCCACGTGGAACGGGTGTCGCGCCGGGTGGGCCTGCTGCCGCCCAAGGCGACGATCGATGAGGCACACGAACTCTTTCTCGGGGTGTTCGAGCCCGACGAGATGTACGAGGCGCACGTGAACCTCATCCAGCACGGGCGCAAGGTCTGCCATGCCCAGCGCCCCGACCACGATGCCTGCCCGCTGCGCGCTCGCTGCCGGTTCGTAGACCCGAAGGCTCCCTGACCGCGGGCGCCGCGTACCATGTGCGCCATGCTGAGCCGACACGGCGGCGGTGGCGCGGCGCCACGGATCCTGATCGTGGACGACGATCCGAACCTGCTCGTCCTGCTGGCGGACCAGCTCCGCGCGGACGGCTACGAGATCGCGACGGCTCGCGACGGTGACGAGGCCCTGCGCCGACTCCGCAGCGGCTGGCCCGATCTCCTGATCGTCGACATGATGATGCCGCGCATGGACGGGCTCACCCTGGCGCGCGAGATCAAGGCCCGCGCCGATCTGCCCATCATCGTGCTGTCGGCCATCGATGCCGGCGACTCCAAGGCGGACCTGCTCGAGGAGGTGGCCGAGGACTACATCACCAAGCCGTACCACTACCCGGAACTCCGGGCGCGGGTCAATCGAGTCCTCAAGCGCCTCGGCGACAAGGTGCCGCGACAGTCGCTGGTGCTGGGGCCGGACCTGACCCTGGACCTCCATCGACGCGAGGCGACCGTGGCCGGCCAGGTGGTGCAGCTCACGCCCACCGAATCTCGCCTGCTCTATGCCCTCGCCGCCAACCTCGGGCAGACCGTCACGACCGAGACCCTCCTCGCGCGCGGCTGGACCGAGACCGAGGACGCCGACCCGTCCTACGTGTGGGTGACGATGCGCCGGCTGCGGCAGAAGGTGGAACGCGATCCCAACCGCCCTGTCCACGTCCTGACCGTCCGCGGCGTGGGGTACCGGCTGGAACCCAGCGTGCTGCCCACCGGTGAGTGACGCGCGCAAGGGCAACGCGGACCCGCAGCGCGGCCTGAGCTTTCGCGCCCGGCTCACCGTCACGCTGATCGCCTCGGCGATCGTGCCACTCGTCGCGTTCGTCGTGGTCGTGCTGCTGTTGCTGGTGGTCTTCGGGCCCGGCGCGGCGGACAACAACGTGGCCCGAAGCACCTTTGTCTTCGCGCTCACGGTCATCGTCGCGATCGCCATCGTGACCTCGTACGTCCTGGCGAGCGAGCTCACCGAGCCGCTTCGCTCCATCGCCCGATCGGTCGATCGCGTGTCGTCGGGTGACCTGTCCACGCCGCTGCGGGTCGTCGGCGACGACGAGCTCGCCCGACTCGCCGAGAGCCACAACCGCCTGTCGGCGGACCTCGACCGGCGCAACCAGGAGCTGCGTCGGATCCTGGCCGCGATCGACGACGTGTCGCCCAGCGACGATGTCGAATCACTCGTCTCGCGGACCGCCGCCGAGGCGAAGACGGCCTTCGCCCTCATCGATGCCACCGTGGTCATGGGTCCCCCCGCGGCGGTGGACCCCGAGGAGGTCGTTCCGGGTGTCTCGCGGCCGCTGCGGGCGGTCCTCCGGGCGGGCGGGCAGGACATCGGCGTCCTCATCGGCCGATTGCCCGCCACGCGCCGATGGGAGCCCGCCGACCAGGACCTCCTGGAGCTGTTCGCGAGCGAGATGGGTGCGGCGATCCGCAACGCCCAGCTGTTTGCGACGGTGCAGCAACAGAACGCGCAATTGCTCGAGCTCGATGCGGCGAAGGACGACTTCCTGCGCGGCGTCAGCCACAACCTCCAGACGCCGCTCACGAGCATCCGCGCCTACGCCGAGCAGCTCGACGCGGCACAACCCGATCGGCGGCTCGGCATCATCGCCGAACAATCCGAACGGCTCTCGCGCATGGTCCGCCAGCTCCTGACCGTCACCCGCCTGGAGTCCGGCACGCTCAAGCCGCGCAGCGAGGTCGTGGCGCTCGCGACCCGGGTACGCAAGGCCTGGGAGGCACTCGGCGTGGACGACATCGGGTTCGACATGGACGACGGAGCGGGTGGTTGGCTGGCCGTCACCGACGCGGACCAGCTGGATCAGGTCCTGTGGGCCCTGCTCGACAACGCGGTGAAGTACGGCGAGCGGAGCCCGATCCACGTCTCGATCTCCGCCGACCCCACCGCCCGCCGGGTCGCGCTGACGATCGCCGATGGCGGCCCCGGCGTGGCCGACATGGATCGCGATCGCCTCTTCTCGCGGTTCGAGCGCGGGACCGACCCGACACCGGACGGCGGAAGCGGCCTCGGCCTGTACGTCTCGCGCGAGCTATGCCGCGCGATGTCCGGCGATCTCGTCCTGGAACCGGCGACCCCGGGGCGCGGTGCCGCGTTCACGATCACGCTTCCGGGGGAGCCCGGCGAAGAGGCCTGACGCCGGTCAGCGGATGCCGGTGTCGTACCCCAGGACGACGGGTGTCGCCGCACCCTCGACGACCGTGACCGAGACCGGCGCCGCCGTGCCCATCAGACCCTCGACCGGCTGTGGCTCCACGACATAGCCGCCGGCGGGGACCTCGACGAGGGCGAACCCCTGCGCATCGAGGGTCACCCGTTCGACCTCGCTGCCACTGCTGTCACGGACCACGACGATCGCACCCGGGACGACCTTGTCGGCACAGCCGGGATCGGGTGGGTCGGTGACGACCGGGCAGGTCGGGCCGGCGGTCGCGGTGATCAGCAGACCGGTCCGGCCATCGCCACCAGGCGACGGCCAGGCATCGGGCGGGACGGGATCGCCGCCCTCGGACTGGAGGACGGCCGTGCCATCGGGCTGCACCGCATAGAGCCACTCGTGCTGGTTGATGCAGCCGGCCTGGCAATCACCCCAGCCCACCCGGATGCTGACCAGGAACGCACCGACCCCGGATGCCGGCATGACCTCGTACCAGCTGGCCTGGCCGATGAGCTCGGGATCGAGCGGTCCGATGCCGGTCAGGCGCGGCTCCGTCGCGATGACGGCGGCCACGGCGCCCTCCGGCGTCGTCACCGGCTCGCGCGTCGGCGACGGGGTCGGGGTCGGAGATGCCGCCGCCCCGCAGGCGACCACGACCAGCAGGGTGGCGGCGATCGTGGCGACGAGCGGGAGGCGTGCGTCACGCAGTCGGTTCATCGGTCCCCCGACGGGGTCGGCTGGTCTCCGGTTCCCCCGGGGGCGACCCACGACTTCCCGTCACGCCGATCGGCGAGCACGGAACCGCCGATGGACACGACCAGGATCGCGATGATGATCCCGAGCGAGAGCGGGATCGGGATATGGATCCACTCGGCGATGAGGATCTTGACGCCCGCGAAGATCAGCAGGGCGGCGAGACCCGGCTTGAGATAGCGGAACTTGTCCACGGCGCCGGCGAGCAGGAAGTACAGGGATCGCAGCCCGAGGATCGCGAACGCGTTGGAGCTGAACACCAGGAACGGGTCGGTGGTGACCGAGAAGATCGCCGGCACGGAGTCGATCGCGAACAGGATGTCGCTCGATTCCACGACGATGAGGACCGCCATCAACGGCGTGGCGAGGCGCCGGCCACCCTCGTGGACGATGAATCGCTGACCACGGTATCCATCGGTCGTCGGGACGAACCGCCGGAAGAGCCGCAGCAACGGGTTGGTGTTCGGGTCGATCATGTGCTCGTTGCGCTGCGCCCACATCCGGTAGCCCGTGTACAGGAGCAGGAAACCGAAGATGTAGATCGCCCAGTGGAAACTCTCGAGGATGGCCGCCCCGAGACCGATGAAGATGGCCCGGAACACGATGGCGCCCAGGATCCCGTAGAACAGCACGCGGTGCTGGTACTGGAGCGGCACGACGAAGGCCGCGAAGATCAGGGCGAAGACGAAGACGTTGTCGACCGACAAGCTGAGTTCGAGGAGGTAGCCGGCAAGATACGCCGAGCCATCCTCCATGCCACGCGTCGCGAACACGAGCGCGCCGAAGGCCAGTCCGAGGCCCACGTAGAACGCGCTGAAGGTCGCCGCTTCCCGGAAGGACGGCACGTGCGCCCGGCGGTTGAACACGAGCAGGTCCAGGGTCAGGACCGTGGCGATCGTGCCACCGAGGATGAGCCAAAGGATGGTCTGTGTGTCCACCAGGGGTGCGCCTCCGGGCATGACGGGATGTCAAGCCGAAGGTCTCCGCCGACCGGTGCATGCGACGCGGTCGATGCCGGCGGGGCTGCGCGAGGCAGACCGTGGTGACGCCGACATCCGGGTTTCGGGGTACTCCCCCTCGGGTCGTGCCATGCTACCAGAGGCCCATCATCACGACCCGCAGGAGACCCGCGTGACCCTGGACTACGGGCGCTTCGAGGCGCTCACCTTCGATTGCTACGGGACGCTGATCGATTGGGAGGCCGGGCTGACCGCCGCGTTCCGGCCGATCCTCGCGGCGCACGGGGTGCGGGTCGACGACGAGGACGTCCTTGTCCGCTACGCGGGTCACGAGGCCGCCGCCGAGGCCGGCCCGTACCTGCGCTACCGCGAGGTCCTCGCGGCCGGATTACGTGGGGTGGCCCTCGACCTCGGCTTCGAGCCGACAGCGGAGGAGGTCGCGGCCTTCGCCGGCTCCGTCGTCGATTGGCCGGCGTTCCCGGACTCGGCCGCGGCCCTCTCCCGACTGCGCGAGCGCTTTCGGCTGGGGGTCGTCACCAACTGTGACGACGACCTGTTCGCGGCCTCGAACGCCCGCCTCGGCGTCGAGTTCGACTGGATCGTGACGGCGCAACAGGTCGGGTCGTACAAACCGGCTGAGGCGAACTTCCACGCGGCGTTCGAACGGCTCGGGTTGCCCCGCGACCGGATCCTGCACGTGGCGCAGAGCCTGTTCCACGACCACGTGGCCGCGAAGCGCCTCGGGCTCTCCACCGTCTGGATCGACCGACGGCACGATCGGCCGGGCGCTGGGGCGACGCCGCCCGTCGAGGGGGCCGCTCCCGATGCCACGTTCCCGGACATGGCGTCGTTCGCCGCCGCCGCGACCGTCTGACCGCGGCGACCCGGCCGGTCCGCGATGGACCGTTCAGTACCCGAAGGTCCGATGCAGGAAGGCGGCCATCTGGCCGCGGGTGACGACCTTGGTCGGGCAGTACTTGTCGGGGGTGCAGCCGGTCGTCAGTCCGGCTCGGGCGATCTTGTTGATGTCGGGTTCGTGGCTCGAGCTGTCGTCGTCGGTGAAATAGTCCGTGGTGGTCGCCGACAGGTCGAGGATCCGCGCCAGGAAGGACGCCAGCTGGGCGCGGGTGACCCCGTTGCCCGGGCAGTACCGGGTGGCGCTGCAGCCGCTCGTGAGCCCGGCCTTGGCCAGACTGTTGATGTCGGGCTCGTGCGTCGATCCGTCGTCGTCGGTGAAGTAGTCGGTCGTCGTCTTGGGCAGTTGGAGGGCACGGACCAGGAACGAGGCCATCTGGGCGCGCGTGACCGTGCCGCCCGGACAGAACTTCGTCGACGAGCAGCCGGTGGTGATCCCGGAGTGATATAGCCAGGCGATGTCGTCGGCGAACGTGGACGACCCGATGTCGGTGAACGGCGGCGGCGGGAGCGGCTCGCCATCGGTCGCGAGCTCGATCGCCACCGAGCCTGGGTCCACCGCAGCGCGATTGAGGTCGACCCGGCCGACGATCCCCGGCACCGACCCGTCGGACGTGTACTGCCAGAAGGTCCAGCCGAACCCGGCCCAGTCCGATGCGGGGACGGTGGGGCTCGGGTTGGTGGTCCAGTGGGCGATCCACAGCACGCGATAGCCGTTCGTCGCGAACCAGGTGCTGTCGCCGACCCAGTTCTTCCAGAAGTTCGGCGATGCGTAGATCGCTCCTCGGACGCCGGTCCGCTCGTGGATGCGCTCCAGGAAGGCCCGGGCCCATGCCTCCAGCTGGACCGGTGTCAGACCGTTCGCCCGCTCGAGGTCCAGGACGGGTGGCAGATCGCCGGACGCGATGTCCGCGCTGGCGAGGAAGTGATCGGCCTGGGCGCGCCCGTCGACGTCCGGGGGCACTGCCGGATCCGGATCCGGATTCGGATCGGCGAAGTGGTACGCCCCGACCAGGAGACCGGCAGCCCGTGCACCCGCCCGATGCCGGACGTACCACGGATCCACGTGGTCGACGTCCTGCGACGCCTTGATGTAGACGAATGCCTTGCCGGCGGCCGCCACCTGGCCCCAGTCGATCGGGCAGGCGTTGGGGTCCTCGTCGCATTGCCAGCGACTGACATCGATCCCCTCGACCGGGTCGGCGGCGTGCACCACCTGGGCCGAGCCGAGAGACCCGGCGATCGCCATGACCGCGGCGATGACGGCGGCAGGGAACATCGGGGCGCGACGGGAACCACGGGGCATGAGCGACTCTCCAGGGACGGTCCGGCGTCCGGAGAGGTTCGCACGGGATCGCGAATATTGCCACCACCCCATCCACCTATGCGTCGCCGGTCCCATCGGGCCGCCCCGAAGAAAGATTGGCGCAGGTGGACGATGACGGGCCACCACAAGCCTCTACGCTGCGATCGAGCGACTGCGTCACCAGGGGGTTCGCGAGTCCCGCGATGAGGAGGTCCGATGCGCGTGTTGAGGTCTGTATTCGCCGCGTTGCTCCTGCTGTTGTTCGTCGCCGCGTGTTCGAGTGCACCTGGGGCGACCCAAGACCGAGGGGATGGGTCGACCGATGCGCCCGAAGCGCCGACGACGCCGATCGAGTCGGCGCCCGGCGACCCCGGCGGCGGCGACCCCGGCGGCGGCAACAGTGGCGGCGGCAGCGGACAGATCCATATCGAGATCGGCGGACCGGTGCAGGCGACGGTCGATGAGCCGTTCTTCGCGATCGGCAGCCGGTTCGACGGCACCGAGGCTGGGGTCCAGCTGAACTTCACCAGCGAAGGCTCGGCCGGGATCGGGTCGATCACGGGCGTCAACGGGACGTACGTCATCGGCTATGTCAGCGATGAGGTGGCGGCCAGCGCCCAGGACTGCGAGTTGACCGATTGGAACATCGGCGACTCGAGCGCCTCCGGTTCGTTCGACTGCAGCGAGGGCTACGGCACGGCGCCCGATGGGACGTACCTGACCGGGATCACGATGCAGGGCAGCTTCGAGGCGAGCCCGTAGGCCGGGCGCCCTGGTCGTCGCCCGCTGCGGTTGGAGGCATCGGCTATATTGGCGGTCGCGCCGACATAGCTCAGCGGTAGAGCAGCTGTTTCGTAAGTCTCTGGCCGTCTGCGCAGTGCTACAAGCGTGGAGGGCCGATACAAACGGCCACACTTATCAGCTATTCGCGTCGGTAACCTCCTGGCGACAGACGGACGCTGCGGCCCGATCGTCCCCGAGCGGACCTAGATGACCTGAATCTGGGTGCCATTCATCGCGCTCCACGCTCGGTTCAGCGGGCCTCTCCCTCTGTC
>CAYVJP010000086.1:0-10239 GCA_964451745.1 uncultured Anaerolineaceae bacterium | reverse complement strand
CGACAGGGCGCGACCCATCTCGTGGATGTCGCCACCCTGACCGGCGCGGTGTCGCGGGCCTTGGGGCATCTAGTGACCGGGGCGTTCGGGACGCCGCAATCGTGGTACGACGAGGTCATGGCCGCGGGCGCGCGGGCCGGCGAGCGCTACTGGCAGTTGCCGCTGATCGACGAGTACGTCTCCGACATGGACTCGTGGTACGCGGACTTCCAGAACTCGAGCTCGGCCGAGGGGTCGCTCGTGAAGTCGGGCCTGTTCCTGCGCGAGTTCGCGACGGTGCCGTGGGTCCACCTCGACATCGCCGGGACGGCCTACTACCGCAAGGCGATGTCGTACGCGCCACGCGGCGCGACCGGCTCCTCGCATGCCACGCTCGTGGAGCTGGCACTGGCCGGAGCGCGGGCGGACTGACCTCCCGCGTCCACGACCGATGGAGCCGCTGAGCCTCGCCATCGCCGCCGTCGGCGGGGCCATCGGTGGCGCGATCGGGGGCGCCGCGGATCGGCTGGCGACCCGCTGGCCTGAGCACGACGAGGAGCACCCGCCGGGCCGGGCGATCGATTGGCGGACGGCGACCTGCGCGATGGTCGGCGCGCTGGCCTTCGCGCTGCTGCCACTGCGCCTGGGGGGCGATCCGCTCGCGCTGGTGCTGTTCGGGGCGTGGTTCGTGGCGATGGTCATCGGCTTGGCCACGGACCTGGATCAGCGGCTACTGCCCGACGAGGTCACGCTGCCGGTCATCCCGATCGCGCTCGTGTATGCCATCAGCGGGCTCAACCCGTTCGTGGGCGGCGAGTGGGTGCTCGCGGTGGTCGCGGCTCTGGGGATCCCGGCCGTGCTGTACCTGCCGTCGATCCCGTTCGGGGCGGGGGCGTTCGGGATGGGGGACGTGAAGTTCCTCGCCGGGATGGGCCTCATGGTCGGCGCCGAGCGCGCCGTGGGCGCCGTGTTCGTGGGCCTGATCGTCGCCGGGGTCGTGCTGCTCACGTTGCTGGTCACGCGGCGGATCGGGCGGCGATCGTACGTGCCGTTCGGGCCGTTCCTGATCCTCGGGGCGCTCTGGGCGGTGCTGATCCGGGGGTGACGGCTCGGCGGGCCTACCGCGCCGTGCGGGGAGTGCATGGCTCGTCGGGCCTCGGGGAGCGCGCGGGCGGGGAGTGCCCGGGCGCGGAGTGCCCGGCCGCGACCGCCGGGCAGGCGCCGCAACGTCCCGCTTAGTCCCAGAGTGAATCGTGTGGAACGCGGGGCAGCCTTCGGTGCCCTCGAACGCCCGGATCCCGTCCCGCTTAGCCCCGGGTGACTCACACGGACGTTGCGGTCGCTTCGAGGCGGGTCTGATCTTGCACAGGAATCACCAGGAGACTAGGACGGACGTTGGTCGCGGGCCGTCCGTTCCTGGGAGGCACCGCTGCCGCGCCCGCCGAGGCACGGGACCGGGATGACGCCACGCCCGCCGAGGCACGGGACCGGGACCGCGGCACCCTCCGCCCAGCGCCCGCGCCTCGGGAAGCGACAGGCGGTCCCACGCGGGCCCCGGACCATCGGCCCAGTCGGCGCGCCGGGGGCGGTCGATAGACTCATCGAGGACGAACCCGCCGGCCCGCTGGACGGGTGGGGGTATCATGCCCGGGAGCCGGAGATCCAGGTGTCGTCCAGCGGCAGTGCCCGTCGAGGGACGGCGATCCACCGGCGGGCTGACCGTCGACCCGCGCCAGACCAAGCCACGGCGCTGACCAACGGAGATCGCTCGCACGATGACGTCGCCCACGTGATGCGCCGCCAGAATGACCGGACCGACACCCCGACGGGGATCGGCTGGTCGAGCCTCCCAGCGCGCCGGCCCGCCCGCACGTCGCGGCGCCTTCCGGCCTTCCTGCTGCTGATCCCGCTCGTCGTCGGCCTCCTCGGGGCGCCCGGCAACACGTCGCTGGTGCAGGGCGACGAACTCGCCGATGCCAAGGCGAAGCAGGCCCAGCTCAAGAAGGAAGTCGCCGAGCAGAAGGCCAAGGTCAAGCAGCTCAATGAGCTCCAGGGCTCCCTTGCCGCCGAGATCCGCGAGACGCGTCGGCAGCTCAACGCGATCGGCGTCGACCTTTCCGCGGTCCGCAAGAAGATCACCAAGATGGAAACCCGGATCGCCGAGGTCCAGAAGGTCTACGCGGGCCTGATCGTCCAGGTCTCGGAGATGGACGCGGAGCTGCGCCACGTCATCGCCAAGGAGCAGGCCAAGCGCGAGGAACTCGGTGCGCGCCGCGCCCAGTTGGCCGACCGCGTCCGCAACGCCTACGACACCGACCGCACCTCACCGCTCGAAACGCTGCTCTCCAGCGGGACGTTCACGGACCTGCTGGCCGAGATGAGCTTCTACATCGATGTCGCCGAGCAGGACAAGGCGCTCGCGGAGCAGATCACCAAGGACAAGGAAGCGCTCCAGGTCATGCGCGAGACCGTCACGGCGACCCGCGACCGCACGCACGTCCTGCGCCAGGAGACGGCCGCCCAGAAGCGCGAACTCGACCGCAGCCTCGCCGAGCTCAAGGAGACGCGCGCGGCGCTCAAGAAGCTCGAGAAGGCGGTCGCCAAGGCGCTCCGCGAGCAGCGCGCGCAGTACGCTGCCATCGCCCGGAACAAGGCGAACGCCGCGAAGGTCATCAAGCAGGCGGCCGCCAAGCAGAAGGAACTCGCCCGCCAGATCGACAAACTCATCCAGCAGCAGGTCGACAAGGGCAAGATCCCGTCGCAGTACAACGGGACGTTCCGCTGGCCGATGGACAGCTTCAACATCAGCGGCGAGTACGGCTGCAGCTCGTTCTCCTGGTACGCGCCCGGCAATGGTTGCGCCCACTACCACAACGGCATCGACCTGGTCGCTCCGTACGGGGCCAAGGTGCGGGCCGCGGGCGCCGGGACGGTGGTCTACGTCGGCTGGAACTGGGCGGACGGGGCCGATCCCGCATGGATCGTGGTCATCGCCCACTCGAGCTCGCTGCGCACGTGGTACGCGCACATGCAGCCCAAGCGGCCCGTGTCCGTGGGCGAGACGGTCAAGAAGGGCCAGGTCATCGGGTACGAGGGGAACACCGGCAACTCCAGTGGCGCGCACCTGCACTGGATGGTGGAGAAGAACGGCAACTTCGTGAATCCGCGCCTCTTCCTCTAGGACCGGGCGTCCCGTTCGACAGATCCGCCGCGGCGCCCTCGCCGCGAGGTCGTTCACCGTCCCATAACCGCCCGGATACGTTCGCGGCCGTGGCCCGTGCTAGCATCGGGGCACGGAACCCATCAACGTCGGAGGCGGATCCGGACCGTGAAACGCACGATGGCGGTCATCCTCGCGGGCGGGGAGGGCGAGCGGCTCTCGATCCTCTCGCAGGAGCGGGCCAAGCCCGCGGTCCCGTTCGGCGGCAAGTACCGGATCATCGACTTCACTCTGTCGAACTGCGTGAACTCCGACATCGATGACGTCGTCGTGCACACCCAGTACAACCCGCGGTCCCTCAACGACCACATCGGACTGGGTCGCCCCTGGGACCTCGACCGCAATCACGGCGGCGTGAAGATGCTCCAGCCCTACATCGCGCGCGGTCGCGTAGCGGAGTGGTATCGCGGGACGGCCGACGCGGTCCTGCGCAACATGAACGTGATCGAACACTCCGACGCGGATGCGGTCGCGCTGCTCGCGGGCGACCACATCTACAAGATGGACTACCAGCCATTCGTGGCCGCCCATCGGCGCCGACGCGCCGACGTGACCATCGCGGTCCGACGCGTACCCCTCGCCGAGGCGTCGCGGATGGGCATCCTCGCGCTCGACGAGGCCGACCGCGTCGTCGAATGGCAGGAGAAGCCCAAGCAGCCCAAGAGCGACCTCGCCTCGATGGGTGTCTACGTCTTCTCCAAGAAGGCCCTGCGCCGGTTCCTCTCGGAGGACCGTGTCGACTTCGGGTCGCACGTCATCCCGGCGATGCTGGAGGCGGGCGCCCGGGTCTTCGGCTATCGCTACAAGGGCTACTGGCAGGATGTCGGGACGATCCAGTCCTACTGGGAGACCAACATGGCCCTCCTCGAGGACGATCCCGAACTGGACCTGTACGACAAGGACTGGGTCATCCACACCCGCTCCGAGGAACGTGCGCCGGCCAAGGTCGGGCCCACGGCGCAGGTCCACCGATCGCTCATCAGCCACGGCTGCGTCATCAACGGGACGGTGGTGAACTCCGTGCTGTCGCCGGGCGTTCGCGTGGACGTGGGCGCCGTGGTGCGCGATTCCATCGTGATGTTCGACTCGGTGATCCGCTCGGGCGCGGTCGTGGATCGATCCATCCTGGACAAGGAGGTCGTCGTCGGGCCGGGGGCGATCATCGGCGACGGGCCGTTCGACGATCGGCCCAACAAGCAGGAGCCGGGCCGGCTCAACACGGGGATCACCGTCGTCGGCAAGCGGGCGGTCATCCCGCGCGGTGCCCGCATCGGTCGGAACGTGAAGGTCGCCGCGGACATCCGATCCACCGATTTCGTCAAGAAGGTCATCCGCAGTGGCGATTCGGTGGAGCCGCGTCCCGGGGTCCGCCGGTCCCACGATCACGGGCCGTTCTCGCACGAACACCCGGTCGCGGTGGCCGGTGGCGGCGCCCGCGGCAAGGGTGCCCGGGGCAAGCGCGACTGACGGACCCGGCGGTGTCGTCCGGTCACCCATCCGGGCGTTCTCGGCTAGACTCCGCGGGCCATGCATTCCGCCGACCACGGCGCCCCAGCGGGCGTCGCCACGCCGGCCGACGTCGAGCGCTGGATCGCCGATCTGGGTCTTGTGCCGGTCGACCGGGCCGAGCGCGACGGGATCGCCAGCTGGGATCTCATCCTTGACGGTCGCCGCCGGTTCGATCTCCGCGTCACGGTCATCCTGGACCCGGACCTCGCCCTGATCTGCTGGGCGCACTACGCGCCACCCATCGGCGACCTGTTCCGCAAGTCGTACCGACGGCTGCTGCGCTGGAACGACGAGTTCCCGTTCGCCAAGTTCAGCGTCGGCGAGGACGAGCGCCCCCTGCTCGCGGTCGAGCAGTCGATCGCGGGCGCGGCGGCGGCCGGGGCGGACGGCCTGGGTCTCGCGCTCGCCCGGATCGTCGGCATCGCCGACCGATTGCTCGACGAGTCGAAGGGCTGGATCTGGATCGGTGGCCGCATGCCCGACGTGACCGACCGCACGTCGCGGAACGCGGCGCTCCTTGAGCGGTTCGCGCCGCTGCTGCCCGAGCTCTACGAGACCGCGCCGAGCGTCGACCCGGCCACGACCGCCGACCCGGCCACGGACGACGCCACCGCCGTGGCGCCCAGCGAATGACGGCGCGACTCCTCGCGACGATGCTCCTCGCGCTCGTCGCCGCCATCGGCATGCTGGGCACGCCGCTCGGCCCGACGGCGCCCGCGGAGGTGCGCGCTGCGAGGCCCGACCTCACCATCACGAGCCACGCGACGTACGACGTCCAGCCGGAGGAGCAACGGATCCGGGTCACCGTCGAGCTGACCCTGACCAATCACCTCAAGGACACCAAGACGAAGCGCTTCTACTTCGATGAGGCGTTCCTCGATGTCATGCCGCGCTCGTCGGGGTTCAAGCTGACACGCAAGGGGTTCAGCCCGACGGCCAAGGTCCAGAAGCGGACCGATGCGTACACGCGATTGCGCCTCGCCTACCCACGGCTGTACAGCGGCAAGACCGCGAAGTACCGACTGACCTTCAACCTCAACGACCCGGGTGGGGCCCCCACCCGGGACCTGCGCATCGGCGATTCGCTGGTGTCCTTCCCGGTCTGGGCCTTCGCCACGGATTCCACACCCGGGAGCAGCGTGTCGGTCACCTTCCCGACCGGGTATGAAGTCAAGGTGGAGGCCGGCTCCATCCCGGCCCCGACCACGGACGAGACCGGCCGGACGGTGTTCGAGACGGGCAAGCTGGACAAGCCGCTCGAATTCTTCGCCTACCTCGTCGCGGATCGCCCCGGCGCGTATCGCGAGGAGACCGTGACCACGACGGTGCTGGGCGACCCGACCGAACTGACGATCCGCTCCTGGCCCGACGATGCGCCATGGGCGGAGCGCATCAGCGGGTTGCTGCAGGGTGCCCTGCCCGCCCTCGGCGAGCAGATCGGGCTGGCCTGGCCCCACGACGAGCCACTCACGGTGGAGGAAGCCGTGAGTCGATCCACCGAGGGCTACGCCGGGCTCTTCGATCCGGGTCGCAGCCTGGTCGAGATCGCCTACTACGCGGACGACTTCGTCGTGCTCCACGAGGCGGCCCACGGGTGGTTCAACGGCTCGCTGCTGGCCGATCGCTGGTCGAACGAGGCGTTCGCGTCGTACTACGCGGTGGAGGTCGCCGAGGCCCTCGAGGTGGAGGCACGCGGTGAGGAGCTCACCGATGAACTCCGGGCGGCCCGCATCCCGCTCAATGCGTGGGGTCCGATCGGTCAGGAGCCCGGCGCCCAGGAGGACTACGCGTACGCCGCGGCCCTGGCCCTGGCGTCGGCGATCGGCGACCGTGCCGGCGCGGATGGCCTTCGGGCGGTGTGGGCCGACGCCGCCGCGGGGATCAGCGCCTATCAGCCCGCGGATGGTGCGGTGGAACGGGCCGACGGGCCGCCCGATTGGCGCGGTCTGCTGGATCTCCTCGAGGCCCGGACGGACGCGACCTACTCGGACCTGTGGCGGACCTGGGTCGCCCGACCCAACGATCTCCATCTCCTCGACGCCCGGGCGGCCTCGCGCCAACGGCTCGAGGAGGTGACCGCGCAGGCCGGCGACTGGCGCTTGCCACGGCCGATCCGCGACGCCTTGCGCGCCTGGCGCTTCGCCGATGCCGACGCCCTGCTCGCGGACGCCACCGCCGTGCTCGACGCACGGACGCAGGTCGATTCCGCCGCGGCGGAATCCGGGCTCATCGCACCGGCCGGTCTGCGCCTGGCGTTCGAGGACGATGACGGGTTCGCCGACGCCAAGGCCGAGGCCGCCGCCGAGCTCGCGACGATCGAGCGATACGCCGCGGCGCTAGCGCTCCGCCCGGCGGAGTCGAACCCGTTCATCGAGCTGGGCCTCTATGGCGAGACGCCCGAGGCCGACCTCGTCGCCGCGCGGGACGCACTTGCCCGCGGCGATCTCGAGGATTCGGTGGCCGCGTCGACCGACGCCGCCGATACGTGGGCCGGCGCGGAGGCGCTGGGCCAGGGTCGGGCGTTCAGCATCGCGCTCCTGCTCCTCGCCGGGTTGCTGGTCGCGGTCATGGTCGTGACGACCGTCCGCCGCCGGCGACGACCCAAGTACCACGCGGTGCGGATGGCCCGACCGCGCTGACCATGGCGCGAACGCCGGATCGACGGCGCGGACGGCGCGGACGGCGCTCGGACGACGGCGCTCCGTCGTCGGTCGACAGCGCGTCACCCTGCGCTACACTCGCCTGCCCAGCCGCCCCACGCTCCCTCGGAGTCCAGACCGACTGATGGGCCACCAGCGCACACGACCCTCGCACGAGATCATGTCCGGCGATTCGGCGGACGTGTACTTCGCCCGTGCGGAGAGCATCCTGGAGCAGGAGGGGATGGATCCCCTCGTGACCATGGAGGTCTTCACCCGTCAGGACGCGGTCCTGTGCGGTATCGACGAGGCCAAGAACCTGCTCGGCCACGTGCTGGCCGTCGCGGATCCCGCCGAGACCCTCCTCGAGGCGCTCGATGACGGCGACCTGGTGGGGCCCAAGGAGATCGTGCTCCGGATCCGGGCGCGCTACCGCCGATTCGGGCTGTATGAGACGGCCATGCTCGGGATGCTCGCCCAGTCCACCGGCTGGGCGACCGCCGCCCGCGAGTGCGTGGAGGTCGCCGCACCGGACCCGGTCATCAGCTTCGGGGCCCGGCACGTGCACCCGGACATCACCGACGTGCTCGACTACGCGGCGATCGTCGGCGGGTGCGTGGGGGCATCCACGCCGGCCGGTGCCCGCCTGGCCGGACTGAACCCGACCGGGACCATGCCGCACTCGCTGGTCCTCATCTTCGGGGACACCGTGGAGGCGGCGCTCGCGTTCGACCGGGACCTCGGGCCTGAGGTCCCGCGGATCGTCCTCGTGGATACGTTCAAGGACGAAGCGGAGGAGGCGCTGCGCGTGGCCCACGCCCTGGGGGACCGCCTCTACGGAATCCGCCTCGACACCCCGTCCGAGCGCGGGCGCGTGACCGCGGACCTGGTCCACGAGGTGCGAGCCCGGTTGGACCAGGAGGGCTACCACCACGTGAAGATCACCGTGTCCGGCGGGCTCACCCCCGATCGCATCCGGTACTTCAAGGATGCCGGGGCGCCGGTCGATTCCTATGCGGTCGGTTCGTACATCAGCGGCGCGACGCCCATCGATTTCACCGGCGACATCAAGGAGATCGACGGCACGCCGATCGCCAAACGCGGGCGCATCCCGGGCGTGACCGAGTCCCCCAGGCTCAAAGTCGTGGATCTCGCGCCGTACCGCGAGGACTGAGGCGTCGCCGGTGGACGAGGAGTCGGCATACGAGCTGCTCCAGCGTGGCCAGGCGCTGCTGGAGGGTCGCCACCACGCGCAGGCCGCGATCGTGCTGGAGCGGGCCGACCGACTCGAGCCCGGCAAGGCGTCCATCCTCGAGGCCCTCGGTCGGGCGTATTTCAACTCGGGCCAGCATGAGCCGGCCCGCGCCACGTTCGAGCGGCTGCTCGAGATCGATCCCTCGGCCCACTACGCGCACTTCGCGATGGGACAGAGCCTCAAGAAGCTGGGACGCCGCGAGGAGGCCGGCACGCACCTGCGACTGGCCGTCGCGCTGGATCCGGGGAGCCCGCTGTACCGCGGCGCCCTGGCCCGCCTCGGGCCGGATGCGCGGCCACCCGGGCAGGACCCCGCCGCGCCGGACTGATCAGTCGTCCCGTCGGACCGATCAGCCGCCGCGCAATCGGGCCAGCCAGAACAGGCCCACGATCGATTTCGAATCGCGGATCTCGCCACGCTCGACCGCGGCGACGGCGTCGCGCCACGGGAGCCATTCGAGGATGAGCCGTTCGTCCTCGTCCGGTCCGAGACGCCCGTCCGGGTGCGCTGCGCGCAGATCGGTGGCCAGGAACAGGTGCATGTACTCGTCGGTGAAGCCGGGAGCCGTGTAGAACGCGGCGAGCTTGCGCCACGTGCCCGCGCGCAGACCGGTCTCCTCCTCGAGCTCGCGCCGGGCGGCGACCTCGGGATCCTCCTTGGACCCGTCGTCGCGCAGGTCGAGGCCGCCCGCCGGGATCTCGAGGAGCGCGTCGTTCGCGGGCAGGCGCCACTGGCGCACGAGGGCGACACGTTCGCGGTCGTCCACCGCGACGACCGCGACGGCGCCGGGATGGCCGGCGATGTCGCGGGTGGATCGACGGCCGTCGGGCAGCTCGACCGTATCGACCCGGAACGTGAGGTAACGACCCCGGTGGATGACCCGCGACTCCACGACGCGCTCGACGAGATCGGCCCCGGAGGTCGCCTCCGGGGCCGTGGGATCGCCGTGGGGTCGATGGCCGCTCAGGCGGTGACCTCCGCCGGACGGGCGGCTGCCGCGGCTGCGGCGACCGACTCCGGGGTCATCGCGGCGCCGGTCTCCGCGTCGAAGACGTGCAGCTTGTCGAGCGGCAGCACGAGGTCCACGATGTCGCCGGGGCGGACGCGATGCGAGGAATTCACGATCCCCACGATGTCCTTGTCCGCGGCGCTGACGTGGAGCAGCTCCTCGTTGCCCAGGTACTCGACGACATCGGCGCGAGCGCGGAAGCCACCGGCATTCGACCCCGCCTCGCCGATGTCGAGATGCTCCGGCCGGAACCCGGCGACGAGCTTGCGGCCGGCGATCTCGCCCACGACCGAGCGCAGGCGCTCCGGGGTCGGAACGGACCAGTCGGCGGGGCCGACGAGCCGTGCCGTGTCGCCGGAGCCTTCCACCGTCACATCGACGAAGTTCATCGACGGGCTGCCGATGAAGCCGGCGACGAATCGATTGAGCGGCGTGTCGTACAGGGCTTGCGGGGTGCCGACCTGCATCAGCACGCCTTCGCTCATCACCGCGATGCGCGAGCCCATCGTCATGGCCTCGACCTGGTCGTGCGTGACATAGACGACGGTCGTCTTGAGGCGCTGATGGAGGCGGGCGATCTCGGCGCGGGTCTGCACGCGCAGCTTCGCATCGAGGTTGGACAGCGGCT
>CAYVJP010000085.1:417-10282 GCA_964451745.1 uncultured Anaerolineaceae bacterium | reverse complement strand
GCTCAGGTGACCGCCGTCGAGCTCGACCGGGGGCTGGCCGCGTTCCTGCAGGAGCGGTTCGAGCCGGCGCTGACGGCCGGTCAGCTGGCATTGATCGAGGGCGACGCGCTGGACCAGGACCTGCCCCACCTCGTCCCACCGCCCTATGACGTGGTGGCCAACTTGCCGTACCACATCACCTCGCCGATCCTGCACGCGCTGCTCGGCGACGCCCCGCGACCCGGCCGGCTCGTGCTCATGGTCCAGCGCGAGGTCGCCGAGCGGATCGCCGCGCCGCCCGGGAAGATGAGCTACCTCTCGGTCTTCGTGCAGTACCACGCCCGCGTCCGGGTCGCGTTCCGCGTGCCGCCGGACGCGTTCGAGCCCGAACCGGCCGTGGAATCGGCCGTCATCGTAGTGGAGCCGTTCGCGACCGATGACCGGCTGTCACCCGAGGAGGAGGACGGCCTGTGGCGGCTGGTCCAGGCGGCCTTCCGGGAACGGCGCAAGATGATCCACAACGTCCTGAGCCGCCAGCTCCCCGTCGACGCCGGGACGGTGGCCGCCGCGCTGGAGGCGGCCGGGATCGCCCCGGATCGACGGCCGCAGACCCTCGCGGTGGGCGAGTGGCTGGCCTTGCGCGAGGTCCTCGGACCACTGGGCGAGGATCGCCGCGGTCGGCGCGGGGCGGATGGCCGCGCATGACCGACGCCCACGCCAAGCCGGTCGTCCGACTGGCGCCCGCCAAGGTCAACCTGACCCTCGCCGTCGTGGGCCGGCGGGCCGACGGGTTCCACGACCTCCACTCGGTCTTCGTCCAGCTCGACCTCGCCGACCGCCTGAGCCTGGCCCCTGCCGGTGTCGGCGGCTCCCGCGGCGACACGCTGCACGTCGCCGGACCCGACACGGGTCCCCTGGCCGACAATCTCGTGCTGCGCGGGATCGCCGCCGCCCGCGCCGCCGTCGGCGAGGGGCCGGGCCGGCCGGCGACACCGTCGCTGGCTGCGCGGCTCGAGAAACGCATCCCGGTCGCCGCCGGGCTCGCCGGTGGATCGTCGGACGGGGCGGCGGCGTTCACGGGGGCGCTGGAGGCCTGGGGAGCCGAGCTCGGCTCCGATCGTCGTGCCCGCGCAGCGGCGTCGATCGGCTCCGACGTCCCGTTCTTCCTCGGCTCCCCGACCGCACTCATCGAGGGTCGCGGCGAGCGCGTGACCCTCTTGCGCGGCGTCGTCGGCAGCCCGCCCGGCATCCTGCTCGTGACCCCGACCGTCGCGGTCCGCACGCCCGACGTGTTCGCCGCTTTCGACGCCACCCGCGGCGCCGGCGACGGATCGGTCCGGATGACCTCGCAGCACCTGGCCCAGGAGCTCGCCGCGGGCCTGTCGGGCGCGGATCTCGTGGCCCGGGCGGGCGTCCTGGCCGTGGCCAACGATCTCCTGCCCGCCGCCATCCTCGTGGAGCCGCGCTTGGTCCCGCTGCGGCGGGCGCTCATGCGCACCCTCGCCCGACCCGTCGGCCTGTCGGGCTCGGGACCCACGCTGTGGACGCTCTATCCTTCGCTGGCGGATGCCGAGACGGCCGCCCAGGCGGTACGGAGCGCCGCGGAGGCGGGGGACCTGCCGCCGATCGGGGACACCCCACCCGCGATCATCGCCACCACCCTCCGGACCGGACACGAGGAGCCTGCGCCATGACCCGCCACGCCATCACCACGACCAGTGCCCCCGCGGCCATCGGGCCGTACAGCCAGGGGATCGCGAGCGGGGATCTCGTGTTCTGCTCCGGTCAGCTGGGTCTCGACCCGGCCACCGGCGATCTCGTGGACGGTGGCGTGGAGGCCCAGGCGGAGCGAGCGCTGCGCAATCTCACGGCCGTCCTGGACGCCACCGGCCTGACGTTCGCCGACGTGGTCAAGACCACCATCTACCTCGCGCACATCGAGGACTTCGCGGCCGTGAACGGCGTCTACGCGGCGTTCATGCCGGATCCGGCCCCGGCGCGGTCCACCTTCGCCGTCGGGGCCCTCCCCAAGGGCGGGCTCGTGGAGATCGAGGCGATCGCGCGACGCGGATGATCCGGGGGCTCGTCCACCGGTGCGGCGCGCTTGACGGTCTCTCCCGGTCACCCATACCATCCGGCGACCAACCGATGACACGACCCTCCCGCCCGTCGGGTTCCGCACGTAGCGCGGGCGACGACCGCCCCGCTCGCGCCCGACGCCGCGCATGAACCCCCCAAGTCCCTCGCCCGACCCCGTGGGCGCCGCTCGATCGACCGGCCGGACGGCCGCCATCGTGCTCGCGGCGGGCCTCGGCACCCGGATGAAGTCCACGGTGCCCAAGGTCCTGCACCCGCTGTGCGGCCGACCCATGCTCGATTTCGTGCTGGACGCGTGGTCCGAGGCCGCCGCCGACGAAGGCGGCGCCGCACGGCCGGTGGTCGTGTACTCCCCGGCGGTCGCCGCCATCTGCGAGGTCTTCGCCGACCGAGCGGATCTCGCCCTCCAGGACGCCCCGCGCGGTACCGGTGACGCGGTCCGGGCCGGCCTCACCGCCGTCCCCGACGATGCGACCGAGGTGCTCGTGCTCTCGGGGGACGTGCCGCTGATCACGGCCGCCGACCTCGACGCGGTCCTGGAAGCGCGGCGCGAAGACGACGCCGCCATCGCGCTGGCCACCGTCTTCTCAGCCGATCCGGACCTGCTCGGCCGGGTCGTCCGCAGTGACTTCGGGATGGTGGAGCGGATCGTCGAGGCGAAGGACGCCACCGAGGACGAGCTGGCCGGGAACGAGGTCAACGCCGGCCTCTACGCGTTCGATGCGGCCTGGCTGCGCCGGCGGATCGACTCGCTGGTGCCCTCACCGGCGACCGGCGAGCTGTACCTCACCGAGCTCATCCGGCTGGCCCGCGAAGATGGCCGGCTCGTGAGTGCCGTGGCGTTCGAGGATGACGGCCGCTTCGACGGCATCAACGATCGCTCGCAGCTCGCGGCCGCCGAGTGGAACCTGCGGGTGCGGCGCAATGAGCAGCACATGCGCGACGGGGTCACGATGCGCGACCCGTCCACGGTCTACCTCGATTGGGGGGTGACGCTGGCCCGCGATGTCACGCTGGAGCCCAACGTCATCCTGCGCGGCCGGACATCGATCGGGGAGGGGAGCACGATCGGGGCCGGCAGCCAGCTCATCGACAGCGTCGTCGGCGCCAACGCGCGGGTCTGGGCATCCATCGTCGAGTCGTCCACGATCGAGGACGAGGCGGTCGTGGGGCCGTTCAGCCACCTCCGACCCGGCAGCGTCGTGGGTCGCGGCGCCGAAGTCGGCAACTTCGCCGAACTGAAGGCGACGCACCTTGGCGCCGGGTCCAAGCAGCATCACGTGAGCTACCTCGGCGATGCCGAGATCGGCGAGCGGGCCAATATCGGCGCGGGGACGATCACCGCCAACTACGACGGCGTGCGCAAGCATCGAACGACGATCGGCGACGGCGCCTTCATCGGGGTCGACACGATGATCGTGGCGCCGCGCGAGATCGGTGCCGGGGCCAAGACCGGGGCCGGTGCCGTGGTCACCAAGGACGTGCCGGCCGGCAAGCTCGCCGTCGGGGTCCCGGCCCGCATCCGTGAGCAGCGCCGCGCGCCATCGGAGCCCGCAGCGGACGATGCGACCTCGTGAGCGACTCGCTCTTCGAGCTCGGCCTGATCGTCGTGCTCGTGCTGCTCAACGGGATCTTCGCCTCCACGGAGATCGCGCTGGTCACCATCCGACGCAGCCGGCTCCAGCAGCTTATCGACGAAGGCAACAAGGCCGCCCTCCGGGTGCAGCGCCTGAAGGCCAATCCGGGCCGCTTCCTCGCGGTCATCCAGATCGGGATCAACTTCCTGGGCTTCCTGGCCTCGGCATTCGCCGCGGTCAGCCTCGTGGACGGCATGGAGGACTGGCTGGCGTCCTTCGGGGCGGGTGCCCAGCTCGCGGGAGCCCTCGCGCTGATCATCGTCACGGGCCTCCTGACGATCTTCACGATCATCTTCGGGGAGCTCGTGCCCAAGCAGATCGGGCTGGCCCACGCCGAGCGCGTCGCGATGTCGACGAGCCGCCTGCTCGAGGTCCTCGGTGCGATCTTCGCGCCGCTCGTGGCGTTCCTGACGTTCGCGACGCGTCGGATCAGCCGCCTGTTCGGGGCGGACGTCGCCGCGGAGGAGCGCATCAGCTCCGAGGAGCTGCGCCTGATCATCGAGCAGGGTGGCGAGCAGGGGATCCTGGAGGCCGAAGAGGAGCAGATGATCCACGCGGTCATCGAGCTCGGCGACCAGCGCGTCCACGAGGTCATGGTCCCGCGCACCTCGATGGTCTCGATGGCGTCCTCGGCCACGTTCGAGGATGCCATCGACACGGTCGTGGCCGAGGGCCACTCGCGCATCCCGGTGTACGAGGAGACCATCGACGAGATCGTCGGGATCCTCTATGCCAAGGACCTGCTGCCGTTCCTCAAGGCCGGTGCGCCCGAGCGACCACCGCTGCGCATGCTGTTGCGAACGCCGGTGTTCGTTCCCGAATCGATGACCGTGGACGACCTGCTCCACGAGCTCCAGCGGCGCAAGGTCCATATCGCCATCGTGCTCGACGAGTACGGTGGGACGGCGGGCCTCGTGACCATCGAGGATCTGCTCGAGGAGATCGTCGGCGAGATCCAGGACGAGTACGACGAGGAAGAGCCGATGATCGTCAAGCTCTCCGACGACGAGGCGCGCGTGGATGGCCGCGCGGACGTGGACGACCTCTCCGAGCTGTTCGACACCGATATCGCGCTTGAGGACGAGGACGAGTACGACACGGTGGGTGGGCTCATCTACCACCGCATCGGCGGCGTCCCCAAGCCCGGCGACCAGGTCGTCGTGGACGGACTGACGCTGACCGTCGAGACCACCGATGGGCGGCGCGTCGGGAAGGTCCTGGTGGTGCGCTCGCGCGACGAGGACGAGCCCGACGAGGACGAGACCGACCGCTGAGCGCGCCCGCGTCGTCCGTCCCGCCGGTGGGACACCCGCTCCGGTTCACCACCATCGCCCACGCGGATCGCGCGGTGCTGGGTCCGATGTCCGGCGTGCGGCTGGCCGCCCTGGCGGCCGCGTGCTCGCTGGGGCCGGGCGATCACGCCCTGGAGCTCGGTGTGGGCAAGGGCGCGTTCCTCGTGGCCCTGCTCACGCGCTGGGCGGGCGCGACGGCGGAGGGGTTCGACCGGAACCCGTGGTTCCTCGCCGCGGCGCGGACGGCGGCCATCGAGGCCGGCGTCGACGTCGCGGGACGGGTGTCCTTCGTGGAGACCGACGCCCCGGGCGTGCTGCTCGCCGACCGGTCCGTGGCGCTGACCGTCGCCATGGGGGCGACCGGCATCGTGGGCGACCAGCGCGAGACCGTCGCGCTCCTGGCGGCGGCGACGCGTCCCGGCGGGACCGTGGTCTTCGCCGATGGGTTCTGGTCGCGCCTCCCACCGGCCGACGGCCTCGCGGCCTTCGGCATGACCCACGACGAGCTGGCCGATGGCGTGGACGGGTTCGCGGCGCTTGGCGCCGAGGCGGGTCTGGCGATCGATGCCGTGGACGTCGTCGACGTCGCCGAGTGGGACGACTACGAGGGCTCGTACGCGGCGGCCGTGGCACGCTGGGCAGCCGCGAATCCGGACGACCCGGAGCGAGTGGCCTTCATCGAGCGGTCGGCGCGCATGGGCGCGACCTACGCGGATTGGCGCCGCGACGCGTTCGGCTATGCGATCGCGCGGTTCCGGGTCCCGGAGTAGCCAGCCGGCGGCACGCCGTGTGGTCGCCAACGTGCGGGCCGTGACGCACACGCCGCCAGGGCGTCGGCCGCCTCAGGCCGAGATCACCCCGACGATGATCTCCTCGAGGCGCGCGCGAACCGCGGGCGCGACGACGCCCGTGGCATCCAGCTCGGCCAGCGCCTCGTCGCGGTAGTGGCGGGCCTGATCGCGCGTGTACTCGCGCGCCCCGACGGCTTCGAGGATCGCGATGATCTCGCTCACCTGCGCCGGCGACGGATCGCGGTGCGCGTAGAGCTCCAGGAGTCGGGCCCGATCCGCCGGACCGGCGTGCTCGGCCGCGTAGATCACGGGCAACGTCTTCTTGCGATGGGCCACGTCCGACGGCTCCTTGCCGGTCGCCTGTTCCGCGCCCCAGATCCCGAGCAGGTCGTCGTTGATCTGGAAGGCGAGGCCGAGCGCCCAGCCGAACCCTCGATACCTGGCGATGACCTCGTCGTCGTCGGTGGCGAGCAGCGCCCCCGCCTCGATGGAGGCGGCGATGAGCGACGCCGTCTTGCGCCCGATCATGTCGAAGTACGCCTCGACGCTCATGAGCGAGTCGGATTCGCTGGTCGCGATATCGATGTACTGGCCCTCGCACAGGGCGAGGCACGTCTCGTCGTACAGGCGCATCAGGCGCAGGACCTTCGAATCGGAGAAGCCGAGGTCGGTCAAGCGATGGAGCGCGATGCGCGACAGGCTGAACAGCGTGTCCCCGGTGTTGATGGCCTGGGGCACGCCGTGGACCCGCCACAGCGTGGGTCGATGGCGACGTTCGACGTCGCCGTCCTCGATGTCGTCGTGGACGAGACTGAAGTTGTGCCCGAGCTCCACCGCGGCGGCACCCGGCAGCGCGCGCTGGTGATCGCCCGCGATGGACGCGTAGGCCAGGAGGCCCAGGAGCGGTCGCATCCGCTTGCCGCCCGAGGCCCCCGAGCCGTCGAGCCCGAGATGGTAGCGGACCATCTCGTACAGGCCGCGCGTGGACGGGTCGCGATCGCGGACCAGGCGGACGATCTCGCCCTCGGTGTCGGCGATGAGCTCGTTGAGGTCGATGTCGGCCAGGGCCGGCGGGCTGGTCTGCGACGTCATGGCGACCTGAGTGTACATGAAACGTGTTCGCCCCCGGTAGCCTGTTGAGGGACGGCCCGGGACGCGGGGGTGACGGGGGTCGGGCGGATCGACGCCGGCGCGAGGGACGCGTTCGCACCGGCGTCTGCCGGTGGGTACGCCGCAGGGCCGGGACCGGATGTCAGGCCCGCCCCGTGGTACCGTCGCGGGACGATGCCCGCGCCCCGCCGCTACACCACCGACGCCATCGTCCTGTCCCGATTCGACCTCGGCGAAGCCGACCGCGTGCTCACGCTGATCACGCCTGCCGGTGGCAAGCTCAAGGTCATCGCGAAGGGCATCCGTCGGCCCACCTCACGCCTGGGCGGTAGCCTGGAACCGTTCGCGGAGCTGACCGTCGCGCTGGCCCGCGGCCGGACGTTCGACGTGGTCACCCAAGTCAGCGTCGGCCACGCCTGGCTGCACCTGCGCGACGATCTCGAGAGCGCGGCGACCGCCTGGTACCTCGCCGAGCTGGCCGATCGAAGCCTCGAGGAACGGCACGCGGCCGAGCCGCTGTATGCACTCCTGCGGCGCGCCTACGAGCTCCTGGACGCGGGGATGGCCCCGGGTCGCGTCGCCCGCTGGTACGAGATGCATCTGCTCGATGAGCTCGGCGTGCGCCCGGAGGTGGACCGCTGCGTGGAATGCGACCGCGTGCTCGAGGCCGATGAGCGGTTCCGCTGGGTCCCACCCCTGGGCGGCATCGTCTGCGAGCGCTGCCCGGGTCCGCCGCATGACCGCGCCGGCCTGAGCCTCGAGGCGCTCAAGCTCGTGAAGGCCTACCAGCGGCTCGATGTCGAGGCGATCGCCGCCCTGCGCCTGGCCGTCGTGACCGAGCGCGAGGTGGAGGCCGCGCTGCGCGAGTTCGTCCGCCAGGCGCTCGAACGCGACGCCCGCTCGCTCGCCTTCCTCGACGAGGTGCGGCACGTCCCGGTGGCGCGCTGATGGCGAAGGTGGTCCTTCGCCGGCCGGGCTACCGTTCTACGAGAGCTATGGCTTTGTCGCGACCGGTCGATATGAGGACGGCGAGCCGGTCCTGCGACTCGACCTGACCACGGAGGCACCATGACCCTGGACCCGACCACGGACGCGGGAGCGCAGACGCTGCGACGTCTCGAGCACGAGCTCATCGGCTGGCTGACCACGACGAACCCGGACGGGCAGCCGCAGAGCTCGCCGATCTGGTTCGAGTGGCTCGGCGACGAGCTCCTCATCTACTCGGGCAAACGGGCGCCCCGGAACGGGAACGTGGCGGATCGGCCGCTCGTGGCGTTCAATCTCAACACGGACGACGTCGGCGGCGCTGTCGTCACGATGGAGGGCGTGGCGCGCATCGAGCCGTCCTACACGCCGCCGAACGAGAACGCCGCGTACCTCGCCAAGTACCAGGCCCTGCTCGACGACTACGGCTGGACGCCGGAATGGTTCGCCGGCGAGTACCCGGTGCCGATCCTGGTCCGGCCCACGCGCTGGCGCCTGGATCCGTGAGTCCGATCCGCCGGAACGTGGCGACCGGCGTCGGCGGGATGGCGGTCGCCACCACCGTGGGACTCGCGGCAGTGGCCGCCAGCCGGACCGCCGGCCGTCGGCTCGTCGCGCGGACCGAGCGGCGACTGAACCGGACCACGTTCATCGCTCCCTACGCTGCCTCCGCCCGGGCTCGGGCCCTGCACGAGACCCTGACCGTCGCCGACCTGCACGCCGACTCGCTCCTGTGGGGCCGGGACCTCCTGGCGCGTGGCGATCGCGGGCACGTGGACGTGCCGCGGCTCATCGACGGCAATGTCGCCCTGCAGGTCTTCGCCGCGTCCACGAAGTCGCCGCGTCATCTCAACATCGAACGCAACACGGGCGACTCGGACGACGTGGTGTTGCTCGCGATCGCCCAGGGCTGGCCGCCCGCGACGTGGCGCAGCCTGCTCGCTCGCGCGCTCCACCTGGCAGCCCGCGCCGACGGGTTTGCGGCCCGGTCCGGCGGACGGTTCGCGATCATCCGGACCCGTGCCGACCTCGCGGCGCACCTGGCCCGCCGGACCCCGAGCTGGCCGGTCACCGCGGGGCTGCTCGCGATCGAGGGAGCCCACGCCCTCGATGACGATCCGGCGAACGTGGATGTCGTCGCCGATGCCGGTTACCGGATGATGTCGCCGAGCCACTTCTTCGACAATGCCTTCGGCGGCTCGGCGCACGGCGTCGAGAAGGGCGGCCTGACCGAGGCGGGTCGCGAGATGGTGGAACGCATGGAACGCCGGCGCATGCTCGTGGACGTGGCCCACGCCTCGGCGGCGACCATCGCCGACGTCCTGGCCATCGCGAGCCGACCGGTGATCGCCTCGCACACCGGGGTGCGCGGCGTCGTGGACAACGCCCGGAACCTCTCCGACCAGCAGTCGCGCGCGATCGCCGAAACCGGCGGCCTGATCGGGATCGGGTTCTGGCCCACCGCCTCCGGTGGCGATGACGCCGGAGCGATCGCGCGGTCTATCCGCCACGCCACCGACGTGGCGGGGATGGATCATGTGGGCCTGGGTTCGGATTTCGATGGCGCGGTCCCGACGCCGTTCGACGCGTCCGGCCTCGTCCAGATCACCGACGCGTTGATCGACGCCGGGTTCGCGGACGAGGAGATCGGGAAGGTGATGGGCGGGAACGTGATCCGTATCCTGGGCGAGGCGCTCCCGGACTAGACGAGCGACGCGATCAGGGCGGCGGCCCGCGCCGCGCCGTCCGTCGCCACGGGTCGGCTCGTCACCGGCCGGTCGATCTCCTGCGCGATGGCGTCCGCGATGACCTCCGGTGGCGACGTCGAGTAGTCCATGCATCGCCCGGCACCGTAGCGATCGAGTCGATGGCGGACGTGGCGGTTCTGTTCGAAGTGGTCGCGCAGCGGGAAGTAGAGGAACGGCCGGCGGGCCGCCACCAGTTCCATCGTCGTCGTGAGGCCGCCCTGCACCAC
>CAYVJP010000085.1:0-407 GCA_964451745.1 uncultured Anaerolineaceae bacterium | reverse complement strand
GAGATGGCGATAGAGATCGGGCACGAAGGCGCGGACCTCGACACCGGCCGGGGCATCGAGGCTGGCCGGATCGATCCGCGGACCGGCGACGGCGATCATGCGCAGCCCGTTGACCTGGCGCGCCGCCTCGGGGAACGACGCGACCACGCGCCGAAGCAGGGCCTGCCCGACCCCCGACCCGCCGACGGTCACGATCACGACCCGCTCGTCCGGGTGGTACCCGAGGTCGGCGCGGAGTGCCTCCCGGCCCTCGGCCAGCGGCGACGGATCGAAGCCCGTGATGTACCCGCTGAAGTCGAAATGCCGCTCGGTCCAGTCGCGGATCGAGGGCAGACCCGGCCCGAAGTCGTCGGGCACGATGTCGTCGGGTTCGCCGACGAAGATGGCCCGATCGCGGATCCGCGGGA
>CAYVJP010000084.1:0-10286 GCA_964451745.1 uncultured Anaerolineaceae bacterium | reverse complement strand
ACGGCTTCCAGAAACTGGCCTCCGAGTACTTCGCCAAGGGTGCGTGGGAGCAGTACCAGCTCCCGTACACGATCGTTCGGCCGTTCAACTGCGTCGGGATCGGCGAGCGCCGCGCCCTGCGCGACACGGACATCATGTCCGGGAATGTGAAGCTGGCCCTGTCGCACGTCGTACCCGACCTCGTGCTCAAGGTGCTCAAGGGCCAGGACCCGTTGCACATCCTGGGCGACGGCACACAGGTCCGCCACTACACGTACGGCGGGGACCTCGCCCATGGCATCCGGCTCGCGATGGAATCGGAGGCTGCCTGCAACGAGGACGTCAACCTGTCCACCGCGGCGTCCACGACCGTGATGGAGCTCGCGACGACGATCTGGCACAAGATCCACGGACCGGACCGGGCGTTCCGGTACGTGTCGGACCCGCCCTTCGAGCACGACGTCCAGTTGCGCGTCCCCGATGTCCGCAAGGCCCGCGAGATGTTGGGCTTCGAGGCCACGACCTCGCTCTCGACGATGCTCGACGAGGTCATCCCGTGGATCCGGGAGGAAGTGCAAGCGGGCAGGCTGTGATCCAGCAGCCCGAACTGTCCGTGATCATGCCCGTCTTCAAGGAGGGCGACGCCGTCGAGCCCGTCATCCGGGCCCTCGATGCCGGCGTCTCGGCGCCGCACGAGATCCTGGTCGTCTACGACTTCGACGAGGACCCCACGGTCCCGGTCATCGCCCGGCTTGCCAACGACCTGCCCGCCGTGCGCGGGCTGCGCAACGACCTGGGCCGGGGCGTCCTCAACGCCATGAAGGCGGGCATCGCGGCCTCGAACGCCCCGTATGTGCTGATCACGATGTCGGACGGATCCGACGAGCCGCACGTCGTTGATCCGATGCTTGCGCTGGCGCGCGACGGCGCCGACGTCGTCTCGGCATCGCGCTACATGCGTGGGGGCCGCCAGGTCGGAGGACCGCGTGTCAAGCGCCTGATGAGCCGTGCGGCCGGCCTCTCGCTGCACTGGTTCGCCGGGGTCCGCACCCACGATCCCACCAACAACTTCAAGCTCTACGCACGGCGCTTCCTCGACACGGTCACCATCGAGAGTTCGGCGGGGTTCGAGCTGGCCCTCGAGCTCACGGTCAAGGCGACCCTGGCTGGGCGGCGGGTCGACGAGGTGCCGACGACGTGGCGCGACCGCACGGCCGGCGAGAGCAACTTCAAGCTGCGCAAGTGGCTGCCGCACTACCTGCACTGGTACGCGACGGCCTTTCGGGGTCGATGGCTGCGCCGAGGCCGACCCGTAGGGCCATGATCGAGCGACTGCGCGCCGCCGCGGATCGGATCGGCCTCCCGGCCTGGTTCATCGCGATCGACCTGCTGTGGATCGTCCGCCCGGAGACCCTTGGGATCGATGCCCGACACTATCAGCGCGCGACCTCGGAATGGCTGGCCGGTGGCAACCCGTGGGCGGTCAGCGAAGGCGGCATCCCGTTCGCGGCGGGTCCGCACACGCTGCTCTTCTACGTGCCCACGAGCGTCCTGCCGCTGCAGGTGTCCGTCGTGGTCTGGATGGTCCTGGGGGCGGGCGCAACCATCTGGCTCGTGCGCCGACTGGACCTGCCGCTGTGGTGGCTCCTGTTCCCACCGCTCCTCCATGCCGCCTGGAACGGCAATCCGCAGAGCGTCGCGCTGGCCCTCCTCGTCGCGGGCGGATCGGTCGCCGCCGCGGTGGCAGTCGGTCTCAAGCTGTACGCCGGGGTTCCCTTGCTGGGTCGATGGCGCGACCTCGTGGTCGCCTCCATCGCGCTGCTCGTGACCCTGCCCCTGCTGCCATGGCAGCTGTATCTCGACCAGGGTCTCGGCGTCGGAAGTCATCTCCAGACCGCGTGGAACGGGAGCGCGTGGCGGCTGCCGGTGCTCATCCCGTTCGTGCTGGTGGGCCTGTGGATCCTGCGACGGCGTGGCGCCGAGTGGTATGCCGTTCCGGCGCTCTTCCCGGCGACGCAGTTCTACTACGTGGCGATGGCGCTCCCGGCGATCGGCAGGAACCGCTTGCTTGCCGCAGCCCTCGCGTTCCCGTTGGTCCTGATGGCCCCGGTCGTCGTGATCATCCTTGCGCTCTGGGAGCTTCGGGAGGGCCGCTCCATCCAGGTGCGGTCGCCGTGGCATCGTCCCAGCGGCGAAGCGCCGCCAGGCTGACCAGGGTCAGGACGATCACCGCGATCGACCCGGCGACGCCCAGTGGTCCGGCGACCGGGAGGAGCTGTTCGATCTCGGGGGTGGGTGGCACCGCGGCCAGCAGATTGAGCGTGAGCACGACCCCGACGACGAGCCACAGCCAGCGGAGGCGCTGGTCCGGGAGGAGGAGCACGAGGAAGATCAGCGCGGCATACGCGTAGCGTTCGTGCATCTGGGTCATGAACGTGAAGAACACCAGCACCGATGCCGCGAGCCCCAGGATCAGGGTCCGTGGTCGGGGGTCGCGGATGATGGCCCAGGCGATGACGAGCGAGAGCCCACCGGTCACGGCGTAGCCAACGTGGCGCAGCGTGATCGGTCCCAGGAATGCGACGTCATCGGCGATGAACTGGCCACCGGCAGCGGCTTCCTGGACCAGCCACCAGACGTTCCAGGCTCGGACGGAGAGGACGTTGAAGACCTCGTTCTGGTACAGCGCGAGGTTCCCCAGGTAGTGGGCCGGTCCGCCGGCCGGGATGAACGGCAACCACAACACGATGCTCGTCCCGAGACCGATGAGCCCGGTTCGCGCGAGCTCGAGTGCGCCACCCCGCGCGCCACCCGCCACGCCGTCCGGTCCCTCGCGCCGGTAGCCGCTCGCCCAGAACCACGCAGCGAACGGGATGAGGAACGGGACCGCCTGCGGCTTGGTCATGAGCGAGACCGCGATGAGCGCCGCCGCCGGGCCATTGCGCCCGTTCGCCGCTAGGACGAGGGCGCCCAGGGCAGAAACCACGAAGATCGATTCGTACTGGCCCCACCAGGCGCTCACATCGACGACGGCCGGGTGCAGCAGGATGGCCACGGCACCGAGCACCGCCCACTTGCGATGGTCGCGGAAGGCGTAGGCGACGATCGCCGCGAGCCCCAGATCCGCAAGCGATGCAGGGACCTTCATGAGCGAGCGGATGGCCTCGTCGGAGGCGTCGGTCGCGGTCGCGAAGGCGGGTTGGATCGCGGCGAGCAGGCCCCAGATGTAGGCCATGACCGGCCCGAACGTGACGGGGCCGGCGTCCGTGCCGCTGTACAGGGAGCCCAGCCCGTTCACCGCGATGTGATGGACCCATCCCACGAATTGGTCGATGTCCCCGCGCAC
This sequence comes from uncultured Anaerolineaceae bacterium, assembly GCA_964451745.1. Taxonomy (GTDB): domain Bacteria; phylum Chloroflexota; class Limnocylindria; order Limnocylindrales; family CSP1-4; genus SPCO01. The sequence goes on along the minus strand of CAYVJP010000084.1, from coordinate 6,961 downwards.
GCCCTGGGACGGCAGGAGGTTCAGCCGGATCTCGATCCCGATGAAGAAGGCGAAGACCAGGACGACCAGGCCGATGCGGGCCCAGACATCCGCGACGGGAGCCCGAGACTCAGACGCGGCTCGTCACCCAGTACCGCTCGGCCGCGCCGGCGACGCCGCCCACCTCGCCGAGCGACTTGCCGTACAACCGGACCGCATTCGCCATCGCCTTGTCGTCGTCGAACAGGCGCTCGATCTGGCTCTCGTACAGGCTGATGCCGGTGATCTTGCGCTCGAGCTGATCGGTGATATCGGCGTACGTCGGGTAGATGCTGACGTCCGGCGGGAGGCTGGCGAGGACATCGGAGCCGAGGTCGGAGAGCCGCCGGAAGTCGTTCCAGTACGCGTACGGGAAATCCTCGTAGAACACGACGGTGCCGGCGTACTCGGGGCCGGGCATGACCCATGGCCGGCCCTCGTTGAGGAGCCGCACGCCCGCATCGCGACACAGCTGATGGTCCACGTGGCCGCCGACACCCAGGGGCAGGTAGACCTTCTGCGGCTCCAGGCGGGCGATCTCGCGGCGCAGGATCTCGTATGGCGCGACGTCGTCGGGGCGTGGCGTGCCGAGCAACTGGTCGTCGCCCTCGTAGCCGCGGAAGACCGCATCGGGAAGGTCGAGGAAGACGATCGAGACCTCGGCGAAGTAGGCGTACCGTTCGTCCTCCAGCCGTCGTCGCGCCATCAGGTCGCCCGCGGAGGCGGCCGCGAGCACGTCCTCGGTGAGGACCGCGCCCTGCGTCGGCAGGTCGTCGATGACCGGTTGGCCGGCGAGAGATTCGTTGCGGATGCTGGCCCGTCGATACCACGACGAGCGCTGCCAGAACCGCTTGGCGGCCGCATCCGCGTCGGCCTGTGTCGCATCAAGCCGATCGTCCTCCGCGGACCACGGGGCCGTCGCGGTGGCCGTCGGGTAGTCCGCGAGGATGGAGCTGCGATTGAAGGCCTCGGTCGCCGGCCAAAGCGTCTTGCTCCCGAACCCGAGGGCCTCGCGCTGGTACTCCGTGAGGGCGCTGCCGTCACCGCCGTCCAGCGGAGCGTTGCCCGAGAACACGGTCACGATCGCCACGGTCTGGCCCAGCTCGCGGAGGCAGGCGATGAGGCCGCCGCACGAGAGGGCGACGTCGTCCGGGTGAGGTGCGACGAACACGTGGGTCATGGCCGGGCGAGTATACCGAGCGGGGCGTGCCCGCCGCCCGCCTGTGCCAGCCCCGTCAATCGGGGAACCCGCCGGCCCCGATGAGTGGCACGAACACGCAGGCACCATGCGGCGTCTCGCGCCACTCGTTCCCGTGGCGCACCACGAGGGTCAGGATCTGCCGGTTGCGGGAACCGACCGGGATGACCAACCGGCCGCCATCAGCGAGCTGCTCGCGGAGGGCATCCGCGATGTCGGGTGCCGCGGCAGTCACGATGATCCCGTCATACGGAGCACCGGCCGGATCGCCCAGGCTGCCATCCGCTGTCTTGAGATCGACGCGGTCGGCGAGCCCCAGCTCCACAAGACGATGTCGCGCGAGGTCGGTCAGTTCGCCGTGCCGCTCGAGGCTGGTGACCCGGGCCCCGAGGTAGGCAAGGATGGCCGTCTGATAGCCGGACCCCGTCCCGAGCTCGAGCACCCGTTCGCCGGGAGCTGGCGCGAGGAGCTCGGTCATCCGGGCGACCATCCACGGCTGACTGATCGTCTGACCGTGCTCGATGGGGACGGCTTCGTCGGCGTACGCCTCGTGTCGACGCGCGTCATCGATGAAGCGCTCGCGCGGGATGGCGCCCATGGCCTGCAGCACGCGCTCGTCGTGGATGCCGCGGTCGCGAAGTTGGTCGCGGACCATCCGCGCGCGGTCCTCGGTCGGGTCCCGGCGTCGGAACATCCCGTGAGGATAGTCCCGGGGCGACCCGCAGATCAGGGCGAGGGGCTCGCCTCGGCGGAGGGTTCGACCGATGCGCTCGGACTCGGAGCCACGGACGGCGAAGCCGAGGCGCTCGGCGCGATCGATGCACTGGCGCTCGGTGCGGCGGACGCCGACGCCGATGCGGACGCGCTGGCCGAGGCGCTCGGGGATGGCGATGGCGTGGCCGTCACCAGACCGCCCTTGCCGCCGATGAGGCCATACAGCAGGATCCCGACGAAGACCGCGACCGCGCCGATCACGTAGATCTTGCTCCACGGTTCGTTGACGTGGACCGCGAGTTCCGATGGCGACGGAGCCTTGACTGTCGAGGTCGCCCCCGACCCCCGTCGACGGCCGGTTGGCGCGGCGGTCGCCGCTGCGACGGCCGGTTCGACGCCCGCGTCCGACACCTCGTGATCGACGCCGGGCTCTGTTTCGGGTTCGGCCTCGGTTTCGGGTTCGGGCTCCGGCTCTGGCTCGGGTTCGGGCTCGAACTCCGGCTCCGGCTCGGGCTCCGCCTCGACCACGGCCACGGCCTCGGGCTCCGCCTCGACCACGGGCTCCGGATCCGGCTCGGGTCCCGGCGCGATCGTCGCTGCCTCGGGCTCGACAGCCCCTGGCTCGGGCTCGGCCTGCGCCGTCGCCTCGGGTTCGGCCGCGGGCGCCGGCTCGGCGATCGACGGCTCCGGATCGGGCGCGCGTTCGGTCGGCTCGGGCGCATCCTGGTCGGGCGCGCCATCGGGTCGTTCGGTCATCCGTTCGTCGTCACTCCTGGTGCGCGGCGCGTGCGGTCAAGTGGCACGGCGCTGGCCACATCCGGGCCCGGCGCGGGCGCCAGTGTACCCAAGTCGCGACCGACCGCGCCCGCACGCGTCGGCGACGACGAGCGGACCTCGATCAGGCGTCCCGGACGGCGGGCACGAACAGCCCCGCCAGTCCGGCCGCCATCGAGGTCAATCCCGCGATCGCGAACACGGTCGCGACGCCGACGAACTCCGCCAGGATGCCACCGACCGCCATCGCCAAGGCCATCGCTCCGAAGACCAGCGCGAACCGGAAGCCGACGACTCGACCCATCAGCTCGGCGGGTGTTCGCTCCTGGAACAGCGTCTGGCTCGGGATGAGGAAGACCATGTTCGCGATCCCGGACCCGAGCGAGAACCCGAGCGCCAGGGCGAGGTTGTCGGTCAGGGCGAACAGGAAGAGCAGCAGACCGAAGACCGCATAGCCACCGATGATCATCCGGCCCTTGGCATACCGGTTGCCGATGAGCCCGACGATGAAGCCGCCGATCAGACTGCCGATGGCCTGATTGGTCTCGATGAGGCCCCAGACCGCCTCCCATCCCAGCGGATCGTCGCCGAACACGGCAAGGGAGTACGCCGCCGTCAAGGCCATGAGGACCCCGACGGCCACCTGGGCGACTGCCGCCTGGATCGTGTTCGCGAGCAGGACAGGCTCCCGACGCAGGAACGCCCAGCCTGCCTGCATCTCTCCGCGGAAGCCGGGTCGTGCCGTGTCGGGCGACACGCTCGCGCCGGCCGCATCGGGGACCGCGTCCACGTCATCCTTGACAGCACGCCGCTCCGGTCGATCGAGTCGGCGAACCACGATCGCACTCAGCATGGCCGCGGACGCCACGTAGGTCGCGGCATCGAACCAGAACGCGACCGGGACGGCGGTCCCCAGTGAGCCGACGAAGACGGCGGCCAGCGGCCACCCGACGATATCCGCCATGGTCTCGCCGACCCACAGCGCAGAGTTGGCGCTCAGCAGCTCGTCTTCGCGGACGATCCGCGGCAGGATCGCGACCCGCGCGGGTCGGAAGAAGATGGAGATCGTCGTCAACAGGAAGACCAGCGGGTACACGAGGTAGACGTTGGTCACGGCGGCGATCGGCACGAGCAACACCAGGGCCGCCCGCAGGAGGTCGCTGACCACCAGGACCTCCTTGTGGTCCCACCGATCCACGAACGTGCCGGCGACGGGGCTGAGCAGCAGGTTCGGCAGTGCCGCCGCGACGAAGACGAGCGCGGACGCCCATTCCGAACCGGTCGTGATCAGGACCACCGCCATGAGGGCGAGCGTATGGATCCGATCGCCGAACATCGAGATCAGCTGGCCCGCCCAGAGTGCGGAGAACGAGCCGTTGAGGGCGAGCCGAACGTATGGATGTCGTCGGACGCGTGCCACCGTCTCCGGCGAGGGCCGGGGGATCGCGATCGACGGAGGCGCGGCCGTGTGGGCGGCGGTCTGATCGGCGGAGCCGGGTTCGCGCTCGATGGCGACCGTCGGGAACGGAGCGAGCGACGGGGAGGCGAGGCGGCCTGGCGTCTGGGTGCCGAACGCGATCGGGCGCTCCAGCGCGGCCGTGTCCGTCAACGCCGGGGCGAGGCCCGTCTCGGGCGCGATCGCGGTCGCCCCGGGGGCGCGTGCGAGTCGCGTCGACGTCGCGCGTCTCGCCAGTGCTTCGAGCGCTTCGGCTTCCTCACGCTCCTCGAGCGTGCTCGGGACGCGCACGACGCCGGCAAACAGGAAGAAGGCGAGACCCAGGGTCAGGAACAGGTCGCCGAGTGACGCGACGTTCTGCACGAACGGGACGGGGATGATGTCCCCGAGGATCAGGAGGTTGAAGAGGAAGTCGCTCGCGGATCCCGGCACCACCACATGCAGCGCCGACGTGATGTCATCCGCGGTCAGCCCGACCGCCTCGAGGCTCGTCTGCCAGATCGGCATGTAGCCGCCGTTGGCGACGATGACCACGCCATTCGAGAGGATGCCGACGAAGGCGAGGCTCAGGCCCGGGTAGCCACGATTCACCCACAGCCCGGCGAGGAGGAGACCGAACCCCGTCGCCAGGAGTGGCAGTCGGAGCGTGTCGACGATCGCGACGTCGTTGTTGAGCGCGATCTCCGTTCCGAACCGGATGACGACCGCCGCGAACAGGAGCCCGACCCATCGCAGCTGGATCGACGCCAGATTCGAGATCCGCCCGCCCGACAGCAGACCGAGCAGGAGTCCGATGAGGATGCCGACGATCAGCATCGGGCACGCGTCGGGCGGCGGGTGTGGTTCGGGCGGCGGGTGTGGTTCGGGCGCGGGTCGTGGCCAGACCCCGGGGCGTGGCTGGATCGCGGTGCGTAGCCGGATCGCGTGGCGTCAGGCAGGCTCACACGGGCAATCATGCTGGACCGGAGCGTGCCGTTGCACGGGATCGGGACGCCGCGGCTCACCCGGCTCGCCACCGGTTCCGCGCCACGGCCACAACGTTCCGCCTCGCTCCGTGGCGCGCCAAGGCCGGCGTCGATGGTCGGGGTCTCGGGCGCGGCGACCCCGTTCAGACCTGGTCCGTCGCTCCGGGGCCAAGTGCGGGCGAGGCGCTCGGGGCGGCCGTCGCGGCCCGATTCGCAGCCTGCCCGATCAGGGGGATCGGTCGCGGTGGACTCGTGCGCCCGGGGTCCGGGACTCCCTCGACGTGGTGCGTGCGAACGAAGGCATCGACCACGACAGGATCGAACTGGATCCCCGCGAACTTGCGCAGCTCGCCGAGGGCCTGCTCCGTCGTCAGCGGAGTCATGCGGTACGGGCGCGCTGCCGTCATCGCCTCGAACGCGTCAGCCACGTGCAGGACCCGCGCCAATCTGGGGATCTCATCGCCGATCAGCCGATCCGGGTATCCCGAGCCGTTGTACCACTCATGGTGGTGTCGGATGATCGGCAGTTCCGGAGCGAGCTTCGTGACCGGCGCGATGATCTGTGCGCCCAGGACCGGGTGCGCGTTCATGATCATCCGCTCCTCGCGGTTCAGCTTCTCCTGCTTCAACAGCACGTTGTCCGGCACGCCGATCTTCCCGACGTCGTGGAGGAGACCGCCCCACTCGAGCGCTTCCAGCTCAGCGTCGCTGACGCGCATCACGCGACCGATGTCGACGGCGATCTCCTTGACTCGGTGACTGTGCTTCGCGGTGAACGGGTCGCGCTTGTCGACCGCTTCCGCCAGCGCCCCGATCGTCTGCGTGAACATCTCGCGCATCTCGACGAAGCGCCGGTACGCCATCCGCGTGGAATACAGCGGCACCGCGAACAGCGCGGTCGCCCACCACTGGACCATGTAGACGACTGACATCAGCCAGGCGAGGGGCGCCATCGCCACAACGCTGCCGGAGATCCCTCGCACGTCACCAATGAGGACGTCCTTGGGCGACTGGTTCGTCCGGACGCCCAAGGCTACGGAGACAAGGGTGAGATTCGCCAGAATGAAGGCTACTGCGGCCGCCATGGCGGAAAGGAACTCAGACGCTGTACCCGGGAGGACGCCGAGCCACACCTCGCGGAATGATCCGGCAATGACGGCGGGCAGAACGAGGGCGGCATGGTTGGCCAGAGTCCCATACCAAGGAACACGGCCGCGAAGCTCTCGCACTTCAGTCGTGCCGAGTGCAGCTACCCAACCGGCGACGGCGGGCCCACCCAGGAACATCGCCCCCATGATTGGTGCGATCGCAACAGCCTGCTGGGTGCCTCTCGGGAGCTGCACCGGAAAAGCCGATCCAATCAACGCCAAGGCGATCCAGTAGCCAATGCCGAGGGCGAACTCGATGTCCGTCGGCTGGTTCCCACTAGGTACGACGTCGATTGCTATCGCGGCATGCGGCGGAAACAGAATCGTCGCGGCCACCAGCGCAATCGCGCCGATGGCCACGACAACCAGAACGTATACCTTGAGGGATCGCGGCATTAACTGCCCCGTACGGCTTCGTTACCAACGAACTGTACCCCGTCACTTATTGAACGGGAATTCGCCATCCGTACTAGAACCCGCGAAGCGACGCGCCTCCGGCTAGGGCGATCATGGCCACACTCGAGAGCGTGATCATGAGGCGTGTGATCTTGACCTTCATCGTAGTTCTCGACTACCAGGCCTTGGCGGACTCGGGTGCCACGCTCGATCCTCCTTCGCGGCCTCCGTGCTCCTAGGAACACGAAAACCGACCAGACTCATGGTCGGTCGGTTGCACTACTCGCTCCGC
>CAYVJP010000083.1:0-10346 GCA_964451745.1 uncultured Anaerolineaceae bacterium | reverse complement strand
CCCGGAACACCATGGATCTGGCCGCGGTCCCACTCCTGCACCACCTCACGCACCTGCCGGTCATCGTGGACCCGTCGCATGCGACCGGGAAGCGCTGGCTGGTGAAGCCGCTGGCGGTCGGCGGCATCGCGGTGGGCGCGGATGGGGTCATGGTGGAGGTCCATCCGACACCCGACCAGGCCCTCTCCGATGCCGAGCAGCAGCTCACACTCGAGCAGTTCGGCGACCTGATGGCGACGCTGGTTCCCGTCCACGCCCACGTTCGTGGCCTCCACGGGGACCCGGTCGTCTCCGGCGCGGAGATGGGGATCGGCGGGAACGGCGGATTGGCCAGGCATTGAGCACGACCGACATCGCCACGGTCCACGGCGCCCGCCGCCTGCGCGGGGAACTGCGGCTGCCCGGCGACAAATCGGTCAGTCACCGCGCCCTGATCCTCGCCGCGCTGGCCGCCGGCCAGAGCCGGATCTACGGCGCCGGCGACGGAGCGGACGTCCGGTCCACGGCCGCGATCATGCGCGCCCTCGGGGCGCGGGTCGAACGCGACGATGCCCCTGGCGGCCGGGTGGACTACGGGGTCGAATCGCCCGGTGCCGATGGGCTGCGCGAGCCCGATGGCATCCTGGATTGCGGCAACTCGGGCACGAGTCTGCGACTCATCGCCGGGATGCTCGCCGGACTCCCCATGACCTGCGTCCTGACCGGCGACGATTCGTTGCGTCGCCGTCCGGTCGCTCGTATCATCGAACCACTCCGCCGCATGGGCGCGGTGCTCCACGCTCGAGACCACGACTCCCTCCCTCCCCTCACCGTGGTCGGGCATACCCCGCTGCAGGCGATCGACTACGCGACGCCGGTGCCGTCGGCACAGGTCAAGTCGGCCGTCCTGCTGGCAGGTCTTCGGGCCGAGGGTGGGACGACGGTCCGCGAGCGGGTCGAGACACGCGACCACACGGAACGGATGCTGCGAGCGCGTGGCGTGCCGGTACGGCGCGAGGACGATGGTGACGGCCGGGTGGCCTGGACGGTGCAAGGAGGCGTTGCGGTGCAGGCGATCGACGATCGCGTCCCGGGCGACGTATCGGCAGCCGCGTTCTGGCTCGTGGCGGGGGCCACGCACCCGGATGCCGAGCTGATCCTCCGCGACGTCGGGGTCAACCCGACCCGACGCGCCATCATCGACATCCTCCGCGCGATGGGCGCGGAGATCGAGGAACGCGCGGTGCGGGCCGAGGGGGGCGACACGCTCGCCGACGGCGTCGGCGAGCCGCTGGCCGATCTCGTGGTCCGGTCGTCCGAGCTCCGCTCGATCGACCTTGGCCCGGCGGATGTGGCGGCCGCCATCGACGAGATCCCCGTCCTGTGTCTCGCCGCTGCGCGGGCCAGGGGGACCACGACGATCCGCGGCGCAGGTGAACTCCGCCACAAGGAATCCGACCGGATCGCCGGGATCGCCGCGGGCCTGCGCGCGATGGGCGCCCGGATCGACATCGATGGCGACGACCTGCGCATCGAGGGCGGCGCGACCCTCCACGGGGCCGCGACCGACAGCCTCGATGACCATCGGCTCGCGATGACCTTCGCGGTCGCCGGGCTGCTGGCCGCGGACCACACGACGATCGCGCGGCCGGGCTCGGCCGCGATCTCCTACCCGACCTTCTTCGACGACCTCCAAGGGGTGCGAGCATGACGAAGCGCGTGGTCCTCATCGGCCACCCGGTGGCCCATTCGCTCTCGGGCGCCATGCAGCAGGCCGCGTTCGACGAGCTCGGGATCGATGCCCGGTACGAACTATGGGATCGGGCGCCGATCGCCCTGGCCGACGCCGTGGCCGAGCTGCGAGGCGACGAGTTCCTGGGTGCCAACGTGACCATCCCGCACAAGGAGCGCGTGGTCCCGCTGGTGGACCGCCTGACCGAGGAGGGCCACGCGACGGGCGCGGTCAACACCATCACCCGCGAGGGCAAGCGACTCATCGGCCACAACACGGACGTCCCGGGGTTCAAGGTGGCCCTGGACCGACTCGTCGGCAAGCAGAAGATGCCACGCCAGGCGGTCGTGCTCGGGGCGGGCGGTGGCGCGCGCGCCGTCGTGTACGGCCTCATCACCGAGGGGTTCCAGCGGGTCATCGTGTTCAACCGGCACCTGCATCGCGCCGAGGGACTGGTCAAGCACTTCGGCCGCAGCGCGGCGCACATGGAGCTACGCGCGATGCCCTGGCACGAATCCATCATCGAATCCGAGCTCGCGAGGGCGAAGGTCCTCGTGAACGCGACGTCGATCGGCCTGACCACAGATGTCAGCCCGGTGCCCGCGGAGGTCCTCCATGGGGAGCTGCTGGTCCTGGACCTGATCTATGCGCGAACGCGGTTGCTGCGCGATGCGATCGCCGCCGGTGCCGCCACTGCGGACGGCGAGCTGCTGCTCCTGCACCAGGGCGCCGCCGCCTTCACGCTGTGGACCGGGCAACCGGCACCGCTCGAGCTCATGCAGGCCAAGCTCGCCGAGGCTCGCGCCGGCGGACTCCGCTCGGCCGAGGGCGAACCAGCCGGCGACGAAACCGGCGAACCGGCGACGGCCGCGGCCGAGTGACCGCGTTCCGCTTCCTGACCGCCGGGGAGTCGCACGGGCCTGCCCTCGGCGCCACGATCGAGGGCGTCCCGGCTGGGCTCGCCCTGACCGAGGACGACCTCGCGGTCGACCTCGCCCGCCGCCAGCGCGGATATGGCCGCGGGGCGCGCCAGGCGATCGAGCAGGATCGGGCCGAGATCCTGGGCGGAGTGCGCCACGGTCGCACGCTCGGCTCCCCGATCCTGCTGCTCGTCCGCAACCGCGACTGGGAGAACTGGACGCGGGTCATGCAGGTGGGACCGCTCGGCCCGGCCGAGGCCGCCGACCTTGCCGAGGCCGCGGACGAGGGCAACAAGCGCGCGACACCGGTGACCCGGGTCCGTCCGGGTCACGCGGATCTGGCGGGCGCCCTCAAGTACGGGTTCAACGACGTCCGCAACGTGCTGGAACGCGCCTCCGCCCGCGAAACGGCAGCCCGGGTGGCCGCCGGTGGGGTGGCCCGCGCGTTCCTGCGCGAGCTCGGGATCGAGGTCTGGTCGTTCACGGCGGAGGTCGGTGGCGTCGCCGTGGACCCGGCGCGCGCGTCCCGGTCGCGCGAGGAGGCCGATGCGTCGCCCCTGCGCTGCCCCGATCCCGACGCGGAAGCCGCGATGATCGCGCGCATCGACGAGGCGCGGTCCGCGGGCGACACGGTGGGTGGCGTGTTCGAAGTGGTGGCCCACGGCCTGCCCATCGGTCTCGGGTCGTACGTCCACTGGGACCGGCGCCTCGACGCCGCGCTCGCGGACGCGGTCATGAGCATCACCATCGTCCAGGGCGTCGCGTTCGGGCTCGGCTTCGAGCAGACTCGCCGGTTCGGGTCCGCGGTCCACGACGTCATCGAGGGGCGCGGCGAAGCCGGCCGCTGGGTCCACCGCACGAACAACGCCGGTGGGCTGACCGGTGGGGTCACCAACGGCGAGCCGCTGGTCGTCCGGGGGGCCGTCAAGCCCATCTCGACCCTCGCCCGCCCGCTGCCGTCGGCCGACCTCATCACCGGCGAGGCCGTCGAGAAGGCGCATTACGAGCGAAGCGACATCAGCGTCGTCCCCGCGGCCGGCGTCGTGGCCGAGGCCATGGTCATGCTCACGCTCGCCGGGTTCGTCCTCGAGAAGTTCGGGGGCGACACCATCGGCGACGTCCGCGCGAACCTCGAGACCTACCGCGCCCGGATCGCGGGCCCGATCGAACCGCCGGTCGCCGGCGGGTCCGGGCACGGCCTGTCCGGGACGGACGAAGCCGGCTCCGGCGGCGACGACTAGGGGCCGGCCATGGACATCGTGCTCGTCGGGCTCCCGGGCAGTGGCAAGAGCGTCGTCGGCAAGCGCCTCGCGCATCGCCACGGTGCCGCGTTCATCGACCTCGATGAGCGCATCGAGCGCGCCGACGGCCGATCCATCCCGACGATCTTCGAGGAGGATGGCGAGGCGGCGTTCCGCGCCCTGGAGCGCCAGGCCGTGGCCGACCTGGGACCGGCCGACCCGGATCCCGCGGTCCGGCGAATCGTCGCGACGGGCGGGGGCGCCATCGTGGACCCACGGAACCGGTGGGCCCTGTACCGTGGCCGCTTCTCGGTCTGGCTCGACGGCCGGCCCGAAGTCCTGGCCCAGCGGCTGCGCCGCTCGCCGAATGTCCGCCCGCTGGTGTCCGGCCGGGACCCGATCGGGGCGATCCGCGACCTCGCGAGCCGCCGCGAGCGGTTCTACGCCGCCGCCGACGTCCGCCTGTCGGGCGTCGCGGAAGTGTCCGGTGTCGTGGACGCCATCGAGGCGCGTCTCGAGAGCCAGCCGTCACTGACCGGATCGACGTTGCTGCGGGCCACGACGCCGATCGGGCGCGTGGTGATCGGACACGGGATCGCCGCCGCGGGCGTGGACGAGGCACTCCGACGGCTCGAGGCGCGGCGCGCCGTCCTCGTCACCGAGCCAGGTGTGTGGGCCGTGGTCGGCGAGGCCGTGTCGGAGGGCCTGCGAGCGCAGGGGTGGACCATCGACCGGATCATGCTGCCCGAGGGCGAGGCGGCCAAGCGGCTGACCGTGGTGGAGACGGCGGCGGGGGCGCTCGCCCGCTTGCGCATGGAGCGCGATGAGCCGATCGTGGCCATCGGTGGCGGGGCATTGGGCGACACGGCCGGCTTCCTTGCGGCCACCTTCCTGCGCGGGGTCCCGATCATCCACGTCCCGACGACGCTGGTCGCCCAGATCGATTCGTCGATCGGTGGCAAGACGGCCGTTGATCTGCCCGAAGGCAAGAACCTGGTGGGTGCCTTCCACCAGCCGAACGCCGTCATCATCGATGTCGCCCTCCTGGGCAGCCTGCCCGAGCGCCAGCGCCGCGCCGGTCTCGGGGAGGTGGTCAAGATGGCGGCCCTGGGCGACGAGCGCCTGTTTGAGCTCCTCGAAACGGACGGCTCGGCCGTCGCCCGCGGTGACAGCGCCGCCTTCGAGGGGGGTGCCGTGGCCGAGATCGTCGAACGCAGTGCGTGGGCGAAGGTGGAGGTCGTGATCGCCGACGAGCGCGAACGCGGTTCGACCGGTGGCCGGATCACCCTCAACCTGGGGCATTCCCTGGGACATGCCGTCGAGGCCGCCGCCGGGTATGGGGACCTGCTCCACGGTGAGGCGGTCGCTTACGGGCTACGGGCCGCGTGCCGGATCGGCCTGGCGGTCGGGGTGACGCCGCCGGCGCGCGCGGACCGCATCACGCGCCTGCTGGACACGCTGGAGCTGGCGCGCGAGCCGCTGCCCTACGCCCTCGAGACCGTGCTGGACCATCTGGCCACCGACAAGAAGCATCGAAGCGGGCGACTGCGCTGGGTCCTTCCGACCGAGTCAGGCGTCGAGGTCCGCTCCGACATCGATGGATCGGTCGTACGCGACGCGGCGTCATCGCTCCTGGCTGCCGGTCAGGCCGCATGACGCGCGTGCTCGTCCTCCAGGGACCCAACCTGAACCTGGTCGGCACGCGCGAGCCGGAGATCTACGGCTACGAGTCGCTCCAGGAGATCCACGCCGGGATCGCCACGCGGGCGACGGAACTGGGGCTCGAGGTGGACTTCTTCCAGTCGAACCACGAGGGCGCCCTGATCGACCGGCTCCACGTGCGCGACTTCGACGTCGCGATCGTCAACGCCGGGGGCCTGACGCATACGAGTGTCGCCTTGCGCGATGCCCTGCTCGCGATCCAGCGCCCCTTCGTCGAGGTCCACCTGTCCGACCCGGCGCGGCGCGAACCCTTTCGACAGGTCAACTACCTCCACGACATCGCCCTCGAATCGATCGTCGGGCAGGGTGCGCGGGGCTATCACCTCGCGCTCGAATCGATCGCGCGTCGCTTCGGAGGCGCCCGTGTCTGACGATCGCCGACGCCAGCGCCTCGCCGAGACTCCGGAACTGCGCCGCCTGCGTCGCCGGATCGACGCCATGGACCGTCGGATCGTGGCGCTCCTCAACGAGCGGGCGACGCTGGCCCGGGAGGCCGGGGCGGCCAAGGCGGCCGCCGGCCGGCGCGCGATCCGCGATGCGGAACGGGAGCGCGAGGTGCTGCTGCGCGTCACGATGTCGAACGAGGGTCCTCTCCCGCAGGCCGATCTGCTGGCCCTGTACCGCCGGCTGTTTGCCGCGACCCGGGCGCTCGAGGCGGCCGACCGGGCACGCGATCGGGGCGATGGCCACGACGGACCGGCTTGATCCTTCGGCCCTGCCGCGCGGCACCCTGACCAGGTTCGCGCCCGCACCGACCGGATACCTCCACCTGGGGCACGTGGCCAACGCGATCTGGACGTGGGGCGTCGCCCGCGCGACCGGAGGACGCGTGCTGCTGCGGATCGAGGACCACGATCGCCAGCGCAGCCGCCCCGCCTACGACGCGGCGATCCTCGAGGACCTGGCGTGGCTGGGGTTCACCCCGGACCTCGGCCCGGTCCGCCAGCAGGATGCGGATGCGCTCGACGCCTATGCCACGGCGCTGCAGCGATTGCGGTTCGCCGATCTCGCCTATGGCTGCGCGTGCACGCGATCGACATTCGCAACGTGGGCTGCAGCGCAGGGGCGGGCGTGGTCCGGGCCTGGCTGTCCCGGAGCGTGCCGCGAGCGACGGGTCGACGGACCCGTCCTGCGGGTCGCCCTGGGTGGTGGGAGCGAGACCTGGATGGACGGGTTGGTCGGGCCGTGCTCGGGTGAGGTGGCGCCCGCGGGCGACCTGCCGATCCGCGACCGTCACGGCAACTGGACGTACGGGTTCTGCGTGGTCGTGGACGACCTGCGCCAGGGCGTCGGCCTGGTGGTCCGCGGTCGCGACCTGCTCTCCTCCACGCCGACGCAGATCCGACTGGGGCAGCGACTGGGTCGCGGGACACCGCCCACGTTCGTGCACCACCGCCTGATCCGCCGGCCCGATGGCTCGAAGCTCTCGAAGTCCTCGGGCGACACGGGCGTGCGTGACCTCCGGGCGGCCGGGCTCACGGCCGCCGATGTCCTGGCCCGGGCGTCCGACGAGGGGCGCATGACGCCGGGTATGCTCACCTGACCATGGACCAGAAGACCGACATCGTCGCGCGCCTTCCGATCTTCTCCGGGCTCGATCAACGAAGCACCGAAGCCGTGGCCACGCTGGCGAGGGTCCGCGATCTGCGAGCCGGCTCGGTGCTCGTCATGGAAGGCGAGTCCGCGGATGCGTTCTACGTGATCGTGACCGGCACGATCCGGATCGAGCGCGACGGCCGCTTCGTCCGTTCGCTGACCGATGGCGGGTTCCTCGGCGAGATCGCCCTGGTCGAAGGAAGAGAGCGGACCGCCACCGCGACGTGCGCGACCGATTGCCGCGTCCTGGAGCTCGGTGGGCACGAATTCGGCCGGGTCATGGAGCGATTCCCGGACGTCCGTGCCCGGGTGGAAGCGGCCGTCGCGCGACGCTCCCACACCTGAGGCGACCGCCGCTCAGGGCGTCCGGTCCTCCATCTCCCACGCGTGATCGAGCGCGTGCCAGGCGATCCGACGAGCCGCGTAGCGCAAGGTCCACGTGCGCTCGGCCAGCGGCGAGCCGTCGGACGGCTGGCGGAGGACGTCCAGCATCGCGGTCCGCTCGGCCTCCACGGCGGCCCGATCCGTCGGGTCCGGCGGTCGCATGCGCACCCCGATCTCGCGGGCGTAGTAGTGGTCGGCCTCGATCACGTGGGCGGCCATCTTGTCGCGGTCGCGCCCGCCACCACGCGGGCCTTTGCGCAGCTCGGCGGGTGCGCTCGCGACGACGGCATCGAACACGGTCCAGGCCGCGGCGACGAGCCGGGCGAGCCGCTCGGCCTCGGCCGCGGCAACCGCCCGGCGGTCGGCGGCCGTGATGGCCGAGGGGACACCGAAATCGGTCCCGCTCCCGCCCGGCACCGAGTCGATGGTCGTGACGTCGTGCGGCGCGACGTCAGCGAACGATTCGCCGGCGGCCCGCGCGACACGGGCGTAGCGCGGGCCGTACGCGATCAGGGCGTCCTTGGCCAGCGGGCCGGACTTGCCAGCGCGGCACCAACCCGGCCAATCGATGGCCCACACGAAGGTCTTCTTGGCGCCGAGTTCCTCGGCGATCTCCACCCGGTCTTCCTGCATGCCCATACCGTATCGCCGTCACGACCGGGCGCGCCAGTCAGGGGGCCGGGACGATCCGGAACACCTCACCGGTCACCGACGTTGGGCCGAACTGGCGACGGGTCATGACGTAGAGCTCGCCGTCGGCGTCCTCGCCCATCCCCGTCAGGAACGAGAACGCGAGCGGATCGTCAGCGACCACCAGGCGCTCCCACGGCCAACGGGCGTCGCTGGCACCGGGCGTCGCCACGAGCAGTGAGCCGTTCGGCTCCGGGTCGGCCGACGTCCAGTCGGCGGTGTAGTCGCCGAAGACGTATCGGCCGGCCAGCGCCGGGAGCGCCGACCCGCGGTACACGTAGCCACCCACGACGGCGAGCCCGACCTCACGGTGGCTGTACTCGATCACCGGGTCGATGAGCGGCTCGCCGTCGGCACCGGTCGCCGGACAGTCGGTGGTCTCGACGAGCGGCTGCAGGACGTCGAGGCAGTGCGCCCCCTCGCGGATCCGCCACCCGTAGTTGCCACCGGCGACCACCGCATCGACTTCCTCGTACCGCCCGTAGCCGACGTCGCTCACGAGCAGGCGCCGCTCGCCGTCGGGCTCCCAGGCGAGGCGCCACGGGTTACGGAAGCCATACGCGTAGATCTGCGCCAGCCCGCCGCCATCGACGAACGGGTTGTCGTCGGGGATGGCGTAGGCGGGGGCGTCCTGAGTGCCGGCGCCGGGCACGTCCACGTCGATCCGCAGGATCTTGCCGTTGAGCTTGTCGGTGTCCTGGGCGTTGCCCTGCGGGGAGTGCCCTTCGTCGGCGTCGCCCCGACCGCCGCCGTCGCCGGTGCCGAGATACAGGAACCCATCGGGGCCGAACCCGAGCGCGCCGCCACTGTGGTTGGGCTGCGGTTGGCCGAACGCGAGGACCACGCGCTCCGTCGTGGGATCGGCCCGATCCGGGTCGCTGGCGCTGACCCGGAACTCGCTCAGGATGTTGCGATGGTCCACGCTGGCCGAGTCGTCCGCCGCGCGCGGCGCGCTGTAGTAGACGTACAGCCGCCCGTTCGCGGCGTAGTCCGGGTGGAAGGCGAGGCCCAGGAGGCCACGCTCGTCGTACTCCTCGTCCAGGCGGACCAGCCGGTCGCGCACATCGAGGAAGGGATCCTCCGCCAGCGCCCCGTCACGGACGACGTAGATCAGCCCGGTCTGGTCGACGATGAAGTTCCGGCGACCGCCCTCCGGGGCGGCGACCAACCCGACCGGCGCGACGATGTCCTCGACGTACAGGTCGAACGCGAGGTCCGCCCGTGGCGCAGGCGACGCGCTCGACGACGGAGCGACCGTCGGCGTCGCCGTGGGCGCTTGGGCGGTCGCCGATGTCGCCGGCGAACCGACCGGTGCCGATGGCGTGGTCGTCGCGCACGCGCCGACCATGAACGCGCCGGCCAGGCCGAGGCTCGCGATGGCCCGCCCGGTGCGCACGATCAGCTGTCGGGTGCCGTGTCGCGCGGATCGCGGCCGGCCGGCGCGTCGGGGGCGCCGGGGGTCTGAGCGATCCGTGCCTCGATGGCGTTTAGTCGTTCGAGGATCTCGTCGAAGCGCGCGTGGACTCGGTCATCCGCGTCGGACTTGGCATCGGATTCGGCCTTACGCCGCCGGGACTGAGCGGCATCGACGAACGTGGAGGTGACCAGCGCGGTGACGATGGTCATGAACGCGATCGATACGACCATCACGACGCCGGCGACGGCCCGGCCGAACGACGTATCGGGCGTGACGTCGCCGTAGCCCACGGTGGTGACCGTCTGGAGCGTGAACCACAGGGACGTGGCGAAGTCGGGGAAGTCCTCCTCCGGGTCGAACAGCCAGATCACGACGGCGCCCGCGAGGACCGTCACCACGGTCAGCGCGATCATGACCTGGGTCGCCTTGCGCGGCGAGGCCGGGTCGGCCAGGAAGGCGTCCACGCGGGCGTCGAACCGTCGCTTGAGTGGCTTTCGCATGCGCGGAGAGTACCGCTTGGCTAGGAGGCCGTGGCTGCTCGCAGCCGGCGTACGAGGTCGGTCAGCGCATCGATATCGCGACCGTCGGGACCAAGCGCGTCCACGAGCGCCGACGCGACGATGACGCCCGCGGCACCGGCCGTGGCGATGGCCCGGACGTGCTCC
>CAYVJP010000082.1:0-10428 GCA_964451745.1 uncultured Anaerolineaceae bacterium | reverse complement strand
AGCGGTTCTCAGGCGAACGGATCTGGCTCGGCGGGAGCGGCGGGGTCGGCGGCACCGAATAGGCCGAGGCCACGAGCGACCGCATATGGTGGCCCGCCCCGGCGTCTCCCCGCCCGGTGGCCGGTCGGGGTCACCATTCGACGAGCTTCCAGATCTCCGGCTCCCGTGAGGCCGCCTCGCCGCCGACTGCGGCGAAGATCGTCACCGCCCGCTTGAGGTGCTCCATCGCGGCATCGTCGTCTCCCGCCGCGCGGTGCAGATCCGCGAGGTTGTTCTCGACCGCGGCCTCCCGGTGCCGGTCACCGATCCGGACGCTGAGGGCGAGGGCCGCCTCGGCCTGCGGGATCGCGGCGCGTGCGTCACCCGCATCGCCGAGGACGAGCGCCAGGGTGTTGAGTGCGGCAAGGCGCAGGTCCGCGTCGCCGTCACTCGCGGCGACGGCGAGTGCCCGCTCGAGGTGGCGGCGCGCCGAGGGGAGGTTGCCCCGACGACGGGCGAGCATCCCGAGCACGCCTTCGGCGCGGGCCACAGCCCGGTCACTGCCCGCGGCCTCCGCGGCGGCCAGGGCCGCGCCGGCGGCGCTCATCGCCGCGTCGTCGTCCCCGCGGCGGTGGGCGACGGCGCTCCGGTCGGCGAGGATCTCGCTCCGAAGCGCGTCGGCCCCCGGGTCCGTCGCGGCAAGCGCCGCCGCGAGGTTCGCCTCGGCCCGCGCCCAATCGCCGCGGCGGGCGTGGACGCGGCCGAGCTGGAGCTCGATCCCCGCCAGTGCTTGCGGCGCAGCGAGAGCCGCAGCCGTGTCGAGGTGGTCGATCGCGGGGCCGTAGTCGCCCATCACGGTGAGGACCTCCCCGACCGCGCGGTGGAGCCCGGCGGCGTCCGGGTGGCCGAGCGCGAGCGCGGCCTCGAAGTGGTCGCGAGCCTCGCGATTGGCATACACGCTGCGGGCCTCCAGTCCGGCGGCGCGATGGGCCTCGGCAGCGCGCTGGAGATCGCCGGCCAGCTGCAGGTGGTAGGCGATCACGGACCAGCGGTGGCGCTCCCGGGGCGGGCCGCTGCTGCGAAGCGATTCCGCGACGCGTCGGTGGAGCAGCCGTCGCCGGGCCAGGCCGACGTCCTGGTAGACGACGTCGCGGAGCCGCCCGTGCGAGAAGTCGTACCGGATCGCGGGCGTGTCCCGGGTTGCGAGTTCGCGCACCAGCCCGCGCCGCGTGAGCTCCTCGAGTGCCAGCACGGTCTCTTCCTCGGATCGACCGGCGGCCTCGCGCACCGTGTCGAGGTCGAAGGACCGGCCGATGACGGCGGCGGCGCTCGCAACCTGCGTCGCGAGCTCCGACGTCGACGCCAGTCGACCGCGGATCATGGCGTCGACCGTCCCATGGGCGCGGCCAGGATCCCCGTGCGGATCCGCGAGGGCCTCCGCGAGGTAGAGCGGCAATCCCTCCGAATCGGCAAGCAGGGCGTCGACGACATCGGGCGTCGCGCCGGGGCCGAGGGCGGCGCTGGCCAGGGAAGCGACGTCCGCGCCACCGAGCCGCCGGAGCGTGATCACGGTCGGGCCCTTGATGTCGGCCGGCCCGATGATCGTCTCGGCCGTGCCCGGCACGAGGTCCTCGCGACGCCATGCCAGCAGGAGGGCGACGGGACGATCGATGAGCCGACGTGCGACGAACCCGATCGCCTCGATGCTCGAGGCGTCGGCCAGATGGGCATCGTCGAGCCACACGAGGCCGGGCTCCGGCCCGTCCGCCAGCGCCGCGAGCACTTCGGCCAGCGATTCGAGCAGCCGGGTCCGGCCCAGGGGGTCGCCCGGCGTGGGATCGCGCGGAACGACACCCGGCAGGGGCACGAGTCGCGCGACCTCGGCGAGGTCGGCGGGGCGGACCCGCCCCAGCCGGGCGCCGGCGTCCGGCGCGGCGAGGCCCGACCGGATGAGCTCGGCGATCGAGGCATACGGAATGGCCGCCTCGCCCGCATACCCGCGAGCCTCGAGGACCCGGGCATCCCGGGGGCGGCGCTCGATCAGGGTCCGGGCGAGGCGGGTCTTGCCGATTCCCGGCTCGCCTTCGAGCACGACCAGGCGCCCGTCCGGACCGATGCCCCGGAGGACGGCTTCGATCCGTTCGAGTTCACGCTCCCGTCCGACCAGCGGCAGCACGCGCGCGACGTCCGGTTCCGGGGCCCGGCGCACAGGAGCGTCGGCGCGCACGCCGCCCTCGGTGAGGCCAGGCCCGACGGCTCCGGTTCGAATGGCGTCGTAGAGCGCGGTCGTCTCGGCGAGCGGCGCAACGCCGAGCTCGAGATCGAGCACGCGCACGCAGTCGCGGTACTGCCGAACGGCGGCCGCCGCCTCGCCCGCCTTCGCATACGCCATCATCAGGAGCCGATGAGCCGGCTCGTGGAGTGGATCGAGGTCGAGCCAGCTGCGGGCCGCGGCGATCGCGCGGTCCCAGGATTTGGCGGCCAGGTGGGCGCGCGACAACCGTTCGAGCGCCGCCGCGCGATCTCGCCGCAGCGCCTCCGCTTCGCTGCGCTGCCAATCGTCGAACGGCTCGCTGTCGCGCAGCGCGAAGCCATCCATGAACTCGCCGCGCACGAGGCCGACCGCCGCCTCGAGGGCGTCGATGCACGTGGGGCAAGGGTCATCCGGGTGGTGCCCATGCTCACGGGCCACCGCCACCAGCTCGCGGAAGGCCGCGACGTCGACCGTCGTCGCCCCGGGCGTGACCGAGATCATCGAGCGGTCGATGGCCAGCCCTCGCCGACCGAGGCCCGAGTGGAGGACCGAGAGGGTCCGCCGAAGCGCCCCTCGCGCCGCCACGTCGTCGGCCTCCGGCCAGAGGAGCGCCGCGAGCGCTTCCCGACTCATGGGTCGCGCGGCGACCGCCAGGTACGCGAGCATGGCGAGCGCCTTGCGCGTATCGACCGCGAGGCGCGCGCCGCCCACCCGGATGTCGACCGGTCCGAGCAGGCATATGGCGATGCGTCCGCGAGCCATGGTCGCAACGGTACAGCGGCTGAGGCCCGGTCCGTAACGTTCTCGCGTCGCACGGCACGGCGCGGGGCCGCTTCGTAACGATGTCGGGACGCCGGGTCCGGCAGGATGATGCCGTGGACGCGCGGAACGCATGGGAGGTCCCGACGCTGGTCATCACCGCCTGGCCTCGAGGCGACGGGGCATGACGGCCCCGGTGCGCGCCTCGAGCGTCCCGGGGCGGAAAGCGGTCCCCGACGAAACGCCCCGCTTCGTGCCGTTGGGGTGGCCCCCACGGGTGGTCCTCGGCGCACTGTTCCTGGCCGGGTCGATCCTCGCCGCGCCGAGCGGCATCGGCCTCGTCTGGTTCATTCCCTACGCCGGTGTCGGCACGCTCCTGGCAATCCGGCGTCCAGGTACCTCGATCGGCTGGCTCCTGCTGGCCCTCAGCTGGGCGATGGTCTTCGTCCTGGCGGAGGTCGGGGGCACGCCGGATGCATTCGCCGACGGTTCCGTGTCTATTGCCACCGCAGTCCTGGCGGTCCTCCAGGCCAATGCCGGCCTCGCGATGTTCTGGATGCTGGCAGCGCTCGCGATCGTCTTTCCGTCGGGGCGGATCCCATCGGGTTGGTGGGGATCGGTCGGGCGCGTCGTTCTCGGCATCGGGTTCGTCGTCCTGGCTGGCTCGTTCCTCATGCCGACGATCTCGGTGACCTTCGAGGACTCGCCCTACGGGACCGCCGTCGCAAATCCGGTCGCGCTGCTGCCGCGGCTTCCGTTCTGGCGGATCCTGACGCCGGACACGGCCATCATCCCCCTCGTCGTGCTGCTGGCAGGTTCGGCGGTCTCCCTGGTCGTCCGGTTCCGGCAGTCGACCGGTCTCGAACGACAGCAGTTCCGATGGATCACGGCCTCGCTCGGCCTGCTCGTCGCGGGCGTGTTCGGAGGCTTCGTGGCGGGAGCGCTGATCCCGGGCGCCGCCGATTCAGGGGCCATCTGGATCGGGCCGATCGTGGCCATTCCCAGCGTCCCCATCGCGATCGGCGTGGCCGTGCTGCGGTACCGCCTGTACGAGATCGACCGCATCGTCAGCCGGACGATCTCATGGGCCCTCACAACGGGCCTGGTGGGTGCCCTGTTCGCCGGCCTCATCGTCGCGCTCCAGGCGCTCCTCGCACCGGTCACGAGTGAGAGCAGCCTCGCCGTCGCTGCCTCAACCCTGGCGGCGGCCGCCGCCTTCCAGCCGGTCCGCAGACGGGTCCAGGCCGCGGTCGACCACCGCTTCAACCGGCGTCGCTACGACGCCGAGCGAATTGTCGAGGGCTACGCCTCGCATCTCCGAGGGGTCACGGATCTCGACGAGATCGGGGGTGGCGCACTCGACGCGGTCGCGCGATCGGTCGGACCACGCAGCGCGGCGATGTGGATCCGGTCGTCCGAGGGACGGGGGTGAACCTCCGGCGGCGGCTCGTGGCCCACCTCCTGCTCGGCGGATTCGTGCTTGTCCCGTCGATATGGGCCGGCCAGGACCTGGGCGGCTGGCTGATCGTGAGCTCCTTCGCGAGCGTGGGGCTGGTCCTGTCGTGGAAGCGGCCGCGCGAGGTCGTGGGCTGGCTCCTGCTCGGCCTTGCGTTTGCCTTTTCCGCCGTGGGCAGCACGCTCCCGGGTTCGGCCTCACAGGTCGTGGCGGGCCACGCCGACCCTTGGGTCACTGCCTACGCCTGGTTCAACGCGTGGACCGCGAGCCTGTTCTTCGGCCTGTTCGTCGCCCTCGCGGTTCTGTTTCCGAGCGGCCGATTCCCTGCCGGGTGGATCGGCCGAGCGGGGCGGATCGCGGTGGCCATCCCGCCCAGCTTCAGCGTTATCCTGGCCTTCGCTCCGACCTGGCCGATCACCTTCCGAGACGAGTCGACGGCGGAAGTCCAGCTTCCGCTCGCCGTCGTGCCCGACTGGGCCGGTTGGCCGATCCTGTCGGACCTCGTCTATGTCGGCGTCCTTCTGTCCCTGGCGGTATCGATCGGGACGCTCATCGTCCGCTTCCGCCGGTCGCGGGACGTGGAGCGGGCGCAGTTCAAGTGGCTGCTCGCAGCGCTCAGCGCGAGCCTCTGCACCGTCGTCTTCGCGTTCGTCGTCATCGCCTTTGTCGACTCGACCGGCTTCTGGATGTGGTGGCCTGCCGTGTTCGCCTACCCGACGATCCCGATCGCCGTTGGCATCGCGATCCTTCGCTACCACCTCTACGACATCGACCGGATCGTCAGCCGGACTGTCTCGTACCTCGTGGTGACCGGACTCCTGGCCGCCGTGTTCGGTGGTCTCGTGGTCGGCCTGCAGGCCGTGCTCGCCGGCATCACTCAGGGCGGGACGCTGGCCGTGGCGGCGTCCACCATCGTCGCCTTCGCCCTCTTCCAACCACTCCGCCGACGGGTCCAGGCCGTGGTGGACCGTCGGTTCGACCGAGCCCGGGTCGACGCGCAACACACCGCCGACGCGTTGGCGGAGCGCCTCCGCGATGAGCTCGACCTCACCGCGATCAGCGGCGCGCTCGTTGCCTCGGCCGGCGTCGCCGTTCGACCGACCGGCACGCACGTCTGGCTTCGCGGGGACGACGACCGGCGCCGGAGCGCCTCGTGAAGCGTGTCTACCGGGCCTTGGCCGCGCAACGCAACGCGCAGGTCGACTGAGGTGGTTCCGTAACGATGTCCGAACGACCAGGCCGCAGGATGCCGCCCATGACCGTGCTCACCCGCCCGATCCGCCGGCTGCTCGATCGGTCCGCGAAGGACCCGGCGGCCGCCTCTGCCGTCGATGCGAGCTCGGCCTCGGATGTGGTCGAGCAACCCGGTGTCGCCGTCGACATCGCCGAGACCGATCCGCTCTTCGCCTACCTCCAGTCGGCGCCGGGACCCGTGGACCTCGCCCGGCTCGAGCTCACGTCGCCCGCGCTCGACCAGCTCCGGGAGGCCGGCGTGGCCCTCGTCGTCCCCCTCGTCACCCAGGGGGAGCTGATCGGGACCCTCAACCTCGGCCCACGGCTGTCGGAGCAGGAGTACTCGTCCGACGACCGCCGCCTCCTCGCGACCCTGGCAGCGCAGGCCGCGCCGGCGATCCGGGTCGCCCAGCTCGTCCGGGAGCAGGCGGCCGAGGCGGCGGAGCGCGAGCGCTACGAACAGGAGCTCAAGGTTGCCCAGCTGATCCAGCAGCAGTTCCTGCCACGCGAGCTCCCGACGCTCCCGGAGTGGCAGGTCGCCGCGTACTACGGGCCCGCCCGGGTCGTGGGCGGCGACTTCTACGACTTCATCGACCTCGGGGGCGGCCGGATCGGCGTCGTCGTCGGCGACGTGACCGACAAGGGCGTCCCCGCCGCGCTCGTGATGGCCCGGACCCATTCGATCCTGCGCGCCGAGGCGCCCCGGCTCGTGGCGCCGGGCGCGGTCCTCGCCCGGGCGAACGACCTGCTCGCCGCCGAGATGCCGGAGCGGATGTTCGTGACCTGCCTGTACTTGGTCCTCGACCCGGCCACCGGCCATGTCGTCTACGCCAATGCCGGCCACAACCTCCCGTACGTCCGAACGGCCGATGGGGTCGTGGAGTTCCGGGCGACCGGGATGCCGCTCGGCCTCCTGCCAGGACTCCAGTACGAGGAGCGCGAGGGCGACATCGGCCCCGGCGACAGCATGCTCCTCTACTCCGACGGGATCATCGAGGCCCACGATCCGGCCGGCGCCATGTATGGCTTCCCGCGGCTCAGGGACGACCTGTCCGGCGACCTCTCGGGCACCGAGCTGCTCGACGAGCTGCTCGAGCGGCTCCACGCCTTCACCGGCAGCGGCTGGGAGCAGGAGGACGACATCACGATGGTCGCCCTGCGCCGTTCGGCCGCGAGCGGCGCCACCGAACGGGCGGCAGCGGTCGGCGCCCTCGCCGAAGCCGATCGCGATACCGTCGCCGATCACGATGCCGACGCCCTGGCCCTGGCCGGCGCCTCGGAGGTCCTCGCCGAGTTCGAGCTTCCCGGCGCCCTCGGCAACGAGCGGCTGGCCATGGAGCGCGTCGCGGCGGTGGTCGCACCGCACATCGCGGACCCTGCCCGGCTCGAGCGCCTCAAGACCGCGGTCAGCGAGACCGCGATGAACGCGATCGAATACGGCTCGCAGGGCGACCCAAGCGTGCCCGTGCGGATCCGGGTCGAGCGCACGAGCACGGGGCTCCGCGTCGGAATCGCCGACGCGGGCCTCGGTGGAGAGATCCCGGACCCCGCCGACGCGGAGGTCCCGGACCTCGAGATGAAGCTCGCCGGGCTCCAGAAGCCGCGCGGCTGGGGCCTGTTCCTCATCCAACAGATGGTCGACCGCGTGGAGGTGGTTCACGACGGCGAGCGCCAGACGGTCGTGCTCACGCTCGACCTCGGAGGTTCCGGCGATGACCAGTCCACTTGAGGCAACCGTCCGCGCCGACGCGGACGGCGCCCTGATCACGCTCGTCGGACGGGTCGATCGCGACGGGGACAGCGCCCTCGACGCGGCCTATGCCGAGGCCCGGACGATCGGGACCGGCCCCGTGACCCTCGACTTCAGCGCCGCCGGCTACATCAACAGCACCGGCATCGCGCTCGTCGTCCGGCTCCTCGCGGAGGCGCGCCGGGATCACCGCGAGGTCGTGGCCGTCGGCCTGTCCGAGCACTACCGCGAGATCTTCCGGATCACGCGCCTGAGCGACTACCTGACCATCGCGGACGGGCCGGCCCCATCCGCCACGCATCCGACCGCAGGGAACCAGGAGGCCACGGCATGAGCGCCACCACCGTTGACGTCGAGCTCCACGGCTCGGCGGCGATCCTTCGCATCCACGGCGAGATCACGTCCGGGAGCGAGCCGGCCCTGATGGGCGCGTATGGACAGGCTGGACCTGCCGCCAGGTCGGTCCTGCTCGACTTCGGGGGCCTCGACTACATGAACAGCGGCGGCATCGGCCTGCTCGTCACGCTCCTGGTGCGAGCCCAGCGTAGTGGCCAGCGGTTGCTCGCGATCGGCTTGTCGGACCACTACCGCCAAATCCTCGCCCTGACCCGCCTCGATGAGGCCATCGGCATCCACGACGACGAGCCTGCGGCCCTGGCTGCCGCTGGCGTGGCCTGAACCACAGGCCGGAAGGAGCCCTCGCATGACGGCATCCCCCACCCCGACGCCTCGCGACCACGAGTCCTGGGCCCAGCCGGTGAACCGGCTCTCGACCACCGCCACGGGGGCCGGCGTCGACACCGTGACCGGACGGCGGGTCGTCGGGCCGATCCAGGGCTTCGGCCAGATGTGGCAGAAGACCTTCTCCGTTCGCCTGCCGGGCTCGACCCTCGACCCGGAGGCCGTGATCACGCACTGGAAGGAGCGGTTCCCGACGTTCTGGCCGAGCGGGGCGGCGTTCTACGCGCCGCTCGCCGGCATCGCCCCGGGCGAGGTCGCCCTGCTCGAGGTCGCGCCGGTCCCGGGCTCGCCGGTGAAAATGTCGACCGGCGTCATGGTCATCTACGCTGACCGGGAATCGTTCACGTTCATGACCCCGGAAGGACACGCCCTGTCGGCATGGATCACCTTCAGCGCCTACCGCGACGGGGACACGACGGTAGCCCAGGCCCAGGCCCTCGAGCGCACGAGCGACCCGTTCGTCGAGCTGACGTACCTCCTGGGCGCGAACCGCTCCAACGACCGGTTCTGGGAGCAGACCCTCGCGAATCTCGCCCGCTCGCTCGGCGTGGAGCAGCCCGAGGTCTCGGCCACGAAGCTCTGCGTCGATCGACAGCGCCAGTGGCGGTACGTCCGGAATCTTCGACACTCGCCCGCCCTCAACATGGCCGTCTCCACGATCACCGCTCCGGCGCGCTGGTTCCGGCGACGCAGGGCCTCCTGACCGGATCGCGCGGCCCGGCCGCCCGGCGGGCAGCCGGGCCATGAACGTTGGGCTCGATGCGGTCGTCGTGGGCGGTGGGCCCAACGGCCTTGCCGCGGCGATCACGCTCGCCCGGGCGGGTCGGTCCGTCCGCCTGTACGAGGCCGCCCCGACGATCGGCGGCGGAACCCGGTCCGCCGAGCTGACGCTGCCCGGCTTTATCCACGATCCGTGCTCGGCCGTGCATCCGCTCGGGATCGCGTCACCGTTCTTCCGCACGCTGGACCTCGAACGCCACGGTCTCACGTGGTCCCAGCCGTCGGCGCCGTTGGCACACGCACTGACGCCGGAGCGGAGCGTCCTGCTGGAGCGCGACCTCGACACGATGGGCGAGGCGCTCGGACGGGACGGCAACGCCTGGATTCGACTGCTCGGCCCCCTGGTCCGATCCTGGCAGCCACTCCTCGATTCGATCCTCGGCCCGATCGTCCGACCGCCGCGCCACCCCCTCGTCCTTGCTCGGTTCGGGCTCCCGGCCCTGCTCCCGGCCACGACACTGGCCCGCCTGGCGTTCCGGGAACCGGCGGCCCGCGCCCTGTTCGGCGGCATGGCCGCCCACGCGATGGTGCCCCTCGGCCGCCCGCTCACCGCCTCGTTCGGGCTCGTGTTGGCGATGCTCGCTCATGCCGTCGGCTGGCCGGTGGCCCGCGGGGGCAGCGGACGCATCGCCGAAGCCCTCGCGGCCGAGGCAGTTGCAGCCGGCGTCGAGATCGTGACCGAACACCCCATCCGGACGCTCGACGAGATTCCTCCCTCCCGGACGGTCCTGTTCGACGTGACACCGCGTCAGCTGCTCGCGATCGCCGGCGATCGGCTGCCGGCGGGTTACCGACGCCAGCTGGGCGCCTACCGATATGGACCGGGCGTCTTCAAGGTCGACTGGGCCCTCGACGGCCCGATCCCGTGGCGTGACCCGCAGACGGCACGCGCCGGCACCGTGCACGTCGGCGGCACGCTCGAGGACCTGCTCGCCGCCGAGGCGACGGTTGCCCGGGGGACGGTCGCCGAGCGACCGTTCGTGCTGCTCGTCCAGGCCACGGTCGCAGATCCAGGTCGGGCGCCGGCGGGGCAGCACACCGCGTGGGCGTACGCCCACGTGCCGAACGGCTGGACCGGAGACCGCACCGCGGCCATCGAAGCCCAGGTCGAGCGGTACGCCCCCGGGTTCGGCGATCGCATCCTCGCGCGATCCACCCGATCGGCCCCGCAGATGGAGGCCTACAACGCGAACTACGTGGGCGGCGACATCAACGGTGGGATCCAGGACCTGCGGCAACTGCTGTTCCGCCCGGTCCTGCGGTGGAATCCGTACACGACCCCGAACCCGCGCCTCTACCTGTGCTCATCGTCCACGCCACCTGGCGGCGGGGTCCATGGCATGAGCGGTTTCCTCGCGGCCAGGGAGGTCCTGCGGCGGACCTGACCCGCAGGTGACGTTGCGGCCCCCGCCGGGCGGTGACGATCGCTCACGCCGCGGCCGTCCTTCCCGGCCCGGATCGCGCGATCCGCAGCAG
>CAYVJP010000081.1:0-10485 GCA_964451745.1 uncultured Anaerolineaceae bacterium | reverse complement strand
TCGATGTCCTCAAGCGCTGGGGTGCCGTCCGGATCAAGCTCGTCAACCTGATCGCCGCGCCCGAGGGCGTCGCCGCGGTCCAGGCCGCGCACCCCGATGTGGAGATCCACTGCGCGTCGCTCGACCGCGGCCTCAACGAGAAGGGCTACATCATGCCCGGCCTGGGAGACGCCGGCGACCGCCAGTTTGGCACCGGCCACTCGGACTGACCGCGGCGGCGACGCCCGCACGGCTACCGGCACGCGCCCCGCGGCGAGATCGCCCTCGGCCCTCGGCCCTCAGCTCGCCGCCCGCTTCACGAGCGCTTCGATCAGTGCCTCGTCGGCGGGAGTCAGCTTGGTGATCGCCCAGGCCGTCGGCCACATGGTTCCCTCATCGAGGTTCGCATCCTCGTTGAAGCCGAACGACGCGTAGCGCGACTTGAATTTGCCGGCGGCGGTGAAGAAGCAGACGACCTTGCCGTCCGGGTTGGCATAGGCCGGCATCCCGTACCAGGTCCGTGGCGAGAGGGTCGGGGCGCTGGCCTTGACGATGGCATGGATCCGCTCCGCCATGTCGCGATCGGGCCCTGACATCTCGGCGATCTTCGCGAGCACGTCGGCTTCGCCATCGGCCTTGGCCCCGCTGGCCTTGCGGCGCGCGGCGGCCTTCTGCTCCCTGGCCCGCTCCTTCATCGCGGCCTTCTCCTCGTCCGAGAAGGTCGCACTCCTGGCTTGCCGCTTGTCGGTCATGGCCCGCCTCCTCCAGCGCGATGGGTCGTGGCTCAGACGTGTGGCGCGACGCCCTCGGCGAGCTGCTGCATCAGGTCCACCTGCGCGTCGAACTCCAGGAGGGGGAAGTGGCTCCGGGCGACGAAGTCCACGGGTACGCCGGCACGCTGGCGGATGTCGAGCAGGGCCTCCACGATCGCCTCCGGGCGCCCGGCATACGTGGCCCGCCCCTTGACCAGCGTGTCGAGCGACCCTGCGAACGGCGGTGGGGCCGGTGGTGGAAGCGGACGGACGGCGGAAGCCTCCATGTCCGAGTACTTCCACTGCATGGCCCACAACGCGTCGCGGTAGCGCGTGAGCGCCGCCTCGCGCGAGTCGCCCGGCAGCAGCACCGAGTAATGGACGAACCGGAACGTGGACGGGTCGCGACCGATCCGCTCGCACTCATCGAGCACCCAGCCGACCTCCTTGACGAACACGTCGGCCGGCGCGTTCGCGAAGAGCCCGTCGGCAAGGCGCGCGGCGCGCCGGATCGCCGGCTCCGCGCTTCCACCGACGAGCACGGGGATCCGCGTCGATGGTCGCGGCCGGACACCGAGGGTGGGGAGGTCATAGACCGCTCCGCGGTGCGTGAACGGCTCGCCGCTCCATGCCTGCGGGAGGATCTGCAGGATCTCGTCCATGGCCGCGCCGCGCCGGCGTGCGTCGGCACCCAGACCCGCGAATTCCACCTCCGACCATCCGAGCCCGAGGCCGAGGATCAGCCGCCCGTGACTGAGCAGCTGGACGGTCGCCGCGTCTTCGGCCAGGCGGATCGGATGGTGCATCGGGGCGAGGACGACGCCCGTGCCCAGCTCGATCCGAGACGTCGCCTGGGCGAGCGCCGCACCCACGACCAGGAGCGAGGGCATGTAGCCGTCATCGACGAAATGGTGCTCGGTCGTCCAGACCGACGTGAACCCGAGTCGCTCGGCCTCGACCGCGAGGCGGATCGTGTCGTCGTAGGCGCGCGTCCAGTCGGTCTCGCCGGGGCGGAGCTGCGCGCTGAGAAGTCCGAATCCCAATCCCATGGTCGCGACGATAGCAGCCAACGCCGGCGCAGGGGTTGACAACGACCGACGGTCCGGTAAAGTACCAACAGGTTATATAACCAAGTAGTGATGGACATGCAGCCGAACGACGCGCTCAGCACCACGTTCGCCGCCCTGGCCGATCCGACCCGTCGCGCGATCCTGGCCCGTCTCGCCCTGGGCGAGGCGTCCGTCAAGGACCTCGCCGAACCGTTCGACATGACCCAGCCCGCCATCTCGAAGCACCTGAGGGTGCTGGAGCGAGCCGGTCTCATCGAGATGGGCCGTCAGGCGCAGTGGCGACCGCGACGGCTGCGCGCGGGACCGCTGCGGGACGTCGCCGAGTGGGTCGGCCAGTACCGACCCCATTGGGAGGAGAGCTTCGAGCGCCTCGACACGTTCCTTCGGGAACTCCAGGACACGGAGGAGACAGGACATGGAGACGACGATGACAGCGACCCGCATCGATCGCGGTAGCACCGACACGACCACCATCTACTCCGAAGGCGGCGACCTCGTGTACGTGCGCACCTTCGCTGCGCCGCGCGAGCTCGTCTGGAAGGCGATGACCGATCCGACCCTCGTCCCGCGCTGGTGGGGCCCGCACGGCACCACGACGACCGTGGTCGAGATGGATGTCCGGCCAGGCGGCAAGTGGCGCTACGACAGCAGCGCACCGGATCGCGAGGACATCTCGTTCTTCGGCGAGTACCTCGAGATCGACCCACCCGAGCGGTTCACCTGGACGTTCATGTTCGACATCGACGACCAGGGCCCCCAGGGCGGACCCGAGACCTTCATCCTCGAGGACGTCGACGCGGGCACGCGGGTCACGGCCACGTCCCACATGGGATCGCCCGAGGTCATCGACATGGCCCTCTCGACCGGCATGACCAAGGGCGCGATCGAGACCTGGGACCGCCTCGCCGCCCTGCTCGCTTCGAGCTGAGGCGAGCCGACGCGCGCTGGGCGCGAGCCGACCGCGCGCTAGCGTCGCCGTCGGTCGGCGTCGTTCAGCGGCGTCTGGGCGCCGACGACCGGGTTGTCGAGGTAGGCGCCGTGCGCCTGGAGCCGACGCTGGAGCTCCCCGACATCGATCCGCTGGACGTCCTTCGCCTGGGTCACCGGGCTCTGAGGCGGCCGCGAAATGGCCAACGCGGCTGCCTCGCCGGCCGCCTCTCCCATCAGCATGTACTGCGGCTCCATGCGCAGGGACGAGTGGGCGACGTGGCTGGCCGAGGCCGCGACGCTCACGAGCAGGTTGGTCACTTCCGTCCGCTTGGGCGTGATCGACCGATAGGGGATCGCGTAGCGCTGGTACGCCAGCGACATCAGGCCCTCGACCAGGAGTCGATCATCGTCGTCGATCCAGCGCGACACGTAGTGGGAGTCCACCCGGTACGAGGAGATCCCGATGATGTCCGGCTTCCCCTGTGATGTCCCGATATCGGATTGGCGCAGGACGTATTCCCCGACCATCCGACGCCCTTCACGCAGGTAGAGCAGCCACGGCCAGTTGTCGTTGTCGGTGAACTCGTCCTTGCACAGGCCGTAGCGGGCGAGTTCGTTGCGGACGGAGGACGGGACGCGACGGTTGTTCCGGAGATGGAACAGCAGCCCCTGCGTGAACCGTCGGTGTTCCGCCTCGATCTCGAGCCGGGTGGCGTGGTCGGCCTCCGGATAGTCCCAGTTCAGCCCGGGGACCGCGGTGCTCAGGGGGCCGACATCGTTGACGTCGTACTTCTGGTTCGGGAGCGGTGAGATGCCCAGGATCCAGCTCAGGCGTGCCGCTGTCCCGCTCGACTTCGAGCGGGCCTTCAGGTACTCGATGTAGACGTCGTACTCATGCGACGCGTAGCCGGCCGGCTTCGTGAAGGCCGTCCGGTTCGCGGGGTCGGACGAGAAGCAGATCCGGTAGTTCGAATCCTGGATCCGACCGTCCGCGCTTCCGACGGAGCGGGGGGCGGGCGTGACGAACGGCCGGGCGACGGCGTCGTCGAGGGTGAGCAGCAGCTGGGTCGGGCGGACGCCGGCGAGCGTTTCGTCGTACGTGGAGCGTCCCTCCCGACCGACGGCGTAGCTGACACCCGCCTGGGCCATCAGGTCCGCCTCGTAGGTGGCATCGATGAACACCTTCGCCGCGTAGGTCCGGCCGGTCGCGGTGGTGAGGGTCAGGATGCGTTTGCCGTTCTTGCTGACGCCGCCGCGATCGCGGATGCGTTCCCCGTACCGCACGCGAACATCGGTCGTGTGGAGCATCGCGCGGAAGGCGTACTCGGCGGTGTGTGGCTGGAAGTGGAACCGCCCGTCCGGCAAGCCCTCGGCCGCCTGCGTCCGGTCGAAGAACTCGCCGGTGTAGCCGCGAAGCGTCCCGCGCGCGCCGAAGTCGGTCCAGCCGAGCCCGCTGCTCATCATGCCGCCGAGGTGCTGGCGAGGTTCGAGCAGGATCACGTCCGCGCCGGCGCGCGAGGCGGTCACGGCGGCGAGGACGCCGCTGGGGGTGCCGCCGTAGACGAGGACCTCGGTCTTGATGGTGGGCGCGGCCGCGGCAGCGTTGGGCGTCTGCTCGGCGGGGACGAGGAGCGCCGCGAGGGCGACGGCGACCGCCATGACGATGGCCGGCCACGATGTCCCGCGACCAGGGCGGCGCCGTTGGTCGTGGACCATGTGAAGAACCCCCGAGATCTACCGCCCGGCGGTGCGGACCGGGTCGGCCCATGGTGACATCGCGCCCGCGATGACGCAATCGACGAGCCCTCGACCCGACGCGCCGACGTCCCATGACCGCCCGGGACCATCCGATGGCCACCGCGACGAACGAGGTTGCCGGGTCGGGGAGTATCCTCGACGGGTGAGTGTCACGGTGGAGCGCGCGACCCCGATGAAGCCCCGACCGCGGGCCCGCGTCCGCCTCCGCCCGGACACGCCGATCCTCGTTCGCCAACTGCGCAACGGGATCGAGGAGAGCGTGCACCGCGGCGACATCGTCGAGGTGGATGCGAACGGGCGCCTGCTTCGCCAATTGGGCGACCCGGAGCGGATCGTCACCCTGCGTTCCACGGTCAAGCCGTTCGGGCTGGTCGCGCTCATCGAGGCGGGCGGGATCGAGGCGTTCGACCTGGAGCCCGGTGAGATCGCGATCATGGCGAGTTCCCACTCGGGCGAGGACATCCACGTCCGGACGATCCAGGCGATGTTCCGGCGCGCGGGCGTGAGCCAGTCGTTGCTCGCCTGCGGGAACGAGGGCATGCCCCTCGATGCGTTGACCGCGGCCCGCCTTGCCCGTGACGGCGAGAAGGCCAGCCCGATCCGGCACATGTGCTCGGGGCAGCATGCCGTTTCGCTCCTGCTCGCCCGGCTCAAGGGCTGGGACCTCGACACCTACTGGCAGCCGCAGCACCCGGCGCAGGCGGCCTACCGTGCGGCGGTCGCTCGGGCGTACGCCACGACTCCCGACCGGCTGGAGACCGCCATCGATGGGTGCGGCGTCGAGACCTACGCGTTCCGTCTTCGCGAGGTCGCGCAGGCGTACGCGATGCTGGCCGATCCATCCGCCGTCGCCGCCAAGGACCCGCGGCGGTCCCTGGCGCCGGCCCTGACCACGATCCGCGACGCGATGCTCGCGGACCCCGACATGGTGGGCGGACGGCACGATCGGCTGGACACGTCGATGATGAAGGCGGCACCCGGACGGCTCGTGAGCAAGGCCGGGATGGAGGCGCTCCGGGCGATCGCGGTCCTGCCCGGCCGACGCGTCGGTACCAACGGCACCGCTGCATCCGGACTGGCGATCAAGATCGAAGATGGAGACGGGTACGACCGCGGGACATGGGCCGCTTCGATCGAGGCGCTGCGCCAGGCGGGCGTCCTCGACGGCCAGGCGCTCCGTGTCCTGGCCCGGTATCACCGCCCGGCGTCGCTCGATCCGCACGGCCGCGTGGCCGCGGAGGCCGTCGCGGAATTCGAGCTCGCGCCGGTGGGTGAGCTGATCGGCTGATCGGGACAGGCCCGCGACCAGACGTCACCGTCGACCCGACCGACCCCGCCACCGACCCGCCGTCGACCCGCTGGAGCAGACTCGCGACCATGGCCCCCAACGCCGACCCCTATCGAACGCTCGGCCTCACGCGCGGCGCCTCGCTCGCCGAGGTCAAGCAGGCGTACCGTCGCCTGGCCAAGGCCAACCATCCCGACGCTGCCGGCGAGGCATCGCTCCCGAGATTCCTGGCCATCCAGGCGGCCTACGACCAGATCGCCGGTCCAGGGGCGTCCGGAGGCTCAGCGACTCGAGGGGGTCAGGCGCGTCCGCCATGGGGGGCCGATCCCGACCGGGCCGACGCCACCCGCCGCGCGTACGGAGGACGTGCCCGACGGACGCGGACGGGGGGAACCCGCCACGCGGGCAGCAGCCAGGCTGGCTCCGGCAGCCAGGGTGGCGCTGACCGCCAAGATGACTCCGGCGACCAGGGCGGCGCCGGCGCCGCGGGCCGCGGCACCGCTCCGCCCCCGCGGCCCGAGCGACCGAGTCGCCCGCCCAACAAGGCCACCCTGGGCTCTACGTCCTACGACGGCGCCGACCGCGAGCCGTTCGAGCCGGACTGGGGCGGCGCGTCGTGGTACGGCACCACCTCGGGGACGTACTGGACGCTCAACCCGAAGGAATATGCGGATCCACGCAAGCACGGCCCGGAGTACCAGGCGCGGGCGCGTCGTGCCGCCGCTGCGGCGCGCGGAGCGGGGGCCGCCGCGGCGACGGACCTGGGCGGGCCGGACCCTGGCACGCCGGACGTCGGCGCGCCGGACATCGGCGGGCCGGACCTGGATCCGGACGCACCCGGCACCGAGGCCGAGCCGCCGACCCACACGACGAGTTCGTGGTGGGATGCGACAGCGGGGCCGGCGACCGATGCACCGTTCGCCGATCCGGCACCGGCGCAGCCGTCCGCGACGGTCGACGGCCGCCCACGCTGGCACCGCATCTGGCGGGTCGGCCTGGCCGCGCTCGGCTGGATCCCGATCGCCCTGGCGATCGGCTGGATCGCGGGTGAGGTCTCCGGCTGCGGACGCTTCGCGGCCACCTGCGACCCGGGGGAGGAGACGATCGTGTGGATCACCCAGCTCGCGGTGCTGGGGATCCTCGTCGTCCTGGCCTCCCGCACCGGCGACCGTCCCGTATCCTGAGGGCATGCCCCGTCGCCACGATCCGCGCGACCTGTCCGCCGCAGCGCAGGAGTACCTGCTCGCCCTGCGCATCGGCGGCGGCGCGGAGGGCGCCAAGGTCACGGCCGCCGGCGTGGCACGCCACCTCGGCGTGACGACCCAGGCGGCGAGCGAGATGTTCCGCCGCCTGACGGTGGATGGCCTGGTCGATCACAAGGATGGGCGCGAACTTCGCCTGACGGCCGCTGGCCGGGCGGCAGCAGATGGGATCTTCCGACGCCACGCGCTCATCGAATGGCTCCTGACCAGCGTGGTCGGTCTGGGTTGGGCGGAGTCCGACGAGGAGGCGATGCGGCTCCAGGGTGCCATCTCGCCACGCGTGGAGGCCCGGCTCGACGAGATGCTCGGCCATCCGGAGATCTGCCCGCACGGCAACCCGATCGATCTCGCGACGGCCAAGCGGCGGCCGGTCGGGACACCGCTGTCCGAGATGGAAGCCGGCAGCCGCGCGACCGTCTATCGCATCACCGAGGAGGCCGAGGAGGATGCCGGTCTCCTCTCATACCTGGAGGCCCGGGCGCTCAAGCCCGGTGCGCCGATCACGATCCTCGCCCGCTCGGGCTCGCTGGACTCGCTGACGCTGGAGGGCCCTCTGGGACGGGCGACGCTGGGTCTGCGGCCCGCTGCCCTGGTCCACGTGCTGCCCGGCGACGCCGACCCCGCGCTCTTCCACGTGGTTCCCGTCGCTCGCGCCTGACGCCGCCCCAGCGTCCGGCTGCTAGCCTTCGGCCATGACCATCGATCGCGTCCGGATCGCCCCGAGCCCCACCGGGCCGCTGCATATCGGGACGGCGCGGACCGCGCTGTTCAACTACCTCCACGCCCGGCACGTGGGCGGCACCTTCATCCTTCGATTGGAGGACACGGACGTCGCCCGGAGCACCGTCGTGTTCGAGAAGGACATCCTCGACGGCCTGCATTGGCTGGGTCTCGAATGGGACGAGGGGCCGGAGGTCGCGGGCGAACCAGCCCGCGGCCCGCATGCGCCGTATCGACAGATGGAGCGCCTGCCGTCGTACGCGGCCGCCGCGCAGCGACTCCTCGCGGACGACCTCGCCTACCCGTGCTATTGCACGCCCGAGGAGCTCGCGGCCGATCGCCAGGCGCAGGAGGCGGCGAAGCTGCCGCCGCGCTACGTCGGTCGCTGCGCGTCGCTGACCCACGAGGAGCGCCGCGCGCGCGAGGCCGAGGGCCGCAGCGGAGCGCTGCGGTTCCGGGTCGGGGAGGGGGTCGTCGCGTTCGACGACATCGTGCGCGGGCACGTCGAGATCGATGTCAGCAATCTCGGCGGCGACTTCGTCATCGTCCGTGCCGACGGGACGCCGCTCTACCACTTCACGGTGGTCGTGGACGACGCCTCGATGGAGGTGACCCACGTCATCCGCGGCGAGGACCACCTGTCCAACACGCCCAAGCACATCCTGCTGTTCCGGGCGCTCGGCCATGACGTGCCGCGGTTCGCCCACCTGCCGCTGATCCTGAACCCCGACCGCACCAAGATGAGCAAGCGCAAGGCGCAGACCGCGGTCAGCGACTACATCGCCCAGGGCTTCGTCCGCGAGGCGCTCGTGAACTACCTGGCGCTCCTGGGCTGGTCCACCGGCACCGAGGAAGAGGTGCTCTCGCTTCCCGAGATCGTCGAGCGCTTCGACATCGCCAGCGTCCACAAGGGGGGCGCCGTCTTCGACCGCGAGCGTCTCGAGTGGCTCAACGGCCAGTGGATCCGCCGATTGTCGGCCGACGACCTCATCGATCGGTTGCGGCCGTTCATCGAGGCGGATCTCGTCGCCGGTCGCATCGAGCGGATGCCGACCGACGAGGAGGTGCGGGCGCTGCTGCCGGTCATCCAGGAGCGGCTCCCCACGCTGGGGGCCATCGGCGATCTCGTCGGGTTCCTGTGGGTGGAGGAGGTCGACCTGGACCCGGCGCTGCTCGTGCCCAAGCGCTGGGACGTGGCGACCACGCGCGAGGCCATCGCGGCGGCTCGGGCGGTGATCGCCGACGTCGGTGCGGTCGCGTTCGAGGCCGATGAGCTGGAGCCCCCGCTTCGTGCCCTGGCCGAGGCACGCGGCTGGAAGGCCGGCGACCTGTTCATGACCATCCGGGTCGCCGTCACCGGGCGGACCGCGACGCCGCCGCTGTTCGACACCCTGGTGGCGCTCGGCCGCGATCGGGTGCTCGCGAGGCTGGACCGGGCGCTCGAGGTCGTCGGGTCCTGAACGCGCTCCCGTGGCGGCGGATCGCAACGATCGGCGGTGTCGGTCTGGCGACCGGCGCGCTGACCCAGATCGGCCAGGGAACCCTGCCCGAGGGCTGGTCGCAGGCGGCGAACGCCATCTCGCCGTGGCTGGTCGTCGCGTTCCTCGTCGGCTCCGCGATGCCGAACCTGCGCTGGGCGATGGGCGCCGGGGTCGCGACGCTGGCTCTGGCGGTGGTCGGCTATTACGCGACGGTGCAGCTCCGCTTCGGGTACGGGGGCAGCACGGGCGCGCTGGTCCTGTGGAGCGTCGCGTCCGTCGTGGGTGGGGTCGTGTTCGGCGCGGCGGGACGCTGGTGGCGTGACCCCCGGCCGTGGCTGCGGGCCGTCGCCATCGGCCTGGTGGCCGCCGTCTTCATCGCCGAGGGGATCTATCTCACGCGGATCCTGCCCGAGGTCGCGGTCGGGATCGGATTCGCCCTGGTGGGTCTGGTCGCGCCGCTCATCCTGGGCCGGTCCTGGCCGGACCGTGGTCGTGGGTACCTGGCCGTGATCCCGGCGCTTGCGCTCGGTGGCCTGGGGTATGTCGCGCTCGATGCCGTCTACGCGTTCACCGCCGGGCTCGGATAGATGACAGGTCTTGGCATGCTTGGAGCGGTAGGCTCGATGCACGCGGACATGCTGTCCGCCCTGGAGGATGTGATGACCCGAGACGATGTCCAGCGCTGGCTCGATGCGTATGTCGAGGCGTGGCGAACCTATGACCCCGCGTCGGTCGGTGCGCTCTTCAGCGAGGACGTGCGCTATCGATACCAGCCGTACCGTGACCCGACGGTGGGCCGCGACGCCCTCGTCGCCGAGTGGCTGGAGGACCCGGACCCCGCCGGGAGCTGGTCGGCGAGCTATGCGCCCTACGCCGTGGATGGCGACCGTGCGGTCGCGGTCGGGGAGAGCACCTATCTGCACGACGACGGCTCCGTCCGGACGCTGTTCTACAACGTGTGGCTCCTGCGCTTCGACGCCGATGGCCGATGCGCCGAGTTCACCGAGTACTGGCGCGAACGGCCCCAGCCCGACGCCTGACGTTGACCGCGCTCTAACGAGTCGTTAGAGTGGCCTCACAATCTGGCATTTCACGCTCAGAGAGGCCACGATAATGGGTGCTGCTACGCAGTCAGTAGTGCTAAATCCGGAGGCCGTTTCGGGAGACTTCCGGGCCGGTCTGATGTCCTGGCGACGTGCGCTGATGCAGGAACGGAAGTCACCGGCGACCATCCGTGCGTACGTC
>CAYVJP010000080.1:7944-10633 GCA_964451745.1 uncultured Anaerolineaceae bacterium | reverse complement strand
CACGATCCTGTTGTTCCCGGCCGGGTTGTGGTACGTGGTCCTCCTGGTCGCCCCACTGGCCATCGTGGTCATCTTCTCGTTCGGGACCCGGGCGAGGAACGGTGGCTACGAACCCGGGTTCGTCTGGGACAACTACGCCCGCGCCATCGACAAGGCCGACCCGTTCATCACGAGCCTCGTGATGGCATCGGCGGGGGCCATCGCCTGCCTCCTCGTCGGGCTGCCCCTTGCCTACTACCTCGCCACGCGCGCGGGCCGGCACAAGGGCCTCCTGATCCTGCTCCTGGTGATCCCGTTCTGGACCAGCTTCCTCATCCGCACGTACTCGTGGCTCATCGTGCTGGGACCCGACAGCGGCCTGGCGGGTTGGGTCTCGGCCATCACCGGCGACCAGGAGTTCCGCGTCCTCGGCACGCCGGTCGCGGTGTTGATCGGTCTCGTCTACGGGTACCTGCCGCTCATGGTGTTCCCCGTGTACGTGACGCTCGAGCGCATGGACCGCACCCTGATCGAGGCGTCCAAGGATCTCGGCGCGAACCGCTGGGCCACCTTCCGCCAGGTGACGCTCCCCATCGCCTTGCCCGGCCTCGTGACCGGCACGATCCTCGTGTTCATCCCGATGATGGGCGAGTACGTCATCCCCCAGATCCTGGGATACGGCCGCACCTACCTCATGGGCAATGCCCTCGTCACCGACTTCCTTGAAGCGCGCAACTGGCCGTCGGGCTCCGCCCGCGCGGTCGGGCTCATCCTGATCATGTTCGTGACGATCACGCTGTACCTGTGGTTCGTGAACCGGGGGCGCAAGACCCGCGAAGTGAGCATGCTGTGAGCGCCCCGACGCTGGCCAAGGAGAAGGCCACCCAGCTGCCCGGGCGACGCGAATCGCGCGCGGTGGATCGCTGGGCGGGGCTCGTCGAGGGCTGGCTCAAGGGCCACACGATCCTCGTCTACCTGTTCCTGTACCTGCCGATCGTGATCGTCGTGCTGTTCGCGTTCAACGACACGAACCGGCGCGTGACCGCGTGGGACGGGTTCAGCTTCAAGTGGTTCGAGGTGGCGTTCAACGACTCCGTGGTCCACCGGGCGCTCGCGAACAGCTTCCTGGTGGCGGTCCCGAACGCGATCCTGGCCACCCTCTTCGGGACCATGGCGGCCCTGGGCCTCCAGCGCGTGGGCAAAAAGACGCGCCTCGCGTTCGATGCCCTGACCTACACCAGCATCATCGTCCCGGAGATCGTGATCGCCCTGTCGACGCTCGTGCTCTTCGCGACCGGGTTCGATGTGGTCGAGACGCTCTTCGGCGTCAAGATCAACTTCGGCCACCCGACGATCATCGCGGCGCACGTGCTGTTCAACACCAGCCTCGTGCTGTTGCTGGTGCGGGCCCGGCTGTCGGGTATGGACCGAACGCTCGTCGAGGCGAGTTCGGACCTGTTCGCCACCCCGTGGCGGACCTTCCGCCAGATCACGTTCCCGATGCTGCTGCCGGCGATCGTCGCGGGCTTCCTGCTCGCCTTCACGTTCAGCTTCGATGACTACGTGATCACCACGTTCGTTTCGGGGCCGGGTTCGTCCACGCTGCCGCTGTTCATCTTCGGCCAGGTGAAGCGCGGGGTGACGCCCGAGACGAATGCCGTGGCGACGATGATCCTGCTCTTCACGATCGGTACGCTGCTCATCGGCCAGTTGCTGCTGCGCTGGCAGAGCCGCCAGACGGGCAAGGGCGAGGGCATGGCCTCGATGATCGCGGAGCGCTGAGCCACCGCCGCGTCACGTTCCCTGCCCGGCGACGCCCGCGGCGGGCGTCTCAGCACACAGATCGGCGACGAACCCGCGTGGATGCGACGCGATTCGAGCCGGATCTGCAGGATTCGCGCTCAATCCACGCTCGTCTGTCGCCGGACTGCGTGGTCAGGCGAACATGACCGCGATCCGTGGTCCCCGGCCGGGCTCCCGGCCCGGCCCGGCCCGGCTCCCGGCCCGCCTCCCGGCCCGGCCTACGCCCCGACTGCCTCCGGGACGGGCAGACCCGCCTCGGCCGCGAGCAGCGAGGCCTTGTCGGTCCGCTCCCACGGCAGGTCGAGGTCAGGGCGACCGAAGTGCCCGTACGCCGCGGTCTGGCGATAGATCGGCCGGCGCAGGTCCAGCGCCGCGATGATCGATGCGGGTCGCAGGTCGAAATGGCGCTCGATGAGCGCGAGGATCCGGTCATCGGGCAGGGTCCCGGTCCCGAACGAGTCCACCGACAGGCTGATCGGGCGCGCGATCCCGATCCCGTAGGCGACCTCCACCTCGAAGCGATCCGCGAGTCCGGCGGCGACCACGTTCTTCGCGACCCACCGGGCCGCGTACGCCGCCGAGCGGTCCACCTTGGTCGGATCCTTGCCGCTGAAGGCACCGCCGCCGTGCCGGGCCATGCCACCGTACGAATCCACGATGATCTTGCGCCCGGTCAGGCCGGCATCGCCCATCGGGCCGCCGGTCACGAAGCGGCCGGTCGGGTTCACGTGCATGACCGGATCCGTGTCGCGCAGCTCGTGCGGGATCGTCGGCAGGATCACGGTCTCCACGATCTCGGAGCGCAGCCGCTCCGCACGGACGTCGGGGTCGTGCTGGGCGGACAGGACGACCGTGCGCACGCGGACCGGGACGCCCCGCTCGTACTCCACAGTGACCTGGGTCTTGC
>CAYVJP010000080.1:0-7934 GCA_964451745.1 uncultured Anaerolineaceae bacterium | reverse complement strand
TCGGGCCGCAGGTACGGCAGCTGGCCGGACTTGCGCGCCTCGGCGAGGCGCCGGGCCATGCGATGGGCCAGCGCGATCGGGAGCGGCATGAGTTCCGGGGTCTCGCGGCAGGCGAACCCGAACATCATCCCCTGGTCCCCGGCTCCCAGCTCGAACGCCGGGGCGGCGTCGTCGCGGATCTCGAGCGCGGCATCCACGCCCTGGGCGATGTCGGCCGACTGTTCCTTCACCGAGACCAGCGTG
The DNA here is from genome assembly GCA_964451745.1 of uncultured Anaerolineaceae bacterium. Classification (GTDB taxonomy): domain Bacteria; phylum Chloroflexota; class Limnocylindria; order Limnocylindrales; family CSP1-4; genus SPCO01. The sequence continues at coordinate 7,691 of CAYVJP010000080.1, read as the reverse complement.
CCGCACGTGAGGTAGTCGAACCCGTAGTCCGCATGGGTGTAGCCGATGTCGCGGACCGTGTCGCGCACGACCGACTGGAAGTCGACGTACGTGGAGGTCGAGATCTCGCCGAGCACCATCACGAGGCCTGTCGTGGTCGCCGTCTCGCAGGCGACGCGGGCGTCGGGATCGTCACGGAGGATCGCGTCCAGGATGGCGTCCGACATCTGGTCGCACATCTTGTCCGGGTGGCCCTCGGTGACGGACTCGGACGTGAAGAGGTAATGCTCGTTGTCGACGATGCTCACGGGACCCTCACAGAAGTTGGACGCACGGAGGGTACCACCGACCCGCCCTCAGACCCCTGCCCGGACCGCCTCGAGGTCCAGGTCACGCTCGATCCGCCGCAGGGTCTCATCGTTGATCACGCCTTCGTCGCGCAGGCGGATGACCGCCTCGCGCTCCGCCAGGATCACCGCGCTGCGGATGGCGCGGTGGTCGATCTGCTCGCGCGCCGACTCGTCGGGCTCGTCGCCGTCGTGGGGCCAGACGTGGCTCGCTTCGTGGTCGTACTCCATCCGCAGCTGATCGATGAGCTCGAGGTGCCCGGGATAATCGAGCGCGAGGGCATCCAGCCGGCGCAGGGCCGCCTCCACGGCCGCGAGCCGCGCGTGGGCTTCCTCGGTCTCGAGATCCGTGCTCGCGGTGACGCCGAGCCGGCGGATCAGCCACGGCAGCGTCAGCCCCTGGCCGACGAGGGTCGCAAGGATCACGCAGAAGGTGAGGAACAGGATCATCCCGCGCTGCGGGAAGTCGCTGGCCAGGGCAAGGGCCGCGGCGAGCGACACGACGCCGCGCATCCCCGCCCAGGACACGATGAAGACGGCCCGCAGTGACGGCGCCGGCTCGCGCTCGCGGATCGTGCGGCTCAGCCGGCGCGGGAGGTAGACGCCAGGGAACACCCAGACGATGCGGGTCAGGATCACCGTGAGGCTGATGGCCACGCCAAGCCCCAGGAGTTCCATGGGCGCGTACGAGGTCAGGTCGTCGAGGATCGCCGGAAGCTGGAGCCCGATCAGCAGGAACACGAAGGCGTTGATGGCCCAGATGACGGTCCGCCAGACACCGAGGCCCATCAGCCGGGCCTCGGCGGAGAAGACCCGCGCCGCCCGCCGGCCCATGATCAGCCCGGCAGTAACGACCGCGAGCACCCCCGACACGCCGATCAGCTCGGCGGCCAGGTAGGCCGCCATCGGGGCGATGAGCGAGACGATGATCTCGAGGATCGGGTCGCCGGTCCGGTCGACCGCACGCGTCACGATGGCCCCGCAGATGATGCCCACCGCGATCCCCCCGAAGCCCACGACGAGGAAGGCGATCGATGATTCCGCCAGCGAGAAGGTGGCCACGCCCAGGGCGACCGACGCCGCCGCCCGATAGGCGATGAGCGACGACGCATCGTTGATCAGGCTCTCGCCCTCGAGGATCGTGACCACCTTGCGGGGCACGCCCAGTCGCTTGAAGACGGACGTGGCGGCGACCGCGTCGGGTGGAGCCACGATGGCGCCCAGGGTGAGTGCGGCGGCCAGGCTCAGGCCGGGGACCAGGGCATGGGCCACGAGCCCGACCACGACCGTCGTGAACAGCACGAGGCCGATGGCCAGCAGCAGGATCGAACGCGCGTTGGCCCGGAAGTCGCGGATGGGCGTGAAGTAGGCCGCCGAGAAGAGGATCGGCGGGAGGAACAGCAGGAACACGAGGTCCGGTTCCAGCTCGATCTCGGGCAGGCCCGGGACGAGGCCGAGGGCGATCCCGCCGACGAGGAGCACGATGGGCTCGGCGACGCCGGTCCAGCGCGCGACGTACGAGAGCGCCAGCCCGACGACGAGGATGACGAAGACGAGCTCGATGGCTCCGGGTTCGTGGATCAACGGCGGGAACGCCGCGGGCGCCACGCCGCGAGCCCGGGCAGGTCGAGTGGCGGCAAGTCGTCCGCGACCGTGAACCCGAAGACGGCACCAAGGAACGCGAGCCGTGCCTCGGTGCTCCGTCGGACCGCATCCGCGCCGCGGAAGCCGTGGCCTTCGCCCGCGAAGGCGAGGTAGGCGTGGGGGATCCCCCGCGCGGCGAGCGCGGCCACGATCGCCTCGGCCTGGCTGGGCAGCACGACCTTGTCGTCGAGACCCTGGAGCACCAGCACCGGGCACGAGATCCGGTCGAGGTGGTGGATCGGCGAGCGCTCCCGGTAGCGATCGGCGGCCTCGGGATACGGACCCACCAGGCCGTCGAGATAGCGTGACTCGAACTTGTGCGTGTCGCGTGCCAGCATCTCGAGGTCGCCGACGCCGAAGAGGCTGATCCCGGCGGAGAACACGTCGGTCGAGGCGAGCGCCATCAACGTCGTATAGCCACCGGCGCTGCCGCCCTCGATCGCGAGGCGGTCGGGGTCCACGTCGCCGCGGTCCACGAGGAAGCGCGCCGCGGCCACGACGTCGTCCACGTCCACGATGCCCCATTGCCCGGCGAGCTCGTTGCGGACCGCGCGGCCGTACCCGGTGCTCCCGCCGTAGTCCACGTCCACGACCGCGATCCCGCGACTCGTGAGGAGCTGGATGTCCACGTTCAGTCCGCTCGAGGCGTTCGCCGTCGGCCCCCCGTGGGTGCGGGCAACGAGTGGTGGCCGTTCGAGGTCGGGGCCGACCGTCGTGGGATTCGTCGGAGCGTAGTAGAGCGCATGCGCGACACGACCCCCACTCGTCGGGAACGCGATCGACTCCGGGATCGAGATCACGGCCGGGTCGAAGCTGGTGGCCGTGGATCGGCGCAGCACCCCGTTCGGCCCGAAGGTCGCCGGATCCATCGTGACGATGGCCGCCGCCTCATTCGGTGCACTGGCGATCGCGACGACCGCGCTCGACCCGACGCGGACGGCGTCGAACTCGGTGAACGGGCTCTCCACCTCGCCGATCTGCTCGCCGGGCTGGATGTGGAACAGGCGGTCGCGACCCTCGGAACGCCCGACGGCCACGATCGAGCCGTCAGGGAGGAAGCCGTACGACGAGCGATCGAACACCCAGGCCGGGTCCGCGAACTCGACGTCCATCGGCGCGAGGGGCTCGAGCCGCGGCCCCTCGACGAGGCGGTACAGGTTCCACCAGCCGCTCCGGTCGCTGACGAGGTGCAGCGTCCCGTCCGGCGACCACTCGGGCTGGACGATCGATTCCTCGTGGCCGCCGGCGGCGAGATCCGAGCGATCGAGGGTGCCGTCCTCGAGGATCGCAGCGATGCGCAACCTCGTCGCATCCCAGGGCATGTCCGGATGGTCCCATTCGAGCCAGGCGAGCCAGGCGCCGTCCGGCGAGGGGCGTGGAGCGGCAAGGAAGTCGGGGCCGTCCACGAGGACGCGCGGGGCCTGATCCCCGTCGAGCGGCACGTCGACGATCGCGGCTCGGACGTCCTCGGGGTCCTCGTGCGACTCCCGGACCGCGAGGAATCGCCGGCGCGCGGGGTCGAACCGCAGGTCGGCGTACCGGAACGGCCCATCCGGCGTGATCGGGACCGGCGTGGTCACGCCCGGGTCCAGGCGGTAGAGCCGCCCGTCGAGCCGGTCGGAGAACAGGACCGTGCCGCCGGCCACGGTGTACGAGCCACCACCGTACTCATGGGCTCGGGTCCGGACGTCGAAGGGCGGTGGCGTGAGGTCCGTCGTGGCGCCATCGAGGCCATGGCGGACCAGGACCGATCGTCCGCCTTCGGACGGCCGGCCCTCGATCCAGTACACGTCGTCACCGTCCACCCACGGTTCCGAGAGCCGGACCGCATCGACGATGAGGTCATCGATGCGGATCGAGGACGGCCAGGCCCCGTACGGGACGATCGACGGCCCGGGCTCCTCGCCGGGGACGGCTTCCGGTTCCGGTTCCTGCTCGACCATGCCCGAACCCTACCGCGTCAGGCTGGAACGAGCGTCAGGTCCCGTGCTGCCACGACGCGACGTACTCGGCCTGCTCCGCGGTCATCGGCTCGAGCTCGATCCCGAGCGCCGCGAGCTTGAGTCGCGCGACCTCGGCATCGATGGCTTCGGGGACGACGTAGACCCGGGCCTCCAGCTCGGCGTGGTGCTTGGCGACGTACTCCGCGCACAGGGCCTGGTTGGCGAAGCTCATGTCCATGACCGCGGCCGGGTGCCCTTCGGCGGCACCCAGGTTCACGAGCCGACCCTCGGCGACGAGGTTGAGCTTCTTGCCGCCCAGGTCGAACTCCTGGACGTTCTCGCGGACCTCGCGGACGTGGCCCTCGGCGAGCTCGCGCAGCGCGGCGAGATCCAGCTCGGCGTCGAAATGCCCGGAGTTCGCCATGATCGCGCCGTCGCGCATGGCTTCGAAGTGCTCGCGCCGGAACACGTTCAGGTTGCCGGTGGCGGTCACGAACAGGTCGCCCCAGCGGGCGGCCTCGGCGTGGCCCATCACCGCGAACCCGTCCATCAACGCCTCGAGCGCCCGGACCGGATCCACCTCGACCACCGCGACATGCGCGCCATGACCGGCCATCCGCGAGGCGATCCCCTTCCCGACCCATCCGTAGCCGGCGATGACGACCTTGCGTCCCGCGATGAGGATGTTGGTCGCGCGCAGGATCCCGTCCACCGTGCTCTGCCCGGTGCCGTAGCGGTTGTCGAACAAGTGCTTGGTGAGCGCCTCGTTGACGGCCACGACCGGGAACCCGAGCGCGGCGTCCGCGGCCATCGCCTTGAGGCGGATGACGCCCGTCGTGGTCTCCTCGGTCCCGGCAAGGACTTCCTTGACCTGGTCGGGGCGCTCGCTGTGAAGCAGCGAGACCAGGTCGCACCCGTCGTCCATCGTGATCTGCGGTCGCGTGTCCGCGACGCTGTTGAGGTGCGCGTAGTACGTGTCGCGATCCTCGCCGCGGCGGGCGAACACCCCGATCCCGTACTCGGCCACGAGGGCCGCCGCGACATCGTCCTTGGTGGACAACGGGTTGGACGCGGCGAGCACGACGTCCGCGCCGCCCGCCTTGAGCGTCCGCATCAGGTTCGCGGTCTCGGTCGTGACGTGCAGGCACGCCCCGATACGCAATCCGTCGAGGGGCCGGTCGCGCTCGAATCGCTCGCGGATGAGGCGCAGGACGGGCATCTCGCGCTCCGCCCACTCGATCCGGCGGACGCCCTCGCCGGCAAGGGCGAGGTCGGTCACGTCGTGGGCGGGCAGGGTGGTGGCAGGGGTCATCGGGGATCGATCTCCTTGCGAGTGAACAACCGGCGCAGCGACGCCGTGAGGTCGGGCCAGGGCGAGCCCAGGCGGTGGATGAGGCGCTCTTCGAACCGGGTGTGCTCGATGTACCCGAGTCGCCGGTACGCATTGATGGCCGGGGGATTATCCGCCCGCACGTTGAGGACGACCTGATCGCAGGTCCGCAGCAGCTCTGCGGTCACCGCGCCGGTCACCGCCGTGGCGAACCCGCGTCCGCGGAAATCGACATGGGTCAGCACATTGCCGACGACCGCGAGGCGGGAGTAGGGGCTCACCACGTGCGTCCCGGCAGCCGCCACGAGGCGGCCATGCACGCGCAGGCCGTAGTAGACGCCGTCGCCGATCGCGCTCGCGGGCAACCACGACGCGAACCCCAGTTGGTAGAGCTTGTTGAGTTCGCCGATGTCGGTGGGCTGCAGGCGCTGAACGGTAGCCGGATAGGGCAGGAATCGCGCCCGGTCCACCCACATGCGGATCATCTGTGGGCCGGGATCCACCCGGTAGTACGCCTCGACCGCCGGCAGGGTGGTCGCCTGGGTGGCGATGTAGGCGGCCCGCGGTCGGATCACGTCCCGGAGGACCGCGCCGATCCCGTCCTGCCGTCCCATCACGAAGATGGGCTGCGGGGTGGGACCGGTGTACTCGAGGCCCACCGCGACCAGGTCGTCGCCGTCGTAGGCCGCGCCCCAGCGGGTCCGACCGAACTCCCGAGCCTCCAGGTCGCAGATGGCATAGGCCGCGTACAGGCGGTCCTGCGACAGGAACGCATGGAGCAACTCGCGATCGGTGGTCTGGCGCGCGACCGTCGCGGAGCGCCGGCCCAGGACGACCGTCGCCATCAGACCACGGCCTCGGCCGGGGGTTCGGCGGCCACGATCGGCCCGGGCCCGCCGGCCCACTGCCCGAATGACGGCGTCGCGGCGCGGCGCGCTTCCCGGCTCGCCACGGCGGCCGCCAGCCCCTCGACATATGGCGCGGCGATCACCCCTTCGTCGGTGATGATCCCGGTGATGAGCTCGGCGGGCGTGACGTCGAACGACGGGTTGCGCACGTCCGTGTCCGGTGGCGCGATCCGGACCCCGCGGACGAGCAGCACCTCATCGGCCTTGCGCTCCTCGATGGGGATGGCCGCCCCATCCGGCGTCGCGAGGTCCACCGTGCTGATGGGCGCGGCGACGTAGAACGGGATCCCGTGCCGGGCCGCCAGCACGGCCAGGGTGTACGTCCCCACCTTGTTCGCCGTGTCGCCGTTCGCGGCGATCCGGTCCGCACCCACGATGATCGCGTCCACCTCGCCGCGCGCCATGAGGTGCCCGGCAGCGACGTCGGGAAGCAACGTGTGCGGGACGCCGGCCTGGGCCAGCTCCCATGCGGTCAAGCGGGCGCCCTGGAGGTACGGTCGCGTCTCGTCCACCCAGACGTGGATCGAACGCTCCGCCTGGTGCGCCGCCTGGATGACCCCGAGAGCCGTGCCGAACTGGCCGCAGGCCAGGGGCCCGGTGTTGCAGTGGGTGAGGATGTTCATGGCGCGGTCGGCCGGGAAGGCGAGGGCCGCGAGGCCGAACGTCGCCAACCGACCGTGGTCCTCGGTCGCCTCGAAGACGATCGCGTCGGCCTCGGCGCGCATCGCATCGGCGATCGCGTCGCCGTCCTCGGACAGGTCACCGATCTCGAAGTAGCGGGCCATGAGCCGCTCCACCGCCCAGCGCAGGTTGACGGCCGTGGGTCGCGAGTTGATGAGGCCGTTGGCGGCGCCGCGGAGCGTGGCCCGGCGGGCGTAGGGCTTCATGGTCCGGGCCTTGGACGCGGTCAGCGCGAGCCCGATGGCCGCGGCCTGGCCGATCGCCGGGGCCCCACGGATCGTCATCTCGCGGATCGCGAACGACACCTCCGCCGCGGACTTGCAGTCGACTTCGACGAGGGCATCGGGGAGCTTGCGCTGGTCGATGAGGTGGAGGACGCCGGGGCTCTCGCGGAACGGCGTCCGAAAGCCGGTGGGGGCGCTGGCCACGGCCGCGCCGGCCACGCCCGCCGAACCCGCCGCTGCCGCGGCGGCCCCGTCCGGGTCCAGGATCGCGTTCGCGGCTTCGGCCGATGCCCGCTGGAGGACCTGCGCCGCTCCGACCACGGTCGCCGCCGACTGGAACAGCTCGCCCGCGAACTGTCGGAAGAACCGCCGGCGCCCGGCGTCGGTCACCGTGTCCGGGTCGGCCTCGACCGGCGGAACGGTCTCCGGTGCTTCGGTGTCAAGCGGGTCGGCCAATGGCTGGGCCTTCGTACGGGTCCCGACTCAGTACTTGATCACGCTCGTGACCCGACGGCCGTCGAGCCGGTCGCGACCCTTCAGGAAGTCGAGTTCGACGAGGAACGCGAGACCCACGACCTCGCCCTTGAGGCGCTCCACGAGCTCGATCGTGCCCTTGACGGTGCCGCCGGTCGCGA
>CAYVJP010000079.1:0-10776 GCA_964451745.1 uncultured Anaerolineaceae bacterium | reverse complement strand
CTCCTCGTGGCCGGCTATTTCCGCTATCGGTTCAGCGAGCTCGTCAAGGCTGCGGAGAAGATCGCCGCCGGCGATTACACGACGACCGTGGTCCCGCGCAGCACCGGCCTCGACGGCCGCCTGTCTCGGGCGGTCAACGACATCGCCGGCGCCCTCGCCGACACGCACGACCGGGCCACCATCGACCGCCTCACCGGCGTCGCCAATCGGCAGTCGCTGCTGGCGGCGCTGTTCGCCGAAGTGGAACGCGCCACACGCTACGAGCGCGCCCTGTCGGTCGCGTTCGTGGATATCGACCACTTCAAGGCCGTCAACGACAGCTACGGGCACGCGGCCGGCGACATCGTGCTGCGCGGCGTCGCCCAGACGATCGCGGCCAACCTGCGCGCGAGCGACCTCATCGGCCGCTACGGCGGCGAGGAGTTCATGCTCATCCTCACCGAGACCGGCGTCGAGGAGGGCTCGGCGCTGACCGAGAAGCTGCGCACGATGGTGCAGCGCCAGAAGTTCACCATCGATGGCGGGCAGGACCTGTCGGTGACGATCTCGATCGGGATCGCCGGGGGCGTGGGCCAACAGCTCCGGATGGAGGCGCTGGTCCGCGACGCCGATGCCGCGATGTACTCGGCCAAGGCGCTCGGGCGTAACCAGGTCTACATCTTCGCCGAGCCCGACGACGACGCTCGCGTCCCGCGCGCCCCGATCTCGCCCGCCGGGCGGGCACGGGCGGTGGAGATTGGTCTCCAGGCGCGTGACGCCGCCACGGCCGCCCTCACGGCCGTCCTGGCCCCCCTGCCCCACTACCGCGGCCAGCCGTCCGCGCTGATCGCCTCGATCGTCGTCACCATCGCGCGTCAGCTCCAGTTGCCGGACGCGGAGATCGACCGGCTGCGGGTGGCGGCGCTGCTGCACGACGTGGGCAAGATCGCGGTGCCGCAGGAGATCCTCGACAAACCGGCGGCGCTTACCTCGGCCGAGTGGCGGACGGTCGTCCAGCATCCGCGCATCGGGCAGGTGATCCTGGAGCAGGCCGCGGCGCTCAAGGACGCGGTGCCGATCATCCTCCATCACCACGAGCGATATGCCGGGCACGGCTACCCGTACGGGCTGCGCGCGAACGAGATCCCGCTGGGGGCCCGCATCGTGGCCATCGCGGACGCCTACGACGCCATGGTCCACGACCGCCCGTACAAGCGCGCGATGTCCCATGACCAGGCCATCGCCGAGTTGCGTCGACACGCGGGGACGCAATTCGATCCTGAGCTCGTGGAGCTGTTCTGCGACCTGTATGCGAACCGTGCGCCCGAACCCGATGTGACGGTCTCGGCGCTCAACGCCGCATCGGCAGCGCATCACGGCGGGCCGGAGGCCCTGGTGATCCCCGAGTCGGCGGGTGCGGCACGCACGGCCCGACGACGCAAGCGGGCGGACCTCCGGCCGGCCGACGCTCCGCACCAGCCGGGTGAGCCGGTGGATCACGTGGCGCCCGCGGACGCGGAGCCAGCCGACGCCCCCGTGTCGGCGTCGACGACGATGGCAGCCGACGGCGCCCTGGGGCTGGTCCCGTCATCGGTGCGAGCCATGCCGGCCGCCCGACCTGGTCGGACGACGCGAGGGCGTTCGGTCGTCGGCTAGACCGTTCAAGGACGCCGAAGCGGCGCCTGGATCCGGCCCTACCAGAACGGCCCGCGTCAACGTGCGGCGGCCGCGGCATCGGCGGACTCGCGGATAAGTCCCCGTGCAGTCGCGATAGCGCCGCGGTGCAGGACCCGCTGCTAGGTTCCCCGTGTCATCCCGCCGGAGACGCAGGGTCGTGACCGGCGCAGCCGGCCGACCGGGAAGGAGATCGGACCGTGAACAAGGTCTTCCTCACGGGTCGCCTCACGCGCGACCCGGAGATGCGAAGCCTCGCCAGCGGCAAGAACGTCACGACGTTCACCGTCGCCAGCAACGAGTTCATCGGCGGCGGCCGCGAGAAGGCGGAATATCACCCCGTCGTCACGTGGGATCGGCTGGCCGAGATCGCCGGGACGTACCTCGGCAAGGGGCAGCAGGTCGCCATCGAAGGGCGCCTCCAGACGCGTTCGTGGGACGACGACCGCGGTGCCCGCCACTGGAAGACCGAGATCGTCGCCTCGCATGTCGAGATGCTCTCGGGTCGGCGCAAGAAGGACTACGAGGCCGTGCAGGCCGCCGACTCTTTGGCCGCCCAGGCGGAGGCCTATGGCGAGGCCCCGCCGACCGAGCCGATCCCCGAGGTCGCCGAGGCCCAGGCCGTCAGCACGGACGATGCCATCGATGACGAGGAGGAAGCCGCCGCCTGACCCCAGCGCTCGATCCCCCGACGGCGGCGGTGCGTCCCCCTCCCGTGCCGCCGCCCGTCAGCCGCCGCGCGTTTCGCCCGCGTCTTCTGCCCCATACAGCTGGCGGCGCGGGATGCCGGTCGCTCGCGCCACCCGACGCGCCGCATCACCGCGGGCGACGCCGCCGGTCACGAGCCGATCGACCTCCGACCGGGCCGCCGCGAGGGCATCTTCGGCCTGAGCCAGTGCCGTTGCACCGCCGCCGACATCGGCCATCCCCACGACCAGCACGAATTCGCCACGCTCCGGGATCGATCCGTCGGCCACGGCCGCAACCAGCTCCCCCAGCGACCCGCGCACGATCTGCTCGTGCAGCTTGGTCAGCTCCCGACAGACCGCCCCCGGGCGATCGGCACCACACGAAGCCGCCAGGTCGCGCAGCGTCGCTGCGACGCGGCCCGGTGCCTCGAACAGGACACATCCACGGTCATCGGCCGCGATCCGCGCGAGGCGCTCTCGTCGCTCCCGTCCGGACCGCGGCAGGAACCCCTCGAACGCCCACCGAGGCCCGGCCACGCCGGCTGCGGAGACCGCCGCAAGCACGGCGGAAGCACCCGGGATCGGCACGACCCGCCCGCCCGCCGCCGCCCACGCCGCCACGAGGTCCGCCCCCGGATCGCTCACGGCCGGCGTCCCGGCGTCCGTGACCAGCGCGAGGTCCGCCCCGCCGGCCAGGTGTTCGAACAGGGCGGCGAGCCGCCCAGGGCCACTCCGGGCATGGAAGCTGGTCAGGCGCCCCACGATCCCGTGGCGATCCAGCAGCCGCTTCGTGAGGCGCGTGTCCTCGGCGGCGATGAGCGGCACGCTGGCGAGGACCTCCAACGCCCGCAGCGTGACGTCGGACAAGTTCCCGATCGGGGTGGCGACGACGTACAGGACGCCTCCGGGACCGGCCGGGCCGTCCCCGCCCGGGCCGTCCACGCCAGGGTCATCCCCGCCAGGGCCCCTGCCGCCCCCGGCGTCGTGCCGGGTCACTCCCGCGCCGACCCCGGCCGCCGACGCGGGTACAGGTAGTCCACGCCCGCCGTCCGCGGCCCGAGCTTCGCTATCGGGGGCACCTGGCGCTTGAACTCGGCCCCGGCGACCATCCGGTCCACGCGCTCCACGAGCGCGGGCGCAAACCCGAGGGCGACGACCTCGTCCACGGACCGGCGCTTGTCGATCCGCCAGAACAGCAGCCGATCCAGCTCCGGGTAGCTGAACCCGGCCTCGATCTCGTCGGTCTGACCGGGCCACAGGTCCGCCGAGGGCGCCTTGCGCAGGATCTCGTCGGGCACCCCGATGGCGGCCGACAGCTGCCGTACCTGGCTCTTGTACAGGTCACCGACCGGGTTGAACGCGCAGGCGTTGTCACCAAAGACCGTTGTGTACCCGATGAGCGACTCGGTCTTGTTCCCGGTCCCGACCACAAGCCCCCCGAACGTCACGCTCCGGTCGTACAGCACGGCCATCCGCATGCGGGCCATGAAGTTGCCCCGGCGCAGCGCCGAGGCGTCGGTCTCGGGGCCGTAGAAGCCGTCCACCATCGGGGTGATCTCGACGAGCTCGGACGCGCAGCCCAGCCGTCGGACGACCTCCTCGGCGTCGGCCCGTGAGGCCGGCGACGAGGTCCGGTACGGCATGAGCACGCACAGCAGCCGATCGGCCCCGATCGCCTCCGCGACCAGGTACGCGACGAGCGCGGAATCGATGCCCCCGGACAGCCCGAGGACGGCTCGCTCGAAGCCGGCCTGCCGCAGCTGCCCGCGGATGAACTCCCCGATGACGCGCCGTGCGACGTCGGTATCGATCGCGAGCTCCGTCGGCAGCTCGTAGGCGGCGGCCTGGCTCATCGATCCCTCCCCCCTTGGCGGAAGCCGATCGGCCGGGCTGCCGGGACACCGGGCGCCACGTCCAGACCCGGGCCTGCCCCGGGCTCGCTCGTCGTGTCGTCGGACAGGCCGGCGCGCTCGCGCACGATCCGGTCGAGCTCGCGCACCTGGAGCTCCGGTCGCTCATCGCGCAGGAGCGGCAGGCCGATCCGTTCGCGGCGGATGTCCGCCGGGGCGATATCGGTCATGAACAGGCCCTCGTCGTAGAGCGGCGCGCTCAGCACGGCCGCCCCGGTGGGGGCGATGACCTCGGAGCCGCCCCAGAACGAGATCGATTCGTCCACTCCGACCCGGTTGCAGAAGATGACGAAGGAGGTCGTGAGCTGGGCATAGGTGCGCATGAGCGTGCGCCACGACGTCGCGGTCCCCAGCCCGACCTCGTTCGTGGCGGCCAGGTCCCGCCCCGGCGACGACGACACGTTGATGAGGATCTGCGCGCCATCGAGGGCCAGGATCTGCGGCACGGTCAGGTGCCAGAAGTCCTCGCACACCCCGATCCCGATCCCGACGCCCAGGCGCGACGGCACGGCCCGCAGCAGGTCCCCGGGCGCGAAGAACCGGCGCTCGTCGAACAGGCCGTAGGTGGGCAGGAACAGCTTGCGATGGACGTGGCGCAGCTCGCCGTCCTCGAGCAGGGCGGCCGCGATGAACAGCCGGTGGTCCGCCGATTCCTCGACGAAGGACACGACCGCCGAGAGCCCCTCGGTCGCACGTGTCAGCCCAGCCAGGCGAGGGTCATCGAGGCGTAGCGAGACCTCGGCCGCGAGGTCCTGCAACTGGTAGCCGGTCAGCCCCAGCTCGGGGAAGACGACGAGATCCGCGCCCCCCGACCGGGCCGCCTCGATCAGCTCGTGATGGCGCGCGAGATTGGCATCGAGCTGCCCGAGCGACGGCGCGACCTGGGCGAGGGCCACACGGATCGAGTCCATGGCGCGAGCATACGCGAGACGCCACTCGGCGAGCGTGCTCGGATGCTGGCATCAGCGGGGATGACTGTGTCCACCGAGGGTGCTAGGCTTCGGCGCGACCCGCGTCAGACGTGCGCCGTTGCGCGAGGTCATCAACGTGTCCCATCCACCCGGTCAGGGAGGCCGTGGACCGGTGCGGGGCTCAGGAGGAGGAGTTGCGCATGTCCCGATCACCAAGGTGGTCGCTCAAGCTCGCAGTGCTGTTCGGCAGCATCGCGATCATCGCCGCCGCCTGCGGCGGCACCAGCGCGTCGCCCAGCGCGGCGCCCGCCAGCGAGGCCCCGCCGGCCTCCGAGGCACCGTCCAGCGCTGCGCCCTTCGAGGGCATGGTCTACCCGGAGAGCGGCACGTCCGCCTGCGGGACCGAGGGCTATCTGGGCCAGATGGGCCTGATCAAGGCGCTCGACGCCAAGACCATCGAGTTCACCGTCTGCGCCCCCGATGCGGCGTTCCTGTCCAAGGTCGCCTTCACGTCGCTGGCGATCAATGACACGGAGTACCTGACCTCGACGGGTGGCGGCGGCGAGCAGCTCGTCCGCAATCCGAACGGGACCGGCCCGTACAAGCTCGAGGCGTGGACCGCCGAGCGCGAGATCGTCCTGACCGCCAACGAGTCCTACTGGGGCGAGCAGCCGGGTGCACCCCGCGCCATCGTCCAGTGGAGCGCCGAGGCTGCCCAGCGGCTCGTCGAACTGACCGCCGGCACCGTCGACGGCATCGACAACCCCGGACCCGACGACTTCGCGGCGATCGAAGCCAACGCCGACCTCAAGCTGTTCCCGCGCACCGCGCTGAACATCTTCTATGTCGGCATGAACAACAACTTCGCCCCGTTCGACAATGAGCAGGTCCGCCAGGCCATCGCCATGGGCATCGACCGGCAGCGCATCGTCGACAACTTCTACCCGCCCGGATCCGAGGTCGCGTCGCACTTCACGCCGTGCGACATCCCCGGTGGTTGCGCCGGCGACGCCTGGTACGAGTTCGATGCGGCCCAGGCGAAGGAGATGCTGACCACGGCCGGCTTCGACTTCGACAAGACCTATCCGATCAGCCTGCGCGACGTCGTCCGCGGGTACCTGCCCGAGCCGGTCACCGTGGCCACGGAGATCCAGAGCCAGCTGCTGACCAACCTCGGCATCAAGACCGAGATCGACGTTCGCGATGAGAACACCTACCTGACCGAAGCGTCGCGTGGTGAATTCGAAGCCTTCCACCTCCTCGGGTGGGGCGCGGACTATCCCGACGTGACCAACTTCCTCGACGTCCACTTCGGCGTCGGCGCATCCGACCAGTTCGGTGCGAAGTTCGACGACATCACCGCTCCGCTCGTCGAGGGTGCCGCGACGTCCGATCCGGCCGCTCGCGAGACCCTGTATGCGAGCGCCAACAACGCCATCCGGACCCACGTCCCGATGGTGCCGATCGCCCACGGTGGGTCGGCCACGGTCTTCCGTGCCGACGTGACCGGCGCCCATTCGTCGCCACTCGGCAACGAGGCGCTGTTCGCCATGACACCGGGCGACCGGGAGCAGATCGTCTGGCTCCAGAACGGTGAGCCCGGCGGCCTGTATTGCGCGGACGAGACCGACGGCGAGTCGCTGCGCGTCTGCGAGCAGATCACCGAGGGCCTCTACTCGTACTCGATCGGTGGCACCACGCCCGAGCCGCTCCTGGCGGAATCGTGCGAGGCCAACGCCGACTCGACCGTCTGGACGTGCACGCTCCGTGATGGGGTGACCTTCCACGACGGCGCGACGCTGGACGCCAATGACGTGGTCCTCTCGTATGCCGTCCAGTGGGATGCCGCGCATCCCCTCCATGTCGGCAAGGAAGGTTCCGGGCTCTTCGAGTACTGGACCTACCTGTTCGCGGGTTTCCTGAACCCGCCCCCGCCGGCCAGCTGACCGAGCGAGATCTGGAGGACCGGGCGCCCGACGTGGTGCCCGGTCCTCCGCTATCCGGCTGAACGAGCTCCAGTTTCGACCCTGATCGTGGAAGAGACGTCGCGTTGACCCGATTCATCGTCCGTCGCATCCTCGTCGCCATCCCCGTGCTCTTCGGGATCCTGTTCCTCGTGTTCGCGATCGCCCGATTGCTCCCGGGGGATCCGTGTGTGGCGGCGCTCGGCGAGCGGGCGGACCCGGAGACATGCGCGGTCTTCAACGAACAGCACGGGCTCGACAAGCCCATCCCGCAGCAGTTCGTCATCTACCTGGGCGAGATCGCCCGCGGTGACTTCGGGACCTCGGCGAAGGACGGCCGGCCGGTGTCCGAGCTGCTCATCGAGCGGCTCCCCACGACCTTCGAGCTGACCTTCTACGCGCTCCTGCTGGCGACGATCATCGGGATCCCGCTGGGGATCCTGTCGGCGACGCGTCGCAACACATCGGCCGACGTCGGCACGATGGCCCTCGCCAACCTCGGCGTATCCACGCCGGTCTTCGTCCTCGGGCTGGTCCTGGCCTTCGTGTTCGCGGTGATCCTCAAGGACACGCCGTTCGCCTTGCCCCCGTCGGGGCGACTGACTCCGGGGACGACCGTGCCTGAGCTCGCGGTGGTCTGGGGCCTCTCGGAGCTCGACGGGCCGCTTCGCTCGTTGATCGATTTCCTGTCGAACATCTATACGTTCAACGCCATCGTCCGCCTCGATGGCGAGCTGTTCACGGATACCGTCACGCACATGATCCTGCCCGCGGTCGCCCTCGCCACGATCCCGCTGGCGATCATCGCCCGGATGACCCGCTCGAGCCTCCTGGACAACCTCAGCCTCGACTATGTCCGGACCGCTCGTGCGAAGGGCCTGAGCGAACGCGGCGTGGTCCTCGGCCATGCATTCCGCAACGCCTTGCTTCCGGTCGTCACGATCATCGGGCTCCAGCTGGGCGGCCTGCTCTCGGGCGCGGTCCTGACCGAGACCATCTTCCGGCTCGGCGGCATGGGATCCGCGATCTTCGAGGCCATCGAGGGCCGCGACTACGCCGTGATCCAGGGATTCACGGTGGTCGTCGCGATGGGATTCCTGGTCGTCAACCTGCTGGTCGATCTCTCGTACGCGAAGCTCGACCCCCGGGTCCGCCTCCAGTGACGAGCGAGCTGGTCCCGGCCGGCGCGCTCCCCGAGGCGAAGCCGACGCGCTCGTCGTCGCTCGCCCGGGACACCATGACCGGCGTCCTGCGCCAGCGCAACGCCGTCATCGGCCTCATCGTGATCGGGTTCCTGGTCTTCGTCGCGGTCTTCGCCGACCTGATCGCCCCGTTCCCGCCCAACCAGGTCCTCCTCGACGTCGAGACGGGCGTCACGGCCCGATCCGCCCCGTGCATCCACATCCTCGGGTGCCCGGAGGACCAGCCGCAGCACATCATGGGCACCGACGGGAACGTCCGCGACGTGTTCAGCCGCGTCGTCCATGGCGCCAGGGTGTCCCTGCAGATCGGCATCCTCACCGTCGGCTTCGCGATCCTGCTGGGCGCGACGATCGGCGCGATCGCGGGCTACTCCAGCGGGACGTCGGACGACGTCCTGATGCGCCTGATGGACATCCTGCTCGCCTTCCCGGCGCTGCTCCTGGCGATCGCGATCGTGACGGTCCTCGGCCCGGGACTCATCAACAGCCAGCTGGCGATCGGCATCGTGGCGATCCCCATCTATGCCCGGATCATGCGCTCGTCGGTCATCTCGGTCCGAGAACAGGACTTCGTCACGGCCTCGCGCGCCCTCGGTGAATCGAGCATGGGGATCCTCCGCCGGCGCATCGTTCCCAACGCGCTCACGCCGCTCATCGTCGCCGGCACGCTCGGCGTGGCCGGTGCGGTCCTCGATGTCGCCGCGCTGTCCTTCCTGGGGCTCGGCGCGCAGCCGCCACAGGCGGAGTGGGGCTCGATGATCGGCCAGGAGCGCAACCAGGTGTTCACGGCGCCGCACCTCATCGTGTTCCCGGGGATCGCGATCACCATGACCGTCCTCGCGTTCAACCTCCTGGGCGACGGTCTGCGCGACGCGCTGGATCCGAGGCTGAACCGATGACCCTCGCGAGCGCCACCGAGACGTCGGTCATCGAGGAGCTCGTCCCGGCGTCCAGGCGCCGGCCACGACACGAGCGCGGCGAACGGCCGCTCCTCGAGGTCAAGGGCCTGCGGACGTCCTTCTACACGCGCGACGGGGTCGTCCGCGCGGTGGACGGCATCGACTTCCACGTGGATCGCGGCGAGATCATGGGACTCGTGGGCGAGTCCGGCTGCGGCAAGAGCGTCACGAGCCTCTCGATCCTGCGGCTGGTCTCCAAGCCCGGGCGGATCGACGCCGGCGAGATCGTGTTCGATGGCCAGGACCTGCTCAAGGTCAAGGAAGACGACATGCGCAAGATCCGTGGCGATCGGATCAGCATGATCTTCCAGCAGCCCACCTCGTCGCTGAACCCGGTCTGGGATGTCGGGCGCCAGATCGAGGAGGTCCTGCGCATCCACCGCGGGATGAAGGGCAAGGCGGCGCGGGCGCGGGCCCTCGAGCTGCTCAAGATGGTCGGGATCCCCGACCCCGAGCGGCGGCTGAACAACTTCCCGCACGAGATGTCCGGTGGCATGGCCCAGCGCGTCATGATCGCGATGGCCCTCGCGTGCGAACCGGAGCTGCTCATCGCCGACGAGCCGACCACGGCCCTGGACGTGACCATCCAGGCCCAGATCCTCGATCTCATGCGCAACCTGCGCGACGAATTCGGCACGGCCATCGTGCTCATCACGCACGACCTCGGGGTCGTCGCCGAGATGTGCGACCGGGTCGCGGTGATGTACGCGGGGGAGATCGTGGAGCACACCGACACGGTCTCGCTGTTCCGCCGTCCGATGCACCCGTACACCAGGGGCCTGATCGGCTCGATCCCGGTCGTCGGGTCCGTCCAGGAGGAGCTCTCGGTCATCCCGGGCAATGTCCCCAACCTCATCGACCTGCCGAAGGGCTGCCGGTTCGCTCCGCGCTGCACGGCCCGGATCGAGGAGGAGGTCGCGATGGCGACGGAGGTCCACCCGAACCTGCTGCCGATCTCGCCGGGTCACGAGGTCCGCTGCTGGCTGTATCACGACGCCGCGGGCGGCCTCATGCCGCCCCGTGAGGTCGCCGGGTGACGGACGCGACGCCGCTCGTCGAGGTCCGCGACCTCGTCAAGCACTTCCCGCTCCGGGGCGGCATCCTGCAGCGCACCATCGGCCAGGTCCAGGCCGTGGACGGGGTGACCTTCGAGATCCGTCGCGGCGAGACCCTGGGCCTGGTCGGCGAGTCGGGCTGTGGGAAGACCACCGTGGGTCGGCTCCTGCTGCGCCTGATCGAGCCGACCGCGGGCACGGTCCGCTTCGACGGGGTGGACCTCACGGCGCTCAAGGGCGCGGCGCTCAAGCCGTACCGGCGGCGCATGCAGATCATCTTCCAGGACCCGTACGCCAGCCTGGATCCGCGGACACCGGTCGGCGACAGCATCGGGGAAGGGCTGCGCATCCATGGCCTGGGCACGCCGGCGGAACGCCGGGCCAAGGTCACCCGGATGATGGACATGGTCGGCCTGCAGGCGTATCACGCCCG
>CAYVJP010000078.1:0-10864 GCA_964451745.1 uncultured Anaerolineaceae bacterium | reverse complement strand
GGACACCGCGGCGGCGAACCGGTCCGTGGTCCCGACCAGCCAGTTGACCATGAACCCGCCGTAGCTCAGGCCCATGACGCCGAGTCGCTTCGGATCGGCCAGCCCCAGGTCGATGACGTGATCGAGCGCCGCGTGGACGTCGTCGGCATCGACGCCGCCCCAGTCGCCCAGCTGCGGCCGGATCCAGTCCCGACCGTAGAGAGCAGACCCGCGGATGTTGGGAAGCACGACCCGGAAGCCGGCCGCGACCAGCAGGAAGACCTCCATGTGCGGCGTGGGTGCCCAGGCGCCGAGCGGGCCACCGTGGACGTCGACGATCGTGGGGAGCGGGCCGTCGCCGGCATCCGGCGGCGAGGCGATCCACGTCTCGATGGGGCCGCCGGGTCCGGGCGCCTCGGTGCGGGTCATGACCGGCATCTGGTGCCGCGCCTGCCAGCGTGACCCGATCGTCGAGCGGGTGGACCAGGCCGGCCCACCAGCGGCGTCCGTCTCGAGGGTCATGAGCTCCATCGCGCGCGTCCCGAGCGTGCCCAGGACCGCGACCGTGCCGCTCGCCCGCGAGATCGCGATGGTGTGCGTGGTGGCGTCGGACCACGGCCCATGGCTGTCGCGCGGGGAAGGTGTCGGGACCGCGATCGGCCGTCCGTCCGCGGGATCCAGGCGGAATCGCATCGGATGCGAGCGGCCGCGATCGCCGACCGTCGCGATGATCGTCGCGTCGTCCATCCAGAACGGACCGTGCCGGCCGGTCACCATCCAGCCATTCATGTCCGTGTCCGCCCAGTTCCCGATCGCGCGGTCCAGCTTCGGAGCGAGCTCGTGCGGCGGTCGCGAGCCGTCTGCCGGGCCGAGGATGACGCCCGGGCTGAGGTCGTCGAGGGGTTCGGGCTCCAGGATCCCGATCGCTGCCAGCCACCGTCCGTCCGGGGAGTAGGACGGGTTGGTCGCCCAGCCGCCGGGCGCCATGACCTCTCGCGGTTCGGCGGCGGCCCCGTCAGCCCCGTCGGCGGCGTCGACGTCCACGGCCCAGATCGTCGTCCGCGGCCGCAGGTCGGGTTCGTCGCCGCGGTCCGCGCTGAACGCGATCGTGCGGCCGTCCGGATGCCAGGCGATGTGGCTCACGCCCCAGTCCCCATGTGTCACCTGCCGGGGCCGAGCGCCAGGGGCCGCATCCACGACGAACAGATGCGACCAGCGATCCAGGTGACCCTCGCCGTCCCAACGCCAATCGGTCCGCGTGA
The DNA here is from genome assembly GCA_964451745.1 of uncultured Anaerolineaceae bacterium. Taxonomy (GTDB): domain Bacteria; phylum Chloroflexota; class Limnocylindria; order Limnocylindrales; family CSP1-4; genus SPCO01. Next base: position 9,623 of record CAYVJP010000078.1, on the reverse strand, counting down.
TCCGCCGGGCACGCGGGGAAGGCGTATCCGAGGACGTCCGCGCATCCACGCGATCCACGGGTCCCACGAGGAACCGGGGCGGGTCCACCTCCGCGGTGAAGGCCAACCGACGACCGTCCGGGGACCACGCGATCTCACCCACGCCGCCGTGCCGTCGAGCGCGACGGACGCGGACCGAACCGCCGTCCACGGACATCGTCGCCAGCGCCGCCGGGGCGTCGTCATCGGCCGGGTCGCTGCGCACGAACGCGATCGTGCGACCGTCCGGCGAGAGGCGCGGCTTGGTGTCGCGGGTGATGCCGTCGGTGAGGACCCGCGGCCGAGCGACGCGCCCGCGGTCCAGTGGGATCGCGAGCAGGTGACCCACGTACTTGTCGCCGCGCGTGGTCCGGCGCACGACGACGGCAAGGCGCCCGTCCGCCGACAGGTCCAGTTCCTCGACCACCACCTGACGCCGGATGTCCGCCGGTGTCATCGGACGACGTGCAGTCATGCGGGTGACAGGGTAGCCGTGCCGCTACCCTGTGGCCATGACCATCCCGCACGCCGTGACAGCTCGTCTCCGGATCGCCCCGGAGGTCACCGCCGCGCTCGAGGACGGGCGCCCGGTGGTCGCGCTGGAATCCACGCTCATCAGCCACGGGCTGCCTTATCCGCAGAACGTCGAGGTGGCCACGGCCTCCGAGGCGGCCATCCGCGAATCGGGTGCCGTGCCGTCGACGGTGGCGATCCACGGGGGCCAGCTGCTGGTGGGCCTGTCCGCCGACGAGATCGAAACCCTTGCGACCGCCCCAGCCGGCTCCGTCCGCAAGGCCGCGCGACCATCGCTGGCGATCGCCCTGGCCGACGGCGGCTGGGCGGCGACGACGGTGTCGGCCACGATGATCGCCGCCCACGCGGCGGGGATCACGGTGTTCGCGACGGGGGGCATCGGTGGTGTCCATCGGGGCGCCCTCGGGGTCCCAGGCTCGACGACGGCCCCGTCGTTCGATATCTCGTCCGACCTCCAGGAGCTCGGGCGGACACCGATGGTCGTGGTCTGCGCCGGACCCAAGGCCATCCTCGATGTCCCGGCGACGCTCGAGTACCTCGAGACCCAGGGCGTTCCGGTCATCGCGGTCGGCCAGGACGAGCTGCCCGGCTTCTTCGCCCGCTCGTCCGGCATCCGCGCCCCGTTCGCGAGCCCGGACCTGGCGGCGGCGGCGAGCGTCGTCGCCACGCACCTTGGCCTTGATCTCGGGAGCGGTGCTCTGGTCTGCGTCCCGGTCCCCGCGGAGGCGGCGCTTCCCGACGACCTCGCCCGCCACGCGGTCGTCACCGCCATCCACGACGCCGAGGCAGCCGGGATCGGTGGGCCGGCGCTGACGCCGTGGCTGCTCGCGCGGATCGCTGAGATCACCGACGGAGCGTCCATCGGCGCGAATACGGCGCTCATCGTCAACGACGCCCGTCAGGCGGGTCGCCTCGCCGCCTTGCTGGGCGCACGCTGACGGGGCGCGCAGGCACCGTTGCGCCTTGCTGGGGCTACGGTGGCTGGGTACACTCGCGAGGACCAGGGTCGAGAGAGGTGACCGAGCACCGTAGGGGTCGCGAGTCGCCAGCCCGAGCCGACGCCCCCTGATCGGAGGAATCAGCCCGCATGCGGATCTACGAGGGCAGCCCGCGCCAGGACTTCGAGGAAGTGTTCCGTTCCATCGGCGCGTTCCTCGACCAGCGTGGGATGCGCGACGTCCTCCTCCTCGAGGCTCCTGACGGCTTCATCGTGCAGGGTCTGGTCGTGTCGGGGACGTTCACCGGATCGTGGTCGGACACGATGGGCACCCTGGCCAAGGAGACCCTGACGTTCCTCGACGACGACATCGCGCGGTTCATGGACGAGGCGACGGCCCGGAGGGCCCGGACGCCACCGCCCCCGCCGCACGAGGCCGGCTTCTACGAGACGGCCTTCCGGGTCCTCGGTCGATACATGGATGAACAGAAGCCGCGTGACGTCTTCTTCTTCGAGCAGGATGGGGCGTTCGTCGTCCGGCTGCTCCTGGGCGGTCAGCAGGGCAATCGACACGAGCTCGCCGAATTCACCCGGGACGACATCGCCCAGATGGTCGCCACGGGACCCAAGTTGCGCCATCAGCCGACCGCGCCCGGCGGCTCCACGAAGGGCGCCTGAACCGACAGGAGGAGGCATCGTATGAAGGCTCTCAAGACCGTCGCCGTGGCCCTCGGGATCACCCTTGGCGCCCTCATCGTCATCCCGCTCGCGGTCCTCGCCGGACTCTTCGTCTGGCTGAAGCTGACCGAGGAAGCTGACGAGGAGCTGCTCGAACTCGACCGCGAAGGCGCCTGATCGACCCCGATCTCCCCGCCGACGAACCGGCGCGGTCGAACGACCGACCCGCCGACAAGACGCCCGCCGATCGACCGGCGGGCGTCGGTCTGTCCGCCGACCGGCGACTGATCGAAGTCGCGGTCCTGGGCGTCATGGTCGTCTGGGCCGCCAACTTCATCGTGGTCAAGGACGCCATCGCGATCATGCCCCCGGTGGGCTTCACGTTCCTGCGCTACGCCCTCGCGACGACCGCCTTGATGGTCATCCTGCGCTGGTCCGAGGGGGCGATCCGGTGGCCGCAGCCCGGGGCGTGGCGGATCATCCTGCTGGGCGGTCTCGGGTTCGGGATCTATCAGATCCTCTGGACCGTGGGGCTGCTCTCGATCCCCGCCGGCGATTCCGCGCTGCTGATCGCCGCGACGCCGGTCTTCACCGCGGTCATCGCCGTCCTGATCGGCACCGACACGCTCAACCCGCGCAAGGCGGTCGGCGTCGTCATGTCGTTCCTCGGCGTCGTGCTCGTGGTCGCGGCTGGGGTCGGTATCGAGCTGTCGGGGTCACCCGTGGGCTTTGCCCTCACCCTTGGTGCGGCCCTGTGCTGGGCGACCTACACCGCGTTCGGCGCCCAGGTCCTCCGACGGCATTCGCCGCTGGTCCTGACGACTTGGGCGACGCTCGGAGGGACGTTGGTCCTCGCCCCCATCGGGATCGCCCAGCTGCTGGCACCGGGCGCCGTGGACGTGGAAGCCGCCGGCGGTCCGCTGCCGATCATCCTCGCCATCGCGTACTCGGGCCTGCTCGCGGCGGCGCTGGCCAACATCATCGTGTTCGAGGGCGTTCGGCTGCTGGGGCCCACGAGGATCACCACGATCCAGTCGCTCGTGCCGGCGATGGCCGTGGTCCTCGCATTCGTGATCCTGGGCGAGCCGATCCGGGTCGGCCAGGTCGTGGGTGGCGCGATCATCGTTGGCGGTGTGGCGCTGACCCGCATGGCATCGCGGCGGGCTGCTACGGTCCGGACATGACGTCGTCCATCGGATCGGGTGCCGCGCCGCCCGTCCCGCCGCTGCGTGACGGCGACCCGCCGCTCGCGATCCTGGTCGATTACGACGGCACCATCGCGCAGACCGACGTCTCCGACACGGTCATGGCGGAGTACGTCAGCGGCGGCTGGGAAGCCGAGGTCGCGGCATACGACGCGGGGCTCCTCGGCTCGCGCCGCCTGATGACGCTCGAGATGGCGATGGTCGATTCCGACCCGGCCGACCTCTTCGCCACGGCCGCCGCGCAGCCCCACGACGCCGGGTTCGTGCCGTTCGCCCGGCGGGCCATCGGGGCCGGGATCCCGGTCGAGATCGTGTCGGATGGCTTCGGCTTCTTCATCGAACCCGCGCTCGCCGCGCTCGGGGTCCCGGACCTCCCCGTCGTGACCGCCCGGACCACGTTCGAGGGCCGTCGCGCGGTCATCGACTACCCGAACGGCAACCCGCGCTGCCTCGTGTGCGGGACGTGCAAGCGCGACCGCGTGCTGGCCCATCGCGCGGCCGGGCGGCGGGTCGTGTTCATCGGTGACGGCGAGAGCGACCGATACGCCGCTGGCTACAGCGACGTCGTGTTCGCCAAGCGCTCGCTCGTACGGATCTGTCTCGAGGCCGGTTGGCCGTTCGAGCGCTGGACCGAGTTCGCCGAGATCGAGCGCTGGCTCGCGACCTGGATCGAGGGATGGCGCGCGGACCCGTCGTCCGTCGTCCGGCTGCCGGCCGGCGCTCCGCCGCCGAACGGGTTCTTCTGCGGGGAGCAGGTCTGGGGCGAGGGGCGCGTGGACCCGGTGCCCGGGGCGTGGCCGCCGCCTCCGCGGCCGGCATGAGCGCGCATCGAGCCGTCACCGAAGGCGACATCCTGTGGACGCCACCTGCGGCCACGGGCCGTGACGCCCGGATGACGGGGTTCCTGGACCGCGTCGCCGAGGAGCGTGGGGCGCCCTTCCCGGACTACGAGTCGGCGTGGCGCTGGTCGGTCGAAGAACCCGAGGCCTTCTGGGCAGCCGTCGTGGCGTTCTTCGATCTCCCGTTCACCGACCGCGCGTCGCGGGTCCTCGCCGACGCCCGCATGCCCGGCGCGCGCTGGTTCGAGGGGGCGACGCTCAACTACGCTGAAGCCGTGTTCGCTCGGGCAGCGGGCGACCGCCCCGCGCTCATCGCCGCCTCCGAACGGCGGTCGCCGCGCGAGATCGGCTGGTCGGAGCTCGAACGCGACGTCTCGGCCGTCGCGGCCGGCCTGCGTCGCCTGGGCGTCGGGCGCGGCGATCGCGTCGCGGCGATCGTCCCCAACATCCCCGAAGCGGTCGTCGGTCTGCTCGCGACGGCGAGCATCGGCGCGATCTGGTCCAGCTGCGCCCCCGAGTTCGGCGCGCGGAGCATCGTCGATCGTCTTGCGCAGATCGAACCGACGGTGCTCATCGCGGTGGATGGCTATCGATTCGGCGGGCGGGACTTCGACCGACGCGACGTGATCGAGGAGGTCCGAGCCGCGCTGCCGGGGCTCGCGATGACGGTGCTCCTTCCGGACCTGGATCCCGCGGCCCAGCTCGCCGGTGACGACTGGGTCCGCTGGGACGACCTGCTGGACGGCGCGGTCGCGAGCGTCGGAGCGGGGGTGCCCGAGCGGCTCGCGTTCGAGCCCGTGCCCTTCGATCACCCGCTGTGGATCCTGTTCTCATCGGGGACCACTGGCCTCCCCAAGGCGATCGTGCACGGGCATGGCGGGGTCGTCGTGGAGCATGCCAAGGCGGTCGGACTGCACCTCGACGTGCGACCGGGAGATCGCCTGCTGTGGTTCACCACGACCGGCTGGATGATGTGGAACTTCCTCATCGGATCGTTGCTGGTGGATGGCACGGCGGTGCTGTACGACGGGAGCCCCGGGCATCCGGACCTCGATGTCCTGTGGGAGCTCGCCGCGGCGACCGGCACGACGCACCTCGGAGCGAGCGCCGCGTACCTGATGGCCTGCCGAAAGGCGGGGCTGACGCCGGGCAGTCGCCACGACCTGCGCGGGCTGCGCTGCATCGGCTCGACGGGGTCGCCGCTCCCGGTGGAAGGGTTCGCGTGGGTATACGACGCGGTAGGGCCGGACGTGTGGCTGGATTCGCTGAGTGGCGGAACGGACGTCGTGACCGCGTTCGTCGGTGGCTGCCCGACCCTGCCGGTCCGAGCGGGCGAGCTCCAGTGCCGGAGCCTGGGCGCGCGGGTGGAGGCGTTCGACTCCGACGGTCGTCCGCTGCCGGTGGGCGTGACCGGGGAACTGGTGCTGACCGCGCCGATGCCGTCGATGCCGGTCGCGTTCTGGAACGACCCCGACGGGCGACGCTACCGCGAGAGCTACTTCGATACCTATCCGGGCGTGTGGCGGCACGGTGACTGGATCCGCCTCACGCCGTCGGGTGGAGCGGTCATCGAGGGCCGCTCCGACTCCACGCTGAACCGGGGCGGTGTCCGGTTCGGCACGAGCGAGCTGTACGGGGTCGTGGACGCGATCCCCGAGGTCGCGGACAGCCTGGTCATCGGGTTGGAGCACGACGACGGGTCGTACTGGATGCCGCTGTTCGTGGCGTTGCGCCCAGGGGTCGCGCTGGACGACGCGCTGCGCGGACGGATCGCGGTCGCCATCCGGACCGCGCTGTCGCCGCGACACGTCCCCGACGAGATCATCGCGGTGCCCGCCGTCCCGCGCACGCTGAGCGGCAAGAAGATGGAGGTGCCGGTCAAGCGGCTCCTCGAAGGCCGCCCGCTGGAGGCGGTGGCAGCACCGGGCACGACGGCGGACCCCGCCGCCCTCGACTGGTTCGCGGCGTTCGCGCGGGAGCGTCCCCAGCGCTGACGCGAGGCGTTGCGCGCGGCCGTCGGCGCCTCGTGGGCTCGCCCGATCACCCCACGATCGAACCGACCGCGGAACCGCCCACGTCGACCCGCGAGGTGCGTTCCCCGGTCACGTCGGTCACGGGGTGATCCGCCCGACCGGCGAGGGTGCCTCGGAGCCCGACCCCTGGCGGTCCGCCGGTCCGTTCGATCACCCGGTGATCAGCATCAGCTGGCCGCCCGAGGAGCCGCCGCGCTGCGCTCCACTCGCCGAAGCGTTGAACCATCTCGGCGATCCGGACGCCTACGCTGCGATACGGTGGCGTGGCCAAGGAGTCGATCGATGCGGATCGTGACCGGTTGGGTGATCGTCGGGTTGTTCGTGACCGCCTGCGGGAGCGGGCAGGCCTCGGTCGCGGCCACGGCAAGACTGACCGCGGCCTCACCGACCACGACGGCGACGGCCGACGCATCTCCGTCACCAACCCCCGAAACGGATGCTTCCACGCCGCCTGCCCTGTTGGCCGATGTCGACATCGGCGGGCGATCGATCCACGTCGAATGCCGCGGCAGCGCGCCGCCCGGCGTCCCCACGATCCTGCTCGAAAGTGGGCTCGATGGCTCCATGGCGAACTGGACCGGTGGTGTCCGGCCCGCTCTCGAGACACGAACGAAGGTGTGCGCGTACTCCCGTGCCGGTTTGGGTGGCAGCGACCCCGCGCCGGAGGCGACGCGGACCATCGAGGACATGGCGGATGACCTCGAAGCGATGCTCGATGCCGCTGGGATCGCCGGCCCGTTCCTGATCGTCGCCCACTCGCTGGGTCCGTGGATCTCGATGGTCTACACGAGCCGTCACCCCGACGAGGTCGCTGGCCTCGTGCTCGTCGACCCGCGCGGCCCCGGGGTCACGGAGCGATGGTCGGACGCGCTGGGCGAACCCACGCCCGGCGAGCCCGAGGCGGTCACGCGGCTTCGTGCCTTCGTGACCGGCGGCGGCTATGACGACAACCGGGAGCACCTGGCATTCGCGCCGAGCGAGGCGATCGCGACCGCGCTTCTGGATGCGGACGGTCCGTTCTTCGGCGACCGGCCGGTCACGGTGCTCAGTGCCGACGGGACCATCGACGAGATCCTGGCCGACCCGGACGACCTACGCGACGCGCTTCGGGCGGCCCTCGTCGACGGCCAGCGACGCTACGCGGACGAGTCGACCCGCGGCGCGTTCATCGTGGTGGAAGACAGCGGCCACATGATGACCGACCACCAGCCAGCGGCCGTCATCGAAGCGGTCGAGGAGATGCTCGAGGCCCTATAGGCCGGCACTCGATTCAACGTTTGGACTCGCCGGCGTGTCATATAGGGTGAGGACCCCGCCGGGGTCAGCATGCCGGGAGCGACGTGGATCGGACGCTGGTCGAACGGGCACAGGGCGGCGACGCTGACGCCTACGAGGCGCTCGTCCGAGCCTCCACGCGCCGGCTGTATCTCACGGCCTATCGGATCGTCCGCGATGCAGACGCCGCCGAGGACGCGACACAGCAGGCGCTCGTGGCCGCGTGGCGGGAGCTCCCGAGCTTGCGCGACCCCGATCGCTTTGAGGCCTGGACCTACCGTCTCGTCGTCCGTGCCTGCCTGACCGAGCGACGTCGGCACCGCCGCGGCGTCCGCGAGATCCCGGTCGATGACTTGTCGATCGCCGCCTCGGACACCGTCGGCGAAACCGACCTGCGCGACCAGCTCGACCGCGCCCTCGGCGCGATCCCTGACGACCAGCGCGCCGTTGTCGTGCTCCACCACTACGTGGGGCTGGCGCTCGTCGAGATCGCCCAGATCCTCGGGGAACCACCTGGGACGATCCGCTCGCGACTCCACCACGCCAAGCGCTCGATGCGCGCTGCCATCGAGGCCGCTGACCGATCGACGGTCGTCAGAGGGCAACCGGCATGATGACCGACTACGACTTCGACCTGCTTCTTGAGTCGACCATGGCGTCCCGGGGTCCACAGGTCGCTCCGGCGTCACTCGGAGACGTCGTGATGGACGGGGTCCGCGGCGCATCGCAGCGTCGGCCATGGATCCGCGGCCTCGATCGGCGGGCGTGGCCCGCCCCCCGCCATTCCATCGCCGATCCCGCGACCATTCGCGCTGGCAGGATCATCCTCGTGGCAGTGCTCACGATGGCGCTGATCGCCGCGAGTGCAGCCGTGGGTTCTTGGCTACAGGAGACCGATCACCGTCCGCGACTCGTGTTCGGTAGCGCCGCCGGCGGACTGTACGTCGCCGACCACGATGGCTCGAACGCGCGGCAGATCGCTGATGAAGGGCAGTACGTCGAGCCTCGCTTCTCGCCTGATGGGCGATGGATCGCCGCCGATCTCATCCCGTCGACCAGCCACCTTCCGGTCCGTGGTTCGACGATCGACCGACGCCTCGTCATCCTCCGGGCTGACGGGGCGAGGGTCGTCGATCTCCCATCGATGAACCCGCCATGGGCCTACGCGTGGGGAGCGTCCGGCGGAGCGGAGGGCTGGCTTGCCGCCTCGTTGGATGAGTCGATCGTCGTGGTCGACCCGGTGACGGGGAGCATGATCACGATCGATCTCGCCGGGCAGTCCGTACAAGCCCTCGCGTGGTCCCCCGATGCTCCAGTGCTTTGGTGGGCGGTCGGCCGCGCAGATGGATTCCGCGAGATCACTGAGGCGTGGGTCTACGCCCTGGGCATCCACCAGGTCGACGGAGCCCTGCAGAAGGTCGGAGAGCGGACGTTCCCGGTCCGTCTCGATCCGGCACGATCCATCCGAGCACTGGAGCGGATGGCGATCAGTCCGAATGGACGCACGCTGGCGTTTCGGGCGCGGCTCGAGGGCTGGATGCGATCTGACGTCGCCATCGTCGATGGTGGCGGTGGAGTCCCGGCATCGTGGCTCAACCCCGCGGTGCCTGGCGAACCGTGGATCGGCGCCTTCTCCGGGATCCGCTGGACACCGGACGGCGGCGGTGTCGTGGTCGAGGTCGGAGAGATGGTCGGGACGGACGCCGCGGTCATCCGCCCGGCGATCCTTCCCCTCGACGGATCCGCGCCGCACTTCATCGAGGCTGGCCCGTTCACCGTTGAGGCCTGGGGTGGTGTGGTGGCGGACGATGGTCCGGTCCTGTGGACCGACACCACCATCCTGGTCGGTGGGACGCGCGACTGGGTCGATGTCGCCGGCGGGCAGGTTGCCGCGTACGACCTCTGGGTCGCCGATGCCACCGGCGAGGGTTCTCGCCTCGTCGCTTCCGACACGTTCGGCGGCGATCTTCGCTGACCCCACGGCGCAGCGCGATTCGCCTTCGGGCCTCCGGTTCTGTAACATTGGAAAAACCCCGGAGGACCTGACCCATGGCGAAGTATGTCTTTGTGACCGGAGGCGTGACCTCCTCTCTGGGCAAGGGCA
>CAYVJP010000077.1:0-10876 GCA_964451745.1 uncultured Anaerolineaceae bacterium | reverse complement strand
GCCAGCCCCGCCGCGTCGCCGTCGGCCTCGCCGTCCACGGCACCGGTCGGCAACACGGACCTGCCCACCGATGGCACGCTCGGCGCGATGGTCACGGCGCTCGAGGCTGAGCTCGGGCCGATCGAGTCGCAGGCGAGCCTCACGACGATCGGGCCGGTCGTGAGTTCGGACCTCGTCAGCCAGGCGTTGATCCTCATCGTCGTCGGCTCGCTCGGGATCGTGGCCTGGATCACCTACCGGTTCCGGGATTGGAAGTTCGGCGTCACCGCGCTCGTCTCACTGCTCCACGACGTGATCGTGGTCGTCGGCGCGTTCGCGATCCTCGGGACGTTCTTCAACGTCGAGATCGACGCGTTGTTCGTCACCGCCATGCTGACGGTCATCGGGTTCTCGGTCCACGACACGATCGTGGTCTTCGACCGGATCCGGGAGAACAAGGCCCGGCACCTCGGCGAGCCGTTCGAGGACATCGTCAACCACTCGATCCTCCAGACGTTCGGCCGCTCGATCATGACCAGCTTCACGATCTTCCTGACCCTGCTCGCCCTGTGGCTGTTCGGCGGCGCCGCGATCAACGACTTCATCCTCGCGCTGCTGATCGGGATCCTGATCGGGACCTATTCGTCGATCTTCGTGGCGAGCCCGCTGCTCGTGGACTGGCACCTCTGGGACGACCGGCGGCACGGCCGGACCTCGACGGGTCGCGCGCCGCGCGTCCGTCGCGTGGCCTCCTGACGCGCGAAGCACGGTGAGCCATGGCCGGTAGAGGCGCAGGTGAGCGCCTCGTGGCATCCTGAACCCGTGCTGGAACCGCGCTTCCGCTGGGTGTTCCCGGACCCGATCCACGTATCGCTCGAGCTGGCCGATGCCGGCGACCGTCGCGGGCTCGCCGCGCGCATGACGGAGCTGCTCGCTCGCCGCGGCGTGACCGGCCGCTCGGATCTCGACGCGTGGTTCGCAGAGCCGCTCGACGGCCTGCACGATCCGCGCCTGCTCCCGGACGCCGATCGCCTGATCGAGCGACTGCGCGTGGCTCGCGATGCCGGTGAGCGGGTCATGGTCTTCGGGGACTTCGACGCGGACGGTCTCGACGGCCTGACGATCATGACCCTGGCGCTGCGCCGGTTCGGGATCACCGTGGAGCCGTACGTCCCGAGCCGTCTCGACGAGGGTCATGGCCTGTCCCTGGCCGCCATCGAGGCCGCCGAGCGAACGGGCGCGACGGTCATCGTCACGGTGGACTGCGGGACGAGTTCGGCGCTCGAGATCGCCGTGGCCGCGACGCATGGCATCGACGTCCTGGTCACCGATCACCACCGGGTCCCAGCGGTGCTGCCGCCGGCCCTCGCCGTCGTCAACCCGCATCGCGCCGACTCGACGTACCCGGACGATCGGCTGGCCGGGAGCGGCGTGGCCTTCAAGGTCGCGCAACTGCTCCTCGCCGACGAGCCCGGCGGCCCGGCGTTCGCGCTGGGACTGGCGGACCTCGCGACCATCGGGACCGTCGCCGACGTCGCCCCGATCGTGGGCGAGAACCGGGCGATCGCGCGCCTGGGGCTCGAGATCCTGCGCGGGGAGCCACGACCCGGGATCGCCGCTCTCCTCGAACGGGCGCGCGTGGCACCGGGCGACGTGGATCTGGAGACCATCGCCTTCGCCCTCGCGCCGCGACTGAATGCCGCCGGCCGGGTCGGCGAGGCGCTCGAAGCGGCACGGCTGCTGCTCGCGGAGGACGCGGCGGCCGCCGCGGCGCACGCCGATGCGCTCGAGACCGCGAACCAGACCCGACGCGACCTGATGACGAGCGCCGTCGCGGAGGCTCGTGCCCTCGTCGAGCTGGACCCGGATCGACCGGCCTCCATCGTGCGCGGTCCATGGGCCGTCGGGATCGTGGGGCTCGTCGCCGCGCGCCTGGCCGAGGAACGGAGCCGCCCGGCGGTCGTCGGAGCGGACATCGGCGACACGGTCCGGGCGTCGTGTCGGAGTGATGGCTCGGTGGATCTGGGCGCGGCCCTCGAGTCGTGCGCTGACCTGTTCACGCGCCACGGCGGGCATGCCGGGGCGGCCGGCTTCGAACTCCCCGCCGAGCGTTGGCCGGCCTTCATCGAGCGGTTCGAGGCGATCGCCGCGACGGCCGTCCCGCCGGACCCGCGGGCGACCCTGCGGATCGATCTGGCGATGCCGGCACGGGGCGTCGATTACGGCCTGCACCGCGATCTGGCGGCGCTGGTCCCGTACGGACCCGGCAACCCCGAGCCCCTCGTCGCGGTCCTCGGCCTGATCGTGACCCGGGTGCGGATGGCCGGGACGGACCACACCTCGCTGACCTTGCGACGCGACCGCGACGTGCTCGACGGCATCGCGTTCGGGCGCGCCGACATCGCCGCGCTCGTCAAGGAGGGTGACCGCATCGATGTCGTCGCCCGGGTGACCAGCCGGCGCTTCGGCGGGTTCGAGTCGCTCCAGCTGGAGATCCGAGACGCTGCCCGCAGCGGCGCCCACCCGGAGGCGGCGGCCATGCTCGCCTCGGTCGCGGCGACACCATCCGACCAGGCGGCCGTCATCGGGTCGGCTCGATGACTCGGCCCGTGCGCGCCGGTCCGCCCCGAGCCAGGGATCCGTATGGGATCGGGCCGGTCGACTCGTGGATCGCGCCGGTCGCCTCCATCATCGGCCTGATCCTGGTCGCGGTCCTGACCTGGAACCTCCTGCAGGGCTCGGTCCCGTTCGGGCTCGGCAGCGGGTCCGGCGATGGCGACGGCAACGGCAACGGCGGCGATGGACCGACGCGAACGACGGCGCCGTCGAACGTCGTGGAAGTGCCCGAGGAAGCGGCGTTCGAGGGATCCATGGTCTACGCCAAGGCCGGCAACATCTGGATCCAGACCGATGACGAGGTGCGGCAGCTGACGGAGAGTGGCGACGATTCGATGCCGTCGTGGTCGCCGGACGGGGAGTGGATCTACTACATCCACACGGTCGAGGACGAGGGCAAGTGGCCGGTGGGTGGCGCGATCGAAAGCTACGCCCTCGACGTCCCGCAGCTCATGCGGACCCGGGTCGACGGGAGCGGCGAACCCGAACTGCTTGCGACCGGCAAGTTCAAGCGGGGTTCCTACACGTACGCGTACTGGATCCGCCAACCGGTCGTCGCCCCGGACGGTGCCAGGATCGCGGTGGTCTCCGATGCGCCCAACCCCGACGAGAGCACCGTGGTCCTCCAGTTCTGGAATCCCGAGACCAAGAAGTTCAGCAAGGTGGACGTGGGCGTGAAGGGCGTGCTCGGCCACCAGGACCCCGAATGGCGGCCGGATGGCAAGTTCCTGCTGTACGTCCGCAACGGCCGGGAGGGCACGCGGGGCGCCCCCAACGTCATGCGCTACAACATGGAGACCAAGAAGACCCGGGAACTGACGGCGCCCGGGTACCTGCAGCCCTCCTATTCGCCCGACGGCAAGTACATCGCGGCCACCCGGACGACCACCCTGGGCGCCGACGTGGTCATCCTCGACGGAGCGAACGGGCAGGAGCTCATGCGCATCACCGACGACGACCAGTCCTGGTCGCCGGTCTGGTCACCGGCCGGTGACGGGATCGCGTTCCTCCATATCGATGGGCAGACGGTGGACCTTCGATTGGCGAAGCTGTCGGGGACCGCGCCGACGTGGACGGTCGAGGAGGTCCTCCAGTTGACGGAGGTCTCGGGGCTCGACGCCGACTCCGGCCCGGACTGGTTCATCCCCGCCGACCTTCTCCCGACGCCGACCGTCCCGCCGTCGGTCGCGCCAAGCGCGGCGGCGAGCCCGGCCCTGTGACGGATCGCTACCTCGATCGTCTGGCGGGCCGTGCCCAGGCGACCGGGACCGTCCTGTGCCTCGGACTGGATCCGGACCCGGCGTCGCTACCGATCGGGTTCCGCGACGATCTTCCGGGTCTCGAGCGATTCGCCGCCCTGGTCCTCGAGGCGGCGCTGCCGTTCGCTGCCGCGGTGAAACCCAATCTCGCGTTCTTCGAGGCCTACGGCTCGCCCGGAATGGCCGCCCTCGAACGGCTCCGTGCGAGGATCCCGGCGGACGTCCCGGTCGTGGCCGACGCCAAGCGCGGTGATATCGGGTCCACCGCGGCCCGCCTGGCCGTGGCCCTGTTCGATGGCCTTGGAGCGGATGCCGTCACCGTGAACCCGTACCTCGGCGCGGAGGCCGTGGCGCCGTTGCTGGAACGCCTGGATCGGTTCGCATACCTCTTGTGCCGGACCTCCAACCCCGGGGCAGGGGAGCTGCAGGACCTGGTGGTCGTCGCCGACCCTGGGTCCGGAGCCCCGCAGGAGCGGCTCCACGAACGGGTCGCGCGTCGAGCGGCGGCCTGGGGGCCCGGCGGCACCGTCGGACTGGTCGTGGGAGCGACCGCACCCGAGGAACTGGTCGCGATCCGATCGATCGCGCCGGGACTCGCGTTCCTGGTCCCGGGCGTCGGCGCCCAGGGCGGGGCCATCGATCCGGTCCTCGCACATGGTCGCGCGACCGCGCCCCCGGCCGCCGTGGGAAGCGGTGGCGGACTCCTGGTGAACGTGTCCAGGGGCATCGCCGGAGCGGCTTCCGACGACGGTCCCGGGGACCCATTCGAGCGTGTCGCGGCCGCCGCCGCCGAGTGGGCCGGACGACTCCCTGTGCTACCCTAGCCGCCGCATCGAACCAAGAGGAGCCGATCCGAGTCATGCCGAATATCGGAGCTCCAGAGCTCATCATCATCCTGGTCATCGCGCTGCTGATCATCGGGCCCGGCAAGCTGCCGGAGGTCGGAGCATCGATCGGCAAGAGCATCCGTGAGTTCCGCAAGGCCTCGTCGGACGTCCAGGACGCGGCCAAGATCGATACCTCACCCCTTCCGGCGACGCCGCCGGCCGCCGCGACGACGGCCGCGGTCGCCGCGACTCCTGTCGATGTCGCGCCCGCAGCGCAACCAGCGGCGGCACCCGTCCCCGAACCGGCCGTCGCCGCGACAGCAGCTGAGCTTCCCGGAGCTCCGACCGTCGCGACCACGCCCGCGGCGCCGTCCAGCGAGCCGACGCCGGGCACGAACTAGGGCCCCGGACTCGACGGCCCCATGGCCGAAGCCGACGCCCTGCGCGACCCGGGCGTACCCGTTCCGGTGACGCCGGGTCCCACGCCTCCCGCCGCGGCGCCGGGGGACGACACCGTGATGTCGCTGGTCGATCATCTCGGCGAGCTGCGGACGCGGCTGTTCCGGGCCATCCTGGCCGTGGCCGCTGGTTCCCTGATCGGGTTCTACTTCTCGAAGCCGATCCGCGACTTCCTGATCGCGCCGCTGCCGGTCCCGACGGTGCAGGTGCTCGGACTCGGCGATGCGCTGGTCATCCAGCTGAAGATCTCCGTCGTGGTCGGGATCATCCTGGCCATGCCCGTCCTGCTGTACCAGGGGTGGGCCTTCATCGCTCCCGGTCTCACGCCCACCGAGCGGAAGACGGTCAGACCGTGGATCCCCCTGGCCCTGCTGTTCTTCGTGCTGGGGGTCGGGATCGCGTATCTCGTTCTTCCTTACGCGACGGCATTCCTCCTGAGCTTCACGGATGACGTCCTCGTCCAGGGGATCGCGGCCGGTCCGTATTTCGAGTTCGTGACCACGATGTTCCTGGCCTTCGGCCTGGTGATGGAATTCCCGATCCTGCTGGTCGGGCTGTCCCGAGTCGGCGTCGTGACCTCCGATCGACTATCGGCGTCACGGCGGATGGCGATCCTGGGGATCGCGGTGTTCTCCGCGTTCGCCACGCCGGGCGGGGACCTCATCAGCCCGCTGGTCCTTGGCGGCACGATGTACCTCCTGTTCGAAGGGACGGTCTTCTTCATCCGACGCACCGGCCGATGAGCGCGACCGGGGACGTCGGGCGGACGACGGGGACCCTCGACACGCCCGAGGCCCAGGCCGTCGTGATCGTCACGGGTCTCTCCGGTGGCGGCAAGACCGCCGCGGCCAAGCTGTTCGAGGACCTCGGCTACACGGTCGTCGACAACCTCCCGGGCGAGCTCCTCGCGGACCTCGCCGAGCTCGTCGCCTCGGAGCCGGATCGCTTCGCCCGCGTGGCCATCGTCGTCGACGTCCGCGCCGGTGATGCCTCGGTGGCGCTGGCGGCGGTACGCGGCGCCCTGGAGGGGCGCGGGATCGTCCCACGCGTCGTGTTCCTCGAAGCGCGCGACGACGTCCTCATCCGCCGATTCAGCGAGACCCGCCACCGTCACCCGCTCGCCGACGGTCGCGGGATCGCCAGCTCGATCGCCGCCGAGCGCCGGATCCTGGACCCGGTCCGCGCCGAGGCGGATGTCATCGTGGACACCTCGGACCTGTCACTCCGCCAGCTGCGCGAACGCCTCTTCGCACAGATCGCGACGACGGCTCGCCCGGACCAGCTCGCCATCCAGGTCATCACATTCGGGTTCAAGCACGGCGTTCCGCTCGAGGCCGACCTCGTGTTCGACGTGCGGTTCATGCAGAACCCGTACTACATCCCCGAGCTGCGCGAGCACTCGGGCCTGACCACGCAGGTCTCCGAGTACGTGCTCGGACAGCCGATCACGCAGCGATTCCTGGCGTTCATGCAGGAGTTCCTGGAGTTCACGGTGCCGGCCTACGTCGGCGAGGGCAAGACACGGCTGACCATCGCCATCGGCTGCACGGGCGGGTTCCACCGTTCGATCGCGATCGGCGAGGCACTGGCCGTGTGGCTCCGCGAGCGCGAGCTGGGCCCGGTCGCGATCTTCCACCGGGAGCTCGACCGGCGGTGAACCTGCGGCGCTGGCTGTACCCGGGCATCGGGGTGACGCGCTGGCTGGCGGTCGTGTTCGTCGGACTGTTGCTCCTGGCGGTGGCCATCGCCCACCTGCTGCGCCAGCTGGCGAGCGATCTCGCCCCGGACGGCGTCGCCGGGACCATCGTCGATATCCTCACCCTGCAGTTCCTGCCGTATCCGCTCCGCGGGTTGATCGTCGGGGCGATCGGGGTCGCCCTCGTGCTGATCGGCGGGTTCCGGGTGATGCGCGTCGTGACCGATCCGCTGCGCGCGACGGACCCGCGACGCTCGCTCGTCGAGGTGATCTACGAGAAGCAGCAGCAGGCGCGCGGGCCCCGGATCGTGGCCATCGGCGGCGGCACGGGTCTCGCGACGCTGCTCCGCGGGCTCAAGGAGCACACGGGCAACCTGACCGCGGTCGTCACCGTGGCCGACGACGGCGGCTCGTCCGGCGTGCTGCGCCAGGAGCTCGGGATCCCGGCTGTCGGCGACATCCGCAACTGCATCGCTGCCCTCGCCGACGCCGAGCCGCTGATGAGCGAGCTCCTCCAGTACCGGTTCCCGACGGGGGCGTCGCCGGCGACGTCGGGCCTGGGCGGGCACGCGGTCGGCAACCTGCTGCTCGCGGCGATGATCGCCGTGGAAGGCGGCGACTTCGAGGAGGGCGTCCGGCGGCTCAATCGCATCCTCGCCGTCCGCGGCAAGGTGGTGCCGGTCGCGGCGACCCCGCTCACGCTCCACGCCCGCCGCGCGGATGGGACGGTCGTGGACGGTCAGTCCACGATCATGCGCACACCGGGCATCGACCGCGTGTGGGTCACCCCCGCCGAGGTCACGCCGTCCCGGGACGCCCTCGACGCGATCGCCGAGGCGGACCTGATCATCCTGGGACCGGGCAGCCTGTACACGAGCGTCCTGCCGAGCCTGCTCCTGCCGGCCGTCCGGGAGGCGGTCCTCGCGGCGCGGGCGCCCCGGATGTACGTGTGCAACGTCGCGACGCAGGAGGGCGAGACCGAGCACCTCGACCTCGCCGCGCATGTCGACGCGCTGGTCGCCCACACGGAGCCCGGGATCGTCGATCTCGTGCTCGCCAACAATCGGTTCGACGCGAAGGCCCCGCCCGACTGGCAGGCCGAGACCGTACGCCTGCACTGGCCGCCGACCACGACGCCGCGTCCGCACCTCGTGCTCGACGACGTCGTGGATCCGGAGAATGCGCACCATCACGATGCCGCCCGGCTTGCCGCCGCCGTCTTGCGGGCGTTCGAGGCCGAGACCGCGTCGCGTCGGCGGGCGAGCATCCGGACCGCCTGATGACCCACGCGGAGCGCGATCTGGTCGTCGCCCTGCGCAACGAACTCGCCGCCATCGATCCCGCTCGTCCGTGCGACCGGGTCGCCGAAGCGGCCGGGCTCGGCGCCGACCTCGCCACGCGCGAACAGGCCGTCGCCCGACTGGCGGTCCGCCTGCGGCGAGCCGCCGAATCCTCGACGTCGGCGCCCTTCGTGTGGGAGTCGGCGGCCGACCACTGCCGAACGGCATGGTTGCGCGGTCGATTCCTCGCGCGGGGATCACTCAGCCTCGCGGGTGGCCGGACCCACCTCGAGTTCGTCGTGTCGCCGGAGGAGGCCCCGATCCTCGCCGCGCGACTCGGCGAGGTCGTCGGCCCCGCGTCGTGGCGCCTTCGGCGAGGCCGCGGCGTCGTGACCTGGAAGGGTGGGGAAGCGGTGGGAACCTTCCTGCGCCGGATCGGTGCCGCGGGTGCGCTGCTCGAACTCGAGGCGCGCCAGGTGTCGCGCGCTCTGCGCGGCGAGCTCAACCGCGTCCTCAACGCAGAATCGGCGAATCTCCAGCGCGCGGTGGCCGCCGCGGGTCGCCAGCTCGACGCGATCGACGTCCTCGACGCCGACGGGCGGCTCGCCGAGCAGCCGTACGCCGTCCGCCTCGTCGCCGACGCGCGACGGGAGACGCCGGAGGCGACGCTCAGTGAGCTTGCGGAGCGGCTGGAGTTGCATCGCTCGGCCGTCCAGCGGGCCCTAGAGCGCATCGAACGCCTCGCCGAAGTCGAGCCCGCACCACCAGGCGGTCCGACGCTGCGCGCTACCGGGCCGCAACCGACGACCCCGGGTGGCGCTCTGGCATGATTCACGCCGATGCGTGACGTGATCGTGGCCGCCAACTGGAAGATGCACACCACCCCGGCCGATGCAGGACCGCTGGCCGTGACCATCGCGGCCCGCACGCGTGAGCCCGGCGTCACGCGGGTCATCTGCCCGCCCTTCGTCTGTCTCGCGGCCGTGCGCGACGCGCTCGCGGCGGCGGATCCGACGGTGTTCGTGGGCGCCCAGACGGTCCACCACGAGTTGGCCGGGGCGTTCACCGGGGAGACCGCGGCACCGATGCTCGTCGGCCTCGCGACCTGGGTGATCGTCGGCCATTCGGAGCGTCGGCGGGATGCCGGGGAGACGGACGACCTCATCGGGCGCAAGCTCGGTCGCGCCGTGGACGCCGGGCTGCGGCCCATCCTGTGCGTCGGCGAGCAACTGGCCGAGCGCGAGACGGGTCGGGCGAGCGAGGTCGTCGACGGGCAGCTTCGCGGCGCGCTGGGCGCCCATGACCCGGCGGCCCTCGCCGCGGGCGGTTTCGTGATCGCCTACGAACCGGTCTGGGCGATCGGCACCGGCCGGAATGCGACCGGCGCCGATGCGGCAGCGATGGCCGACGCGATCCGGGCGAGTCTGGCGGCGCTCGGCTGGCCCGCTGCGGGAGCCGGCGTGCCGGTCCTGTACGGGGGCAGCGTCACGAGCGCGAACATCGGCGAGTTCCTGTCAGAGCCCGCGATCGACGGCGCGCTGGTCGGTGGGGCCTCGCTCAAGCCCGACGAGATGGCCGGGATCTGCGCCCGGGCCGGGATCACCGCCCGCGCCCGCGGCCTGGCCGGCTGAGGGCCCGCGACGGCCATGACCATCGCGCGCCCGCGTCCCATCGTGCTCGTCATCCTCGATGGGTTCGGCATCGGGCGTGACCCGGCTGGCGACGCCATCGCTGCGGCCCCGATGCCCACGTGGCGTGCCCTCCTCGAGCGCTGGCCGCACAGTGTCCTGCGCGCGTCGGAGGATGCCGTCGGGCTGCCGCCGGGCCAGATGGGCAATTCGGAGGTCGGCCACCTCAATCTGGGCGCCGGCCGCCCCGTGCTGCAGGACCTGCCACGGATCGACGCCGCCATCGCCGACGGCTCGTTCTTCGAGCGGCCAGCCCTCATCGCCGCCTGCGATCGCGCGCTTGCGACCGGTCAACCGCTCCACGTCGTCGGGCTGGTGGGACCCGGCGGTGTGCATGCCCACGATCACCACATCCTGGCCATGGTGGAGATGGCGGCGCGTCGTGGCGTGCCGGACGTCCGGCTCCATGCCCAGCTCGACGGGCGGGACACGCCCCCGTCGTCGGCGCTCGGGTTCATCGTCGCACTCGAGGACGCCCTGGCCGGTGCGCACGCCGGCGCCCGCATCGCCAGCGTCGGGGGCCGCTACTTCGCCATGGATCGCGACCGCCGCTGGGATCGGGTGGAGCGCGGATACGACGCGATCGTCCACGGCGAGGCCCGGCAGCACGCGGCCACCGCGCGCGAGGCCATCGAGGCCGCCTATGCGCGCGGCGAGACCGATGAGTTCGTCGACCCGACGATCGTCGGAGTGGCGTCCCCGATGGGCGATCGGGCCGTGATCGTGCACGCGAACTTCCGGGCCGATCGAGCCCGCCAGCTGATCCACGCGCTCACGGACGGACCGACGTTCGATGGCTTCGATCGGACGTCGCCGTCAGGGCGGCGCGCGCCGAGCGACCTGCTCGTCGTGACGATGACCGAGTACGAGCAGGGCCTTCCCGTCGAGGTCGCGTTCCCGCCGGAAACGGCCCGCTCCCTGGCCCAGGCCGTCAGCGAGGCCGGGTGGCGCCAGTTCCACGTCGCCGAGACCGAGAAGTACGCGCACGTCACGTACTTCTTCAACGGCGGCGAGGAGTCGGAGTGGGAGGGCGAGACGCGGGTCCTCGTGCCCTCGGCACGTGACGTCCCGA
>CAYVJP010000076.1:0-10882 GCA_964451745.1 uncultured Anaerolineaceae bacterium | reverse complement strand
ACAGCGACGGGTCGCCGGTCCGGAGGCGACGGTAGCGCGGCCACGGATCGTCGGCGAACGGGGTCTCCAGCCGGCGGGTCAGGTTGGCCTGGTAGATGTGGCCCCGCGCGATGTGGTCGCGCACGGTCTCCACCCCACGCTGGTAGGCGGCCCGCGACAGCGACGAACGGAACCGGAGGAGGCGCTCGTCGGGCGCGTCGGATCCAGGCCCGTCGTCCACGGCGCCGATCCGTGCGGCGTGCATCGTCAGCCGGGCATGGACCTCGTCGAGCCGGCGCGCCAGACGACGCGCGTCGCCGTCGAGCGCGCGTCCGCCCATCCAGGCGTGGCCGGTGCGACGGTCCCAGGCGACCACCCAGTCGTGAAGGGCCAGTCGGAGCGGGGGCAGGCCCTGGTCGTCGGCCGCGATGGACGGGAGTCGCTCGAGGACATGCCCTACGTCGTATCCGACGAACCCGACGAGGCCGCCCAGGAACCGCGGCGCGTCGGCCGGGACGACGTGGGTCGGGTCCAGGCGGGCCACGAGGCGGCGCGCCACGGCGAACGGGTCCGGCCCGGCAGCGGGGCCTTCGAGGACCGCGACGGGGTCCGCGGTCAGGTAGGTCCAGCGCGCGTTCCGACCGGGTCGGGCGCTCTCGAGCAAGGCGAGGCCCGGAAGGTCACGGAACCGCTCGGCAACGTCGATCGCGCGCTGTGCCGCGATGCGATCGGGGAGCCGACGCAACCGGACGGTGGCGGCGGGCGTGTCGCGGGGGGTGGGTCCGACGGGGATCACGCCCGCGATGATACGGCCGCTCCGCCGATGGGCGGCCGCGGGGCGTCGTCGGACGTGGTCGGACGCCACCGGACGCCATCGGACACGGTCGACACGCGGAGCCATCGCGACGGGCCGCGGGCCGCTACCCTGCTCGGATGCGAGCACGCGACCTCGGGATCACCATCGGGCGGGGCATCCCCGGACCGCTCAACGCCATCACCGACGTCGGCGGCGTCACGGTGGGGCACACCACCCTGATCCGCGGCGAGGGGCCACTGGTCCGCGGCGTGGGACCGGTGCGGACCGGCGTCACCGTCGTCTGCCCGCGCGGTGCCGCGGACTGGCGCGAACCCGTCTACGCGGGGTGTCACCGCCTCAACGGGAACGGCGAGCTCACGGGACTCGAGTGGGTCCGGGAGTCCGGTCTGTTGACGACGCCCATCGCGATCACCAATACCCACAGCGTCGGCGTCGTGCGCGATGCGCTCGTGGAGGCCTCGATCCAGCGCGACCCCAACGACGCGGCCTGGTCGCTGCCCGTGGTCGGCGAGACCTACGACGGGACGCTCAACGACATGAACGGCTTCCACGTTCGGGCCGAGCATCTCCACGCGGCCCTCGCCAGCGCCGCGGGCGGGCCGGTCGCCGAGGGTGGCGTCGGTGGCGGCACCGGGATGATCTGCCACGAGTTCAAAGGCGGGATCGGCACGGCGTCGCGCGTCCTGGCGGCGGACGTGGGCGGGTTCATCGTGGGCGCCCTGGTCCAGGCCAACTACGGCAAGCGGGATTGGCTGCGGGTGGACGGTGTGCGCGTCGGGGAAGCCATCCCGGTGAGCGAGATCCCCAGTCCCTGGGACCACCCGGCCGCTCGACCGGCACCGCCGGCCGGCTCCGGGTCCATCATCGTGGTCCTCGCCACGGACGCTCCGCTGCTCCCCCACCAGTGCGAACGCCTGGCACAGCGAGCCGGTCTGGGCATCGCGCGCGTGGGCGGGACGGGTGGCCACACGAGCGGCGACCTGTTCATCGCCTTCGCGACCGGGAATCGGCTGCCGACCGGCACGGGCGTCGATGACGATCCCGTGGGCCATGGGACGTACGCGGTCCGCGCGGTCGGGGACATCGTCATCGATCGACTCTTCGACGCCGCCATCGAATCGACCGAGGAGGCGATCATCAACGCGCTGGTGGCGGCGGAGACGATGGTCGGCCGGGACGGGATCACCGCCTACGCCCTCCCTCACGATCGGTTGCGCGAGGTCATGGCCGCCGCCGGGCGATGATCGAGCTCCGCGCGGCGACCGGCGCCCACGTCCCGGCGATCGCCGACATCCTGGCCGTGTCGGGCGAGTCGGTCGGCTGGCCAGGGATCGCCGGCTTCCCCTACGTCGAGCACCTCATCGCTCGGGGACGGGTGCAGCTCGCCCTCGCCGACGGCGACATCGTCGGGTTCGCCGGAGCGATCGATGTCGGCGGCCCACAGGTCCGCTTCCTGACGGACCTGTTCGTGCGCCCCGACCGGCAGGACCGTGGGGCGGGTGGTGCCCTGCTCGAGGCGGTGCTCGCTGGGACGACCGAGCGGATGACGTTCTCCTCAGCGGATCCCCGGGCGCTCGCGAGGTACATCCGCGCGGGGATGCGGCCGTGGTGGCCGTTGCTCTACCTGGACGTGCCGCGGTCGGCCGTGGTCGGCGCTGACGGCGGCGCGTCGCTCGAGATCGTGCCGTCGGACGTCGCCGCGACGGCGGCGCTGTCCCGCACGTGGACGGGCATGGACCGTTCCCGGGACTTCGCCTACTACGCCGGCCTCCCCGGTGGGGCCGGCCACGTGATCCGCGACGAGCGCGGACGCGGCATCGGCGTGGTCTGGGCCACGCGTCGCCGGAGGGGGAGCGGCCGCGTCGCGGCACACGCCACGTTCGGTCCGGACGCGGACCCGGTCGCAACCGGCCTCGCCGCGCTCATGGCCGCGATCGGCGACGACGATCGACTGACCGCCCACATCCCGGGGCCGCATCCGGTCGTGGCGGGCATCCTCGCACGCGGCGCGCGGATCGAGGATCGCGACACGTTCTGCGCGACGTCGCCGTCGCTGCTCGATCCCGAACGGATCTTCCCGAGCCCGGGGTTCCTGTAGCGCCGCGGGGTGGCGTGCACCCCGCGGCGTGGAAGGCGGGTCGGCCCGAAGCTGGCGGCCTACTCCGCCGCGACCGGCACCGGCTTCTCGATCGGAACCCCGATGAGGCTCCCGTACTCGGTCCAGCTGCCGTCGTAGTTGCGGACGCGCTGATAGCCCAGGAGCTCGTGCAGGACGAACCACGAATGGCTGCTGCGTTCGCCGATGCGGCAGTAGGCGATGACGTCCTTGTCCGGCGTGACGCCCTTGGCGGCATACAGCGCGGCCAGTTCGTCGGCCGGCTTGAAGCGCCCGTCCTCGCGCACCGTCTGGGCCCACGGGATGCTGGCCGCGCCCGGGATGTGCCCGGCTCGCTGGGCGGTCTCGCTCATCCCCGGGGGTGCGATGATCTCGCCGTTGAACTCGGCCGGGCTGCGCACGTCGACGAGGGCCAGTCCGGGATCGCCGAGGCGCGGCAGGATGTCGTCGCGGAAGGCGCGCAGGGCGAAGTCGGGCTCGCCCAGCGTGTACCCGGTGGGAGCGTACGCCGGCACGTCGGTCGAGAGCGGCAGTCCCTGGTCCAGCCAGTACTTGCGCCCGCCATCGAGGATGCGCACATCGGGGTGGCCGTACAGCTTCAATTGCCAGTACGCCCAGGCGGCGAACCAGTTGTTGTTGTCGCCGTACAGCACGATCGTGGTGTCGGGCGCGATGCCCGAGGCCGAGAGCAGGGCCCCGAAGTCAGCGGGCGAGGCGATGTCGCGGCGGACCCCGTCGGCGAGCTGGCTGGTCCAGTCCCAGCCGACCGCGCCCGGGAGGTGGCTTTGACCGTAGGCGGTGGTATCGACGTCGACCTCGACGAAGCGGACGTTCGGGTCGTCGAGATGGGCCTGTGCCCAATCGGCATCGACGAGCGCGGTCTCGCTGGCATATCCGTGGCTCATGGATCGGGTCCTCCGGTGCACTGGGGTGACGGGCCGTGGCCGGGCGGCCACGAGGGAACGGTCGGGGTGGCGTTCGCGGTCGCTCCGGGTGTCAGCCGCCGGACGGTCGGTCGCGTCGGCTGAACTCGGCGAGCCGCTCGGTACAGTCGGCTGCAGCCCGTTGGGCCTGGCGGACGATCCACGGATCGACGCGGCTCGAGTCCTCCAGGGTCAAGGTCGGGCCGGATGGGCCGTCCTCGACGATGATCCCCGAGCTGTTGCGATAGTCGGTCATCCAGTTCGCCTGCAACTGGAGGGCCACGTCGGCCACGACCGGCACGGGGAACAGCCAATCGAGATACGTCGCATCCAGACGATCGGCGATGTCGGCCAAGCGGATGGGTCGTCCGCGCTCCAGGCGAGCGATCAGATCGATGACGCGGATCGCCGTGAACGGGTCGCCGGCCTCGGCGATGGTGGGCGGCACGATCGCGGGATCCGGCATCCCCGCCGGAGCATCCCGGAGCGGACCCAAGCCGATGCCGGGTGCGGTCGTGGTTGCGGTGCTGGCGTCGGTCACGTGGGCGTAGAACTCCGACTGGTCCACTAGGGATTGGCAGTCTAGCGCAGGGATCGGGACCGGTCCAGCCTGAGGTGACCTCGCCCGTCGTCGCCCGTATCGAGACCTCCGCGGGGCCCTCTCGGGGCCCCCGCGGAGCGCCCCCCGGGCCACCTCGATCCTGGGGTGATCGAACGGACCGACGAACCGGCGCGTATTACCCCTCGGGTCGCCTTCCCCGGTCGGATCGGTCACCGGGCGATCGGATCGGCCGACCAACCCGTCGGCGCCACGGATCCCGAGCGTTCCCCGGTCCGTTCGATCGCGGGGTGATCGGACGCCGTCACGTCGGTACCAGGCACCCGTGCGTAGCCGAACCTTCACCTGGCTCCCACCCCGGCCTGAACGCATCTGGGGCATCCTTCCCGTGCCGGACGATCGTCCGGCGCCGTCCGCGCGGCCTCCGCGCGGTCGACCGTCGCCACCACACGAGCCCGATGCCACCGATGGACCCTGACCGGACCCCGACCGAACCGACCACCGACAACGAGCCGCCGGACGTGACCTCCCTCACGCCCGGTCCCTCCCAGGCTCCGACGTCACCGGCGGCTGGTCGTGGGCGCCGGTCGTGGATCAGCGGCGCGGTCGTCGGTCTCGCGTTGGTCGCGACGTTCAGCGCCGGGATCGGGGTGGGCGGAGCGGTCGTCACCAATGGTGGTGGCTCGCCGAGCGCCTCCCCGAACCCTGCGTCCTCCACCTCCCCCACCGAGTTCGGGTTGATCCAGGAGGCGTGGGACACCATCCACGACCGGTACGTCGGGCGCGACGAGCTCGACGATCGCGAGTTGATCTGGGGTGCCATCGACGGCATGACCCAGGCGGTCGGCGACACCGGCCATACCGACTTCATGACGCCCGAGGAGCGCGCGGAGCGCAATGAATCGCTCGCGGGCTCCTATGTCGGGATCGGCGTCCGCATCGATGTCGCCGAGGACGGCCTGCCACGCGTCGAGGCGGTGTTTTCGGACAGCCCCGCCGAGGCCGCGGGCCTCCTGGCCGGCGACGTCATCGTGGAAGTGGACGGGCAGTCCACCCTCGACAAGACCGTCGACGAAGTCGCGACCTGGGTCCGCGGCGAGGATGGCACCACCGTCAGGGTCACGGTCCGCGCCGACGGCACCGGTCCGGAACGGGTCTACGACATCGTCCGCGCCGACGTCCCGCTGCAACCCGTGTCGTGGACGCTCGTCCCGGGAACGACGACGGCCTTCGTGCGCCTGGACCAGTTCTCGAACGGCGCAGCGGACGACATCGTCGAAGCCCTCAAGGACGCCCGCGCCGCCGGTGCGGAGCGGATCGTGCTGGACCTGCGCGGGAACCCCGGCGGGTACGTCAACGAGGCCGTCGGGGTCGCGAGCCAGTTCCTCGACAGCGGCCTCGTCTACATCGAGCGCGATGCAGACGGCAACGAGACGAAGCACGAGGTCTCCCCGAACGGGGTCGCGATCGATCTGCCACTCGTCGTCCTCGTGGATGGCAACACGGCCAGTTCCTCGGAGATCGTGTCGGGGGCGCTCCAGGACGCCGGGCGAGCGAAGGTCGTCGGCGAGACGACGTACGGCACCGGCACGGTACTCGGGGAGTTCGTCCTCTCCGATGGGTCCGCTCTGCGGGTCGGCACCGTCGAGTGGCTGACCCCCGATGGCCGCCGGATCTGGCACGAGGGGATCGCCCCCGACGTGCCGGTCACGCAGCCTGAGGATGCCGATGGCCTGACGCCGGACGACCTCGCTGACATGACCGAGGCCGAGATCGGCGCGATGACCGATGCCCAGCTCGCGCGGGCCCTCCAGCTCGTCGCGACCGAGGCGATCGCCGCGAACTAGGGCGCGTTCCCGGGTCCGCTACTCGTCGGCCCGTCCGCCTCGTCGGCCTCGAGCGGTTCCTCGGTCGGCTCGGCTCCAGGCAGGACGATCTCGAGGTCGCCGCCATCCTCCCCGCTCAGGCCGCGGACCGGCGCGCCCTTGTGCACCAGCTCGTGGGGCGGCGGCTGGTTGCGCATGATCTGCTGATCGAACCCGGCGAGGATCCCGCCGAGGGACTCGCCGATCGGGCGACCGCCCTGCTTCTTCTTCGAACTCACGACGCGGCCGACGGCGCCGGCGGCGGCACCGGGGAGGGTGTCGGGGTCGATCCGGGCTCCGACCGACGGATGCCCAGTGCCGCGAACCCCGCGATGATCGCGATCCAGCCGGCGGCGACGAAGGCCGCGGCGTAGTCGCCGACGCCCTCGCGGACGACACCCGCCGCCCAGGCGGCGATGGCCGCACCCAGCATATGGGCGGCGAACACCCAGCCATACACGATCCCGACGTTGTGGCGCCCGAATCGGTCGGCGACGAGGGCAACCGTCGGCGGAACGGTCGCGATGTAGTCGAGGCCGAAGAGGATCGCGAAGGCCGCGATCGTCATCGTGTCGTGGATGAACGGCACGAAGAACAGGCTGACGCCGCGCAGGCTGTAGTAGATCAGCAGGAGCTTGCGGGGATCCCAGCGGTCCGTGAGCCAACCACTGGCGATCGTGCCCACGAAGTTGAACACGCCCATGACCGCGAGTGCCGTCGAGGCCGCGACGGCGGTGAACCCATGATCGACCGCGTGCGGGATGAAGTGCTGCCCCACGAGGCCGTTCGACGTGGCCCCGCACACGAAGAAGGTCCCCGCCAGGAACCAGAAGTCGGACGTCCGGACGGCCCGCCGCATGACCCCGCGCTCCGGTGGAGGTGTATGCACGAGCTCCCCCTCGGCCACGCCCAGTGGCCGGGCGCCGACGTCGGCCGGATCGTTGCGGACCCAGACGAGCACCGGGAGGATGAGCGCCATCGAGAGCACCGCGAGCACGACGGCGCCGGCACGCCACCCGGTCGTCACCGCAAGGGCCGTGAGCAGCGGAAAGAAGATCAACTGGCCCGTGCTGTTGCTGGCGCCGAGGATGCCCGTCACCAGGCCCCGATGGCGAACGAACCAGCGCGTCGCCACGGTCGGCCCCAGGACGCTCGCCACGAGGCCGGTCCCGATCCCCGAGATGAGCCCGAAGACGAGTGTGAGCTGCCAGATCTCCCGGACCAGGCTGGTCGCGAACAGCGAGAGGCTCGTCACGATCAGGCTGAGCAGGACCACGTTGCGGACGCCGATCCGGCCCATCAGCCAGCCGCTGAGCGGTCCGCTGAGCCCGAAGGCGATCAACCCGATGGCGGCGGCGAACGAGACGGTGGCCGTGGACCACTCGGGCTCCTCCGTCATCGACAGGAGGAACGCCCCCGGCGCCGACCGCACGCCTGCCGTGACGATCACGACGATCGCCGCAACGGCGACCACCACCCAGCCGTAGAAGAAGGCGCGGCGCATCCGCGGATGCTACCGCGGGCAAGGGATCCGTCGGGCGGACGGACGACCTCGACCCGGACCGGCCCTACGGGGTCGGGGTCGGCTCCGTGGCTCCGTCGGGCGTCGGCTCCGGGGTCGGCTCTGGTGTCGGGTCGGGCGTCGGCTCCGGGGTCGGCTCTGGTGTCGGGTCGGGCGTCGGATCGGGAGTGGGATCCGGTGTCGGATCAGGCGTCGGATCGGGCGTCGGATCCGTGGTCGGGTCCGGTGTCGGGCTCGGTGTGACCTCCGAGCCGGGAGTCGGTGTCGGCTGACCGGTCGGCGACGCACTCGCATCCGGCCCTGGCCCACGGCCGCCATCATCGTCGGGACCGAGCGGGGCCACCGGATCCGGGGCATCGCTCGGATCGGACGGCGCGATCGGATCCAATCGTCGGTCGGGCTTGTCCGGGCCGTCGTCCTTGCGTGGCCGCTGACCACCCTTCTCTTCGCAGTCGACGTAGGTGTCGGTGCGGTCGCCGATGCAGCGATCGTGATCCGCTCCGCCATCGAGCCGATCCTTGCTCCCGTCGCCGCGGTAGTCATCCTTTGACGGTCCGCCGCGTCGTCCATCGATCCCATGGCGGTCGCCATCGTCGTCATCGTGGTCGTCGTGGTCGTCGCGCAGGTCACCATCGACGATCAGGTCGTCCCCATCGCCGCCGTACAACTTGTCCTTGCCCTTGCCGCCGGCCAGGACGTCGTCGCCGGCGTCGCCGAACACGTGGTCGGAGCCGGCCTCGCCGAACAGGTGATCGTCCCCGTCGCCGCCGACCAGGCAGTCCTTGCCCTTGGTCCCGACGATCGTGTCATCGCCGCCCAGACCGTAGATGAGGACCGGGCCCTTCTTCGTCGTCGGTCGCAGCGTGTCGTCACCGGGCGTCCCGACGATCGTCTCCTTGAACTTCCGGCCCTTGCACGCCTCGGGGATCGGCGGCGGCTCCGGATCACCCGGGAAGAGGGCGACGAATCCCCGGGTGATCGACCCGGCGTCGCTGAAGTAGGCGGCGGACGTGCCGACGCCCGCCACCAGCAGGAAGACCCCGATGAGTCCGAAGCTGCGGCGCCGGGTGGTCGCCATCAGCCTTCCACCTTCGCGCGGTTGCTCGACATGCGGCGGAGTTCCTGGACGATCGTGCGGATCTCGCCCACGATGAGGAACCCGCCGGTAC
This sequence comes from uncultured Anaerolineaceae bacterium, assembly GCA_964451745.1. GTDB lineage: Bacteria > Chloroflexota > Limnocylindria > Limnocylindrales > CSP1-4 > SPCO01. Next base: position 1,932 of record CAYVJP010000076.1, on the reverse strand, counting down.
CGAGCAGGAGCAGCAGGAATGCCGGCGGCTGGCGGAGCACGTGGACCGCGTAGCCCACGTACGGGATCGAGGCGATGCTGGTGCCGACCACGTTCGCGGCGATCCGCCGCTCGAGGTCGGCGGCGTCGTTGGCATCGCCCTTCGTCGTGTAGAGCCCGGCGTCGGCCGCGACGATCCGGTGCGTGATGATGCTGCCGTTCGCCTCGCGGAACGAGACGATGTCGCCGACGTCGGGGTCGCGCGCCGCGCGATCGATGATGATCACGGACCCGACGCCGACCGCCGGCTCCATGCTGCCGCCGCGCACGATCAGGACGTCGAGCGACGTGAAGCGCGGCAGGGCGACGAGCACGAGGAAGCCGAGCAGGACGATCCACAGGATGCCCTGCGCGAGGACGGCGATGGCGCGCTGGATGGTGGACATGAGCAGTGGGTCAGGCGGGACGAGATCGCCCCGCCTGACGTGACCTGATTACGAGGTGCGGCCTTCGAGGACCGTCTTGAGCTCGAGGGACTCGTTCTGGAGACTGTTCTGGTCGCCAGTGCTATCCCAGCGGTTGTACAGGATGAAGTAGGTGCTCGCCCCGGGAGCCAGCGAGATTCCGAGGGAGACCTGGCCAGCTGCCTGCTCTGAAGCCGCCGAAGCCCACGGACGGAGTCCGCCCGTCGAAACGCAGTTGTTGCTGGCGGTATCGGCAGCCACTTGGAACGCCGACGTCATGCCGATGTCGCTGAAGTCGGTGATGACGAGTTGGCTCGAGAGGTTCAGGGTGTACAGGCCGACGTTCTTGACCACGATGCAGTTGGATGCTTCGATCCCCGGTCCCGTCGTCTGTGACGTCGTGACGGTGTAGTTGTCGAGGACGGCGCCTGATGAGTCGCAGAAGGCACCCAACGACCCGCAGAACCCGAACTTGAGGTCGGCCGAGCCGGTGGTGAAGGTGTAGTCCTCCTGGGTGATCGTGTCGCTGAAATACGCGCCGGTGGCGAAGATGCCGACCCCGAGCACCGCAGCGATGACGAAGAGCGATGACATGATCTTGCGCATGAGAGCAGTTCCTCTCCCAAGGGACGCCATCCGGTGCGAAGTCGGGAACGGACGGTCGTCGGGGGGCGCGGCGCATCAGCTCACGACGTGCGGCGATGCGCGTTCGCCATCGGTCTCGCGCGTAACGGCCGATGGGTGCGTGGGCCAGCGCGGATCCCGGCCGGATCACCCCGATGTGTCAGTCGCTCTGGGCTGAGCGACCACCCCGATGCGCATGGGCTGCGCGGCACCACACTACCACTCCTGCCGTGTGGTTTTGTCGGGTTCTGGGAGGTCTTGGGACGTCCTGGGCAGCCCCTAGAGCAGTTCCCCGTGGGCAGACGCCGTGGGCTCGCCCTCGCGCGGCCGAGGCTCCTCGCCCGGCCCGAATGCCTCGGTCGTCCCGGACCCATCGCCCGTCTCGAGGACCTTGAGCGCCGCGCCCGCCTGCCCCTGGATGGCCCCGACGCCGAACGGCACCCACTTGGACGGATCCTGGAGTCGGTGGGCCTCGGTGTTGCCGCGCGCGTGGGTCTCCTCGAAGCCCTTGGGCTCGATCCACATGCGTTCACCCTCCAGCAGGCCCAGGACACCCGATTGCCCGGGTTCGGGGCGCTCGTGCTGGCAGTACTCGCAGGCCATCTGGTCGTGCTTGCGGTACGACTCGGGCTCCTCGTACGTGGTGATGTAGCCCTCGTAGTTGCGCAGCACCACCTTGTGGTCGGAGTACGAGATCAGGTAGTTCGGCATCACCGGGATCTTGCCGCCGCCACCGGGCGCATCGATCACGTACGTCGGCACGGCGTACCCGGAGGTGTGGCCACGCAAGCCTTCGATGATCTCGAGGCCTTTGCCCACCGGCGTCCGGAAGTGGCCCGACCCCTCGACGAGGTCGCACTGGTACA
>CAYVJP010000075.1:0-11010 GCA_964451745.1 uncultured Anaerolineaceae bacterium | reverse complement strand
GCCGAGCGCTGCCTTGCCTGCACGAATTGCACGCTGGTCTGCCCGACCTGCTTCTGCACGAGCGTCACCCAGACGTCGGATCTGACCGGTTCCGAGGCGGTCGCGGGTCGCGCCTGGGACAGCTGCTTCACGCTCGGGTTCTCGCGCGTCGCCGGCGGCAACTTCCGCCCGCGCGTCCAGGATCGCTATCGCCAGTGGCTGACCCACAAGTACGCCGGCTGGTGGGAGCAGTTCGGATCGTCGGGTTGCGTCGGGTGCGGTCGCTGCATCACGTGGTGCCCCGTCGGGATCGATGTGCGCGAGGAGCTCATGGCCGTGGCACCGCCCGACTCCACCGCGGTCGGGCTCCCGGACCCGCTGACGCTGCCGGTCGTGGCGCCGCAACCGATGGCGATCGAGGCGCCGGCGGCACCCCGACTCCCCGAGATCATCTCGACCGTGGTCGAGGTCAACGACGCCTGGCAGGAGACCCACGACGTCACCACCGTGCGCTTCCTGACCGACGACCCGTCGCTCCTGGCGGGCCGCCCGGGCCAGTTCGTCATGGCGGCCCTGCCGGGGTTCGCCGCAGCCCCGATCTCGGTGTCGCGCTATCACGACGACGGGTTCGAGCTCACCATCCGGGCCGCCGGTGCGGCGACCCGCGCGCTGTGCGCCCTGCGCCGTGGCGATTCGGTCGGCATCCGTGGTCCGATGGGCCGGCCCTGGCCTGTCGACGCCGCCTACGGCCGCGACGTCGTCATCGTGACGGGCGGCATCGGCCTGGCCCCCCTCCGGCCGCTGCTGGACGCGATCCTGCGCGAGCGCGATCGCTTCGGAGCGGTCCGCCTGCTGTACGGAGCACGCTCGCCGGCTGACCGCCTCTACGTCGACGAGCTGTCGGACCTCGGCGGTCGCGACGATCTCGAGATCGGGTCCACCGTTGACCGCGCCGGGCCCGAATGGTTCGGCCGGGTCGGCGTCGTGACCACACTCTTCGAGCAGGCGGGCTGGGACGGGACGCGCACGACCGCGTTCGTCTGCGGCCCCGAACGGATGATGGAGGCCACGGCCGACGTGCTGGGCGACCTCGGGGTCACGCCGGATCGGATCTGGGTGACGATGGAGCGTCACATGGATTGCGGTGTGGGCCTGTGCGGCCACTGCCAGCTGGGTCCCAAGTTCGTCTGCAAGGACGGCCCGGTCTTCTCCCTCGCAGAACTCGGTAGTGCCTTCGCACGGGAGGGCTGGTGATGCTTGCCGCCACGCGTTCCACCACGGGTCGCGGCGCCACGCCGCGCCGTCCCCGCCTCGGGATCATGAAGTTCGCCTCGTGCGACGGGTGCCAGCTGACGCTGCTCGATCTCGAGAACGAGCTGCTCGATCTCGTGACGACCTTCGACCTCGTCGAATTCGCCGAGGCGTCCTCGCATCGGTCGTCCGGTCCGTTCGACCTCGTGCTCGTGGAGGGCTCCATCAGCACGCCCGACCAGATCGAGGAGATCATCCACATCCGCCGCCAGACACCGCTGCTGGTGACGATCGGTGCATGCGCGACGGCCGGCGGGATCCAGGCCCTGCGCAATTGGCGCGACCACGAGCCGATGCACAACGCCGTTTACGCCCTGCCGGAGTACGTGGAGTCGCTGGCGACGGCGACCCCGATCTCGGACCACGTGACCGTGGACGCCGAGCTGCGGGGCTGCCCCATCGATCCGGGGCAACTCCTGGAGCTGCTGACCGCGCTCGCGGTGGGCCGCCGTCCGCAGCTGCCCGATGAGGCGGTCTGCCTCGAGTGCAAGCGGCGCGGGAAGGTCTGCGTGCTCGTGGCGAAGGACATCCCGTGCCTGGGACCCGTCACCCACACCGGGTGCGGGGCGATGTGCCCCGCCTTCGATCGCGGCTGCTACGGCTGCTTCGGACCGCGGGAAGCGGCCAATGCCACCAGCCTCGCGCAGTGGTTCGGTCGGGACGGCCGCCCCGGATCGGACACCGCCGCCCTCTTCTCGGGCTTCACCGCCTACGCCAAGCCGTTCCGCGCCGTCATCGATCAGCTGGGCGGCCCCCCGGGGCCGAGGAAGTCGGCCGATGCACCACCCACGGACGGACAGGAGGCCACCGATGCACGGCACTGATCTCGCCGTCGGCGAACGCCGCTTCGACGTCACGGGGATCACCCGGGTCGAAGGCGAGGGATCGCTCCGCCTGACCGTCCGCAACGGCGAGGTGATCCGCGCCCACCTCGCGATCTTCGAGGCGCCGCGCTACTTCGAGCAGCTCGTCCTGGGCCGGACGCCGAACGAGATCCTGGACATCGTGGCGCGGATCTGCGGCATCTGCCCGATCGCCTACCAGATGTCCGCGGTACACGCGTTCGAGGACCTGTTCGGAGTCACCATCGACCCGTCCGTCCACGCGCTCCGCCGGCTCCTCTATTGCGGCGAGTGGATCGAAAGCCACGCCTTGCACATCTACCTGCTCCATGCCCCCGACTTCGCGGGCGTCGCGAGCGCCGTGGAGCTCGCCGGCATCGACCGCCCCGCCGTGGAGCGCGGCCTCTCCATCAAGAAGACCGGCAATCAGCTGGTCTCGATCCTTGGCGGCCGCCCCATCCACCCGGTCAGCGTGCAGGTCGGCGGCTTCTCGAGGACGCCCCGCCGCCCCGAGCTGCTCGCGCTGCGACCGGCCCTCGACGACGCCCTGCGGGGAGCCCTGGAAACCGTCGATTGGGTGGCGACCTTCACGGCGCCGGACTTCGAGCGCGACCCGCTGCTCGTCTCGATGCGGCACCCCACCGAGTATCCGATGAACGCCGGTCGGATCGTCTCCTCGGACGGCCTCGACATCGCGCTCAACGAGTGGGAGACCGCGTTCCGCGAGCAGCAGGTCCCGTGGTCGCACGCGCTGCAGGCACGCGCGCATGACGGCCGTGCCTACCTCCTGGGCCCCTCCGCGCGCGTGACGCTGGCGGGAGCGAACCTCCATCCACTGGCCCTCGCGGCGTTGGAGCGGGTCGGGCTCGCGACGGCGATCGCCCGCAATCCGTACTGGAGCATCGCGGCCCGCGCCGTGGAACTGGTCCACGCGATCGCGCTGGCCATCGAGCTCATCGACGACTATCGGCCGCCGGAGCGACCGATGGAACCGTCGACGCCACGGGCCGGCGTCGCCGCCTGGGCCACGGAGGCCCCCCGCGGGATGCTCTTCCACCGGTACGAGCTCGACGAACTCGGCCGCTTCACCGATGCGCGGATCGTGCCACCCACGAGCCAGAACCAGGCCGCGATCGAGGCTGACCTGACGGCCTTCGCGCCGAGCGTGCTCGACATGGAGCACGTCGCCGCGACCCATCGACTGGAGCAGCTCATCCGGAGCTACGACCCGTGCATCTCGTGCGCGACGCACTTCCTGGACCTGCGCGTGGAGGACGAGACATGACTGCGTTACTCCCCCCGCCCGTCGTCCGCCTCGTGGTCTGCGGCAACGCCGACCGCGGTGACGACGGTGTCGCGCTGGCGGCCGCGGCGACACTGCTGCCGGCGATCCCCCCGGAACTCGCGCCCAAGCTCGAGATCCGGCGGTGTCCCGATCTCCGCACCGAAGACCTGATCGACCTGCCCGAGGGCGTCCAGGCCCTGATCATCGACGCCGTCATCGGCCTCGCACCGGGCGAGATCGTCCGGATGCCGCTCGGTGACCTCGCCGCCCGTCCGGCCTTCACCCCGCGGTCGTCCCACCAACTGCCGATCGACCTCGTGGTGGGCCTCGCCGGAGTGATCCGCGAGCGACCGGTCCCGGGTGTCTTCATCGGCCTGTCCGGGCATCGATTCGGGTACGGCACGCCGCTTTCGCGCGCCGCCCGCGCCGCGCTGCCGGCCTTCCGAGCGGCGATCGAGGCCGAGCTCGAGCGCATGGTCGGCATGCCGGTCGCGGCCGGGCCGTCCGTGGCCGAGCGAGTCAAGGCCTGATATGTGCCGCTCGACGATCGGGCGCGTGATCGCGGTCGAGGACGGGTATGCCCTCGTCGACCTCGATGGCGTGCATCGTCGCGCGTCCACGTTACTCGTCCCCGATCTCTCGCCAGGTGCCCTCGTCCTCGTGGGACTCGGTTCGGTCCTGGGCCGCGTCGAGCCGGCCGATCTCGAGGCGCTCGAGGCGCTCGAGGCCGAGATCCCGATCCATCGAACCCCGCCCGTCCCGGGCTGACTGCAAGGAGCCACGTTCCATGTCCATCCCACGAACCGTCGGCTGGGGGATCGCGCTCGCGACCCTCACCGCGCTCATCTCCGGCGTGTCCGTGTTCGCCAACGGGCTCATCGTCAAGGAGTTCAGTGATCCCGTCGTCCTGACCGGCGTGCGCAACGCCATGGTCGGCGCGGTCCTGCTGGCGATCCTGCTGGGCAGCGGCGGTCTGGCCGAGATCCGGGCACTGTCCGGGCGGCGGGCCGGGGCCCTCCTCCTGATCGCCGTGATCGGCGGCAGCATCCCGTTCATCCTGTTCTTCACCGGCCTCGCCCAGGCGGACGGGCCCGGTGCGGCGTTCATCCACAAGACCCTGTTCGTGTGGGTGTCGGTCCTCGCGGTCCCGTTCCTCGGCGAGTCGTTGGGGATGGCCCAGATCGCGGCCCTCGGCGTCCTCGTCGTGGGGACCCTGCTCGTCGGCCCGACCGGGGCAGTCGGCGCCGGTCCCGCGGAGTTGCTCATCCTTGCGGCCACGATGCTGTGGGCCGTCGAGGTCGTCATCGCCCGCCACCTGCTGGCCCGTGAGGGCGTAAGCGTCCGTTTGGCAGCCACGTCCCGCATGGCGCTCGGCGCCGTGCTCATCCTCGGGTTCCTCGCGCTCAGCGGCCGGCTCGGCGGGATCGCCGCGCTGACCGCCACCCAGTGGCTGCTCATCGCCGCGACCGGTGTCCTGCTCTTCGGGTACGTGACCACGTGGTACGCCGCCCTGCAACGCGCTCCCGCGTCGCTGGTGAGCTCCATCCTGGTCGGTGGCGCCATCGTCACCGCCGGCCTCGCCGTCGCGCGAACCGGGACGGTCCCGGCCCCGACGGTCGAGCTGGGTCTTGCCCTGCTCGCGGTCGGCATCGTGATGGCCATCGGCGCCGCGTGGCGGGGGCGATCGGCCATCACCGAGCGCACCGCCTGACCGAGAGCCGCGATGCTCGCCCTTCCAGCGCCGCCCGTCTCGCCCCTCGTCGTCGACGCGGGGCGGACGGGCACGCTCGATGCGGACGGCCCGGGCGCCCTGCTGTTCGCCCGGTTCGCGTTCCCACCCAATGCGCTTGGCCTGTGCGGCCCGGAGACCGGTCTCACCCTGCCGGAACGGGTTCGCGACGGGCGGATGGACATCGAGCTCCGGCGCATCGCCCAAGGGTTCGAGGGAGCATGGCCGTACCTCGAACTCATCGCCGCGGAGAATGATCTCCGCGACCCGCTGGACGCCCGGGTGGTGGAGGCCTACTGGCTCGGGAACGATCTCCTGGGCCATGTCGGCGCCCGGGCGCACCACGCGGACCTCGAGACGCGGTTCCGGGCGAGGGCACGGCCGTCGGAATGGCGCTGGCTCGAGGCCAAGGCCGATACCGAGGCGCGCGTCCACCACAGCTTCCACGTCCTGGAAGTCCTCCCCCGGATCGGGCTCATCCGGGGCGGGTTGCCGCCGGACCTGCTCGGGGTACTCGAACGCTGCCTCATCCGTCCTGGCGTCGTCACCGGTCGCGACGAGCGCCACCTCGATGTCGCGGTCTCCCCGCTGGAGATGGTCGACGGCACCTTGCGGTTCGGGGAGCAACGACGCGAACACCTGGCGTTCGCTGCCGGCGACGCCTACGGCGACGACCTCGTCGCGGGCGACCTCGTGGCCCTCCATTGGGATCGGGTGTGCGGGCGGCTGACGCCGCTCCAGGCCGCGCGCCTGCGCGCCGTCACCGAGCGCAACCTCGCGGTCGCCAACACGACCATCTGAACCGAAGGAGTCCCTCCATGCTCGCGCGCCTGCTCCTCGCCGCGTTCCTCCTGGCGCACGGTCTGGTGCATCTGATGTTCTTCTCGCCTCCGCCGCCCGCGACGGCTGGCGGACCGTCGTGGCCCTTCGCCCTTGACCGTTCCTGGGCCTTGACACCACTCGGCGTTCCAGCGGATGCGATGCGCGTCCTTGGGACCGCGCTGATCGCCCTCACGATCGCCGGGTTCGCGCTCGCCGCCGTCGTGGCGCTCGGCATCCTGCCCTCGTCGCTGTGGGTCCCGACCATCGCCATCGGGGCGGCCGCGTCCCTTGCCCTCCTGGTGCTCTTCTTCCAGCCTTGGCTGATCCTCGGTGTCGCCATCGATGCCGTCCTGCTCTGGACGGCGCTGATCGCGGCCTGGTCCCCGACGGCACTCGCGGGCGACTGAGGGGCCTTGACCGACAGGACGTGACGACCGGCCCGGAATCCGACGACCATCGGCGCTGGTGCGCATCGCCGCTCCCCCGCAGGATCGTGCCGTGGCCGCCTCGGCGGCCTGCCTCGAGTCGCACGGGAGCCTCCCTCATGCAACGCCTCGGTTCGATCGCGGTCGTCCTCGTCACCGCGTGCTTCGCACTCCTGCTCCTCGTCCCGGTCGCCCTGGCCGCGGACCCCGGGCCGACGAATGACGGTGCCCTCCTGGCCTTCGGCGAGGACGTCACCTTGCCGGCGGATCGGACCACCGACCTCGTGCTGGTCATCGACGGCACCGCCACCGTCGAGGGCGACGCGCGGGTCGTGATCGCCATCGGCGGCGCGGCCATCCTCCAGGGCGCGACCGTGGAGACCGTCGTGGCCGTCGACAGCCCCGTCCAGCTCGCAGCCGGCTCGGCCGTGACCGGCGACGTCGCCACGCTCGATGCGAGCACGGTGAGCGTCGCGAGCGGTGCCACCGTCGCCGGCGAGGTCCGCGACATCACCCCGCAGCTCATCGGCCTCGGAGCGGTCCTCGCGCCCGCGGTCCTGCTCGTGTTCATCGGCTTCGTGCTGGTGACCTTCGTCGCCGGTCTGGCCCTGGCCGGTCTCGCCGCCCGCCAGGTGCGGGCCGCCGAGGCGCTCATCAGCCGCGAGCCGGGGCCCGTGCTGGTCAGCGGGCTGATCGGGATCTTCCTGCCGCTGCTCATCATCGGGATCCTGTTCGTCACGGTCGTCGGGATCCCCCTCGCGCTGGCCTTGCTGCTGACCGTCTGGCCGCTGACGGCCTACGCCGGCTACCTCCTGACCGGCATCTGGATCGGCGACTGGGTCCTGGGCCGCGTATCGCCTGGCGTCGTCCGCGAGCGTCCGTACCTCGCGTCGGTGATCGGGCTGCTCATCCTCCAGGTCTTGTCGATCGTGCCGCCCGTGACCGCGATCGCATCGCTGTTCGGGTACGGCGCGGTCCTGCTGTTGGCATGGCGCGTCTTCCGTGGCACGCCCACCGCGACCGTCTCGAGGATGCAGGGCGCGACACCTGCGCCCATTGCGAGCTGACGCCATGGTCGACCGCGGCGGCGCACCGTCCGCCCTGACCCCGGATGTCGCGACCGCCGCGGTCCTCCTTTCCGAGTGGGGGTTCCTCGCCGAGCCGGACCTGCCCGACCGGCCCGGCCCGGCCTACCTCCTGGTGGCGCTGCGCGATGCGCCGACGCTCCGCCACTACGACCCGGAACTCGTCGAGTACTGGGTGTCCGAGGGCGGGAAGGGCACCCGGCGCGGGCTGGATCGGCGCACGCCACTCCCCGTCGAGACGGCCTTCTCCTGGGGGCTGATCCGGATCACCGATCGACTCGACGTGACCAACGAATACGTCACGTTCGGCGGGACCCTGACCGCGGCCGAAGTCGATGGCATGACCGTGGCGGTGTTCACCTCGCCGGCCCCGCTGCTGCGGCGCGGCGGTCACTCGCAGGGTTGGGACCACGGGGCGGCCTCCCTCGCGGCGTTCTTCGGCCGGCTGATCGTCGCGGTCGATTTCACGCCCGGCTTCGAGGCGCTCGCCGCCTCGGTCGATCCCATCACCCGGTACGCCGCCTTCATCCGTGACCTCGTCGGTCGCTACCGGCGGTCACCGACCTTGCGCGATCAGCACCTCGACCTGTGGGTGCTCCTCCAGTCCGAAGCCAGGCGCTTGGAGCGCGACCGACCCGACGCGTGGACGGCGGGGGCGCAGCTGTCCGCGCGCCTGACCCCGGCCTGACGGCCCTTGACCAGGCCTGAGCGACTACGAAGGGTCCGGCCGGCGCCGATCTGCGTCAGATGCCCGCCCCCGGAGCGTTAGGCGGCGACCACAGGTCGATGACCGGAGTTCACGACCCGATCGCTGGTAGCCGTGGCACGGGCCATGCACGACTCGGGATGACGTGGAGCCATCGGGCAGCCATTCCGTACCTGGACAGCCCGCCGGCCCCGCCCGATGCTCCCCGGGCGGGCGTATGACGCACCGGGCCTCGGCTGCCTCCGGCTCCCCGCCCACGATCACGTCGATGTCGAGCAGCACGCCCCACGTCGTCAGCACCGCTCAGGCCTCCTGGATGGTGGCGATCACCGCGTCGGAGGAGGCCGGCCAGGCCTCGAGCGCCCACGCGTCGTAGGGGCGGTCGGTCAGGCAGACGAGCGCGTGATCGAGCTCGGGATCGACCCAGATGAACGTGCCGGCCCCGCCGAAGTGTCCGTACGTCGCCGGGCTGTTCGTGGTTCCGGTCCAGTGCGGGTCCTTCCCGTCGCGCAGCTCGAAGGCGAGCCCCCAGTCGAGTGGGTCGAAGGAGCCGACGCCGGGCAGCACACCCTTGAGTCCCGGGAACGCCACGGTCGTCGCGAGCGCGTGGGTGGCGCCGCTGATGAGGGTCGGGCGGAGGAGCTCCGCGGCCAGGGCGGCGAGATCCGCCAGCGGGCCATGGATGCCCTGGGACGCTCGATCCACGAGAGTCGTGCCGGTCATCCCGAGCGGCTCGAGCACGCGGACGTGAAGCGCTTCGGCGACCGCCACCCCGTCGCGTTCGGCGAGGAGCTCACCGAGCCGGTCGAACCCCGGGTTCGAGTAGATCCGACGCGTGCCCGGGCGGGCGATGGCCACATCGCCTTCGAACGGCAGGCCGCTGGCATGGGCCAACAGGTGACGGACGGTGGCACCGGGCGGCCCAGCGGGCTCGTCGAGATCGAGTCGGCCGTCCTCGACGGCACGCAGGACGGCGAGTCCGGTGACGAGCTTGGTCGGCGATGCCCACCGGAATCGATGATCCGGATCCCCGTGAACGGCGACGATGCCCGAGGGACCGACGACCGCCGCGGCTGCGTGGGCCGCGCCCCAGCCATCGATGGCGGCGAGCACGGATCCCAGCGGGGTGGTCATGGGCCCGATGCTAGCCGCCATGGAGCGGCCATGCCGGCTCCGCCGCCGGCGGGTCTGCATTCGTCATCGATCCGTCGCACACCCGTCGTACTCTTCGGCCATGCAGTTCTTCCGCTCCAAGCCCCAGGTCGTCCCCTCCCCCACCGAAGCCCTCCCGGGTCGCCCGGATCCCATCGTCAAGCCCGGTATCCACACCGTCCTGGGCACCCCCATCGCCGGCCCCTGGCCGGAGGGCACGAAGACCGCGGTCTTCGGTCTCGGGTGCTTCTGGGGTGACGAGAAGGACTTCTGGCAGATCCCTGGCGTCGTGACGACCGCTGTCGGGTACGCCGGTGGCTACACGCCCAATCCCACCTACGAGGAGGTCTGCTCCGGCCGGACCGGGCACGCCGAGGTCGTGCTCGTCGCGTACGACCCATCGAAGGTCTCGTACGAGCGGCTCCTGAAGTCCTTCTGGGAGAGCCACGACCCGACCCAGGGCATGCGCCAGGGGAACGACATGGGCACCAGCTACCGCTCCATCATCCTCGTCGCCGACGAGGAGCAGCGGGCGGCCGCCGAGGCCTCGAAGGCGATGTTCCAGCAGCTCCTGTCGGCCAGGGGGTTCGGTGCGATCACGACCGAGATCGCCGACGTCGCGGCGTTCCCGTTCTACTACGCCGAGGACTACCACCAGCAGTACCTGCACAAGGTGCCGAACGGCTACTGCCCGAACCACTCAACCGGCGTGAAGCTCCCCGATGACTTCAAGGTGACCCCGCTGCAGTACGTCGAGTAACCTGCTCGCGATGACCGAATCCGGCCGCCGGTGTTCTGGTTGATGCTTGGCGCACCGTGAGCGGCAGCAGTCCCGCTGAGGTGCCGAACGGCTACTGCCCGAACCACGCCACCGGCGTGAAGCTCCCCGATGAGTTCGTGGTGACACCGCTCCAGTACGTGGACTGAGAGGCAGCCAGGCGGCGTTCTCAGCCCGCCGACCAGATCCGGTCAGGCCCATCCAGGCACGGTATTGATGCGGCCGCCAACGATGTGCCAGTGAAGGTGGAAGACGGTCTGCCCGGCACCGCAGAACACCATTAGCCGGTACTCATCAAGCCCGGCAGCGGCGGCGGTCTCTGCAACGAAGTCGAGCATACGCTTCGCCTCATCGGCGGGGAACTGCGCGATGTCGCGGAAGGTGTCGATGTGGCGCTCGGGGACGACGAGGAGATGGACGTCGGCCTGCGGCTCGATATCGTCGATCGCGATGAAACCTTCGGTGCGACCGATGATCGTCTCGGGCAGGCTGCCGTCAACGATCCGGCAGAACTTGCACCACTCGGGTGAGTCATGTGCCACCGATGCCTGGGCGACGATCGCCAGCTCGTTCAGCGCGTCGAGGTCGTCATCGGCCATCGCAAGACTCTAGCCGAGATGGCTCCGTTCCTCGGTCCTGCCCAGCACCGCCCCTCGCGCATGTGTGATGAGGGCAGTACACGCACACGCAAGATGTGCCGAGAGGCTACTGCCCGAACCACGCCACCGGCGTGAAGCTCCCCGATGACTTCGTGGTGACACCGCTCCAGTACGTCGACTGAACATCTGGTCGGTGATGCCAGGCATCGCGATCGACGCCAGGCCTATCGTCGGGCGATGATCGGGCTGCGGATGGACAACGTCCTCATCGTGGTGGACGACCTCGCGGCCGCCAAG
>CAYVJP010000074.1:0-11296 GCA_964451745.1 uncultured Anaerolineaceae bacterium | reverse complement strand
GATTCCGGGCGCCGGCGGGACGCAGCGCCTGACGCGGGCCGTGGGGACGGCGCTTGCCATGGACATGATCCTCACGGGGCGGACCATCGATGCCGCCGAGGCGAAGGCCGCGGGCCTCGTCAGCCGGGTCGTGCCGGCCGCCGACGTGGTGGCCGAGGCCCTCGCCGTCGCTGACACGATCGCCGCGATGCCGCCGCTCGCGGTCCGTGCCGCCAAACGGTCCGTGCTCGCGGCGTCGGAGCAGCCGCTGACGGCGGGACTGCGAGCGGAGCGCGAGGCGTTCTTCGACCTCTTCGCGACCGATGATCAGCGCGAGGGGATGCGAGCATTCATGGAGAAGCGACCGGCGACCTGGACGGGTCGCTGACGCCACAGGAGGGACGAGGGCGATGGAGCGTGATCCACTCGAAGGCGGGGCCGATGTCGGTCGCGACCATGCGCGCGACTTCGGCGACGAGCCACCCCCGCTGATCCGCGACGCCGCGCCCGATGTCCTCGCGCCGATCGATGCGTCCGCGCCCGTCAGCGGCCATCAACCCGCGCCCGAGGCCACCACGTCCGCCGTGGATTCGCCGGAGCACGACTGGGACCTCGCCAAAGGCCTTGTCCAGCCGGCGTTCCGGCCCGTCGGGACGCAGGGCCTCCCGTTGGAGTCGATCCAGCGCGAGACGCTTCTGGCCCACGCATCCAAGAGTCACGCCCAGCCGATCATCGACCAGGGCCCGGCCGGGCTGCCGGTGGTCTACGTGATCCCCGCGGACGGGTTCGACATCGTCGTCAACGGCGACCACCTGCTGTCGTGGGGCATCGAGCCGGTCGAGCTGCAGGACGCCGCGATGCGCAATCTCGCCGCGTGGTCGGCGACGGCGCCGTGGACCGACGAGACCTCGGGCGACCGGCGGCTGTTGAGCTCGGAGACCGGCGACGGCCTGGATGCCGCGCGCGTCCTGCTCCCCGAGGTCGCGGCGCACATGGCCCAGACGCTGGGACCGGGCCGCGTCCTGGTGGGCATCCCGGAACGGCATCTCCTGACCGCGGCCTCGCTCCGGCCCGGCGACGAGGAGTTCGCGGCGATGTTCAGCGAGTTCATCGTCGAGCACTCGGGCGGCGCCGACGAACCCATCGACCGGCGCGTCTTCGAGCTCGTGGATGGTCGGATCGTCGAGTTCGCCTAGATGCCCGATGGGCTGCGTGTCGAGGTCGATGGCGCCGTCGCGACGCTGACGCTGGATCGCCCCGAGGCGCTCAACGCGCTGACGATCCCGCTCAAGTTCGGGTTGCTGGGCGCGCTCGAATCGATCGCGGCCGACCGGTCGGTCCGGGCCGTGATCCTGACCGGTGCCGGTCGGGCGTTCTGCGCAGGCCAGGACCTGGCCGAGCGCGAGGAGCCGGGCGCGGCGCCCCTCGATGTGGAGCTCCTCGAGCGCTACAACCCGATCGTGCGCGCGCTGCGGTCGATGGGGCAGCCGGTCATCGCGGCCGTCAACGGCGTCGCCGCCGGCGCCGGAGCCTCGCTGGCGTTCGCCTGCGACCTGCGGATCGCCGCGTCGGATGCCCGGTTCGTGCTGGCGTTCGGGAGGATCGGGCTCGTGCCGGATTCGGGGGCGACGTGGTTCCTGCCGCGGCTCATCGGCGCGTCACGGGCCGCGGAGCTGGCATTCATCGGCGACCCGGTCTCGGCCGACGATGCACGGCGGATCGGGCTCGTCCATCGCGTGGTGCCTGGGGATGAGTTGCTCGCCGAGGCGCGTGCCATGGCTGATCGACTCGCGGCGTCGGCGCCTGCTGCCCTCGCGATGACCAAGGCCGCGCTCGAACGCTCGTGGTCGATCGACCTGGACGATGCGCTCGACGAGGAGGCGCGGCTCCAGGGTCTCGCGGGCGCGTCCGCCGATCACGCCGAGGGCCTGGCCGCCTTCCGCGAGAAACGGCCGCCGCGGTTCAGCGGGGAGTAGCCTCCGGTCAGGGGATGACCACGGTGGCCGTCTCCGTCTGGGCCACGAGGATCTTCCCGGCCTCGGTCGTCCGGAGCGCCTCCAGGCGGAGGTGGTAGGTACCCGGAGCGAGGCCTTCGACGACGGCTTCGGACGCGCCCTGGGACTCGCCCGCCCACAGGGCCTCGGCACCGTCGAGGTAGGACGGGGTCTCGTCCGTGGTCGACGCCACGAGCTTGTACGTCGAGAAGCACGCTTCGGGACCGGCGAACGCGGTCCAGCCGGGCGTCAGCACCCCGCCCTCGACGACCGCCTCGAGAGCGCCCAGGGCCTTGACCGGCTTGACGTTGACGGTCCGGACCGGGCTGGCGGCGAGCGTCTTGTCCTCGCCATCGAACGCCATCGTGCGGTAGCTGTACGTGCCCGGATCCAGTTCGAGGTCGATGGCGCCCAGCGTGAGGCGATCGGTGGTGTACAGGGCGTCGGGTGCCACGGCCGGGGGTTCGGGCGGGTAGACCGGGTCGATCGCGTCGGAGGTGGATCGCAGGGTCTGGTAGTGGTTGAAGCCGTCGGCGCTCGACTTGGACCAGCCCAGGACGGCGAACCCGCCGGGGCACCCCACGGCGTCGAGGCCGAGTGTGCCGAGCGTCGGTTCCGGCTTGGGCGTGGGCTTGGGGGTCGGCTTCGGCGTGGGCTTGGGGGTTGGCTTGGGCGTGGGCTTGGGGGTCGGCTTCGGGGTGGGGTCAGGGGTCGGTTCGGTCGCAGCATCGGTCGGCGTCGTGTCCGGGTCGTCGGTCGTCGCCGGCTCGGTGGCGGGCGGGGCGGTGTCGGTCGCGGTCGGCGTCGGCGTCGGCGATGGCGTCGGATCGACGAGTGCGAGGAGCGGTCCGAACGGCCCGGGGTCGTACCCGAGCGCGACATCGCGTCGGGCGTTCGCGAGCAACCACGGATCTGCGGCATCCGACGCCGTGATGGCGCCGACATCGGTGAGGCGCACCGTCGCGGCGTCGAGGCGGACGAGCGCCGTCGAACCTTCGACCACGTCCACGCTCACGTCAGGCCCGGCGGCGGACACGGTGTGCTCGACCCCCACGGCGCGGACGGACTCGCCGCCGGCGTCGGCGCGTCGATCGAGATCGAAGGCGGTCCCCGTGGCGGTCCAGGTCACGTCGGCGGTCCGGACGGCATAGGCGTCCACGTCGCTCCCGACGCGATGCCACGCCCGACCCGTCAGTTGTTCGAGCTCCACGTCATCGCCGAGCGTGACGAGTCGGATGCTCGCTGCCGCGTCCAGGCGGGTCTCGCCTCGTCCGAGCGCCAGCGTCGCGTGGCCAGCGTCGGTGGCGGTATCGATCCGGTCACCGGCGCGGAGTTCCGTGCCATCGGTGAGGGCGGTCGCGACACCGTCGCGGGTCAGGGTCGCGCCCACCGCCTCGGCGACGTGGGCGGGCAGCGGAGCCGGCAGGAATGCCCGGCCATCGAGGGCCACGACGGCGATCACGACGACCGCGGCGACCGCGAGCAGCGCCGACCAACCCTTGGCGAAGCGCGCGGGGAGGGGGCGAACGGTGTCCTGGGCGAGCGTGGTGCGGCGGACGACCGCCGGGCGAAGCGGCTGCATCGGCTCGTCCACCCAGAGGGCCCGGGATCGCGTGCGATCCGGCGTGCCCTGCGGCGCTGCCGGTGGGACCGCCACGACCGGGGACGCGACGGGGTACGTGGCGAGCAGCGACGCCCGCAGGTTCGCGGCGAAGGTCCGCGACGTCGCGGGTGCCGTGCGATCGGCCGCACGCGCGCCGGCGGCCGCGAGCTCATCGGCGAGCGCCTCCAACTCCGGCTCGGGACGGCCGTCCGGGAACGGGATCAGGCGCTCGTCGTCAGGCCACATCGATCGACTCCGTGGCGAGTTCGGCGCGGACCGCGCGCAGGGCGCGGTGATGGCGGACGGCGAGCGTGGCCGGCGAGCACCCCAGGACCGCGCACAGCTCGTCGGTCCCGAGGCCATCGAGATAGCGCAGGACGAGCAGCCGGCGATGGGCTGCAGAGACCCGCCCAAGGGCATGGCGCAGGACGTCGCGATCGAGGGCCGCGGTCAGCGCGCGCTCGGCGCGATCGTCGCCCACGGTCCCTTCGTCGCCGCGATCGGGGCCGCCGTCCGTGGCGCGTCGGCCCAGGGAGACGGACCGCCGAGAGCGGCGGACGTGGTCCACGACGGCATTCGCGGCGACGCGATACAGCCAGCCACCGAACGCCTCGTTGCGGAAGTCGCCGCGACGGACGGCCGTCAGCGCACGCTCGAACGTCACGGCCGTGAGGTCCTCGGCCGCAGCGGGATCGGCGACCCGGCGCGCGATGAAGCCGTGGATGCGGGGGAGGTAGAAGTCATACAAGTCGCCGAACGCGGACGCGTCGACCCGGGCGCGGGCCACGAGGGCGCGCTCCCGGGTCGGGTCGAGTCTCGTTCCGGTGCCGGCATGGGGTTCCATCCGGTCACCGATGGTGGGCATGGACGGGCGGCCCGGCCACCGGCCAGCAGTACCGCTTGCGACGGGACCACGTGGTCCACCCGTCCATCCCCGTTCGTGGTGACCGGCCGCTTACTCGACGGTGACTGCGACCCACTCGGTCGTCCCGAGCAGGACCCACTCACCCTCGATCTGGCCCTTGGCCTGGACGGCGTACTTGTAGGTCACGCCGGGCTCGACCTCGGCATCGACGTAGCTCGTCGTGCCCTGGTCCTCGATCTCGGCGATGACCGTCGCCTCACCGTCCGCTTTGCGGAGGATCCGGTAGTGGCTGAACCCATCCCTGTCGCAGGCTTCCCAGCTCAGGTGGACGGCGCCGCCGTCCTGCCCGGCCTCGATCCACATGATGGAGGTCTCGGGCGTGGGCTTGGGCGTGGGCTCGGTCTCCTTGTCCGGCGCGACGATGGACCCGGTCTCGCTCGCGGCGACGACCTTGTAGCCATCGTCCGTCGAGCGGACGCAGAACACGCGATACCAGACCTTCTGGCCGGCGGGTGCGTGCTCGTCCCAGGCCTTGGGCGCGGCCCCGACCTCGACGACGGCGATCACGTCGTCGCCATCACCGGCGGGCCACTTCACGGTGGCGTCGGACGAACGGACGACCTTGTAGTAGTCGGCGCCATCGACCTCGCAGGCGCTCCACTTGATCTTGATCGCGCCCTCGACGACACCGAGCGCGAGGTCGAGCACCGGCTTCTTCGTGGGCTCGGCGTCCGGCTTCTCGGTGGGCTTGGGGCTGGGCTTCTTGGTGGGGTCGGGCTCGGGATTCTTGGTCGGCTCGGGGTCGTCGCCGTCCTCGTCCTCGTCCTTCGCCTCGTCGGTCGGCTCGGCCTTGTCGGTCGGTTCGGACTCGGGCGACTTCGTCGGCTCGTCCTTCGGCTCGGTGTCCGGTGCCTTGGCCGGCTCGGCCATGTCGGGCTTGTCGGGCCCCTCGTCGCCATCGGTCTTGGCGACGCCGGCGGCCGGGGTGGACGTCTCGACGTCCGAATCGCGGCTGGCGCCGACGAGGCTCAGGTTCGCCCCGAAGGCGATCGCGCCGATGAGCAGCACGCCACCGATGGCGCCCGGGACGGAGAGCCCGAGTCGCGTGGCGGATCGCCGGGTGCGCTGCAGCGGCAACGGCCCGCTGCGCTCGACCGGCGCCGGTCCGATCCAGTCGTCCTCCGGTGTCAGGTCCTCGAACCCTTCGAGATCGTCGTGGTCCATCGTGCGTCTCCCGTGCCCGTCGATGGCCGCCAAGGACGACGGCCGGATGATGTCGACACGAGCAGAACGTGCGTGGGGGCGGTGCGCTTACCGGTGCGCGGCCGTCGATGGTCCCGGGTCGGCCAGGACGATGGTCCGTTGGTCTGGGTCGTGCCGCTCCCGGGAGAGCCTCGTGCGTCATATGCCCGCTACCGGAGCGTTAGGCGGACGTTTGGGCGGACCGGGCCGCGACGGGCGTCATCGGCGGCACCGGTGATGCACGATCGTGCGGGCAGAGGCATCAAGCAGGTGGTCCTCGGCCAGATTTCGCCGATCCGCGCCGCCTAAGGCTCCGTGGGCGGGCATCTGTCGCGTTGCCCCGCCCGCATGCCCCGGGGTACCCCTCGTCCTGCGCACGAGGAGCCTGCAACGGCTGGCCCCATCGACCCTCCCTTGCCCCTCCCGGGTCGATGGCGTAAGGTGCCCGCCTAACGAACGTTAGGTTGCGAGGGAGGGTCGCCTGCGCCGTGGTCGAGACGACGCGCCGCCGCGAGATCGACGACGTGGCCAGCTCGCTGTTCCGCGAGCGCGGCTACTCCGGGACGAGCGTGCGCGACATCGCCCGGGCCCTCGACATCCGTGGTGCGAGTCTCTACGCCCACGTCACGTCCAAGCAGGACGTCCTGTGGTCGATCGTGGAGCGGACCGCAGCGAGGTTCGAGACATCAGCTGATACGGCGCTCGCCGCCTCGAGCGACCCATCCGACAGTCCCGCCGCGCGCCTGGCCGCGCTCACTCGCGCGCACGTGCAGGTCGTGACCGACGATATCGAACGCGCCAGCGTCTTCGTCCACGAGTGGCGCGCCCTCACCGGCGAGCGTCGGACCCAGATGGCCCGCCGGCGCGACGCGTACGAACTGCGCTTCCGCCAGGTCATCGCCGACGGGGTCGCGACGGGGGCCTTCCGGGCCGTGGACCCTGCGGTGACCGCGGCGTTCATCCTGACCTCGCTCAACGGCATCGCCACGTGGTATCGCCCTGATGGACGCGTCCCGCCGACCGACGTCGCCGACACGTTTGCCGATCTGGTGGTGCGCTCCGTGCAGGCTCGCGACCACGGCACGGACACCGGCCCATGACCGATCCCCGCGCCCTCGATCCCGTGCTCGACGCCGCCGACCGCTCGGCCGATGCGCCGACCGATCCCGGATTCCTCGCCGCGTTCGAGGCGCATGTCGCAGCGGGCGGGACCGTGGAAGCCACCGATCCCATGCCCGACGCCTATCGGACCGCCGTCCTGCGTTTCGTCGAGATGCATGCGAACAGCGAGCTCATGGGGGTCCTCCCGGAGCGCGAGTGGCTCATGCGCGCCCCGACCCTGCGCCGCAAGCTCGCCCTCACCGCCAAGGTCCAGGACGAGGTGGGGCACGCCCAGCTGCTCTACCGCATCGCCGAAGACCTGGGCAAGCCGCGCGAGGCGATGTTCGACGACCTCCTCGCCGGCCGGACCAAGTTCCACAACGTGTTCCACTACCCGACCCGCACCTGGGCCGATGTCGGGATCATCGCGTGGCTCGTGGACGCCGCCGCGATCGTCGCCCAGCAGGCCTTGCGCGACAGCAGCTACGCGCCCTACGCGCGGACGATGCGCAAGATCTGCTGGGAGGAATCGGTCCACATCATGCACGGGCGCGACGTCGTCGTGACCATGGTCACCGGGAGCTCGAAGCAGCGGGCCCAGCTCCAGGACGCCCTGGATCGATGGTGGGGTCCGCTCATGCAGATGCACGGACCGCGCACG
The DNA here is from genome assembly GCA_964451745.1 of uncultured Anaerolineaceae bacterium. GTDB lineage: Bacteria > Chloroflexota > Limnocylindria > Limnocylindrales > CSP1-4 > SPCO01. Next base: position 3,851 of record CAYVJP010000074.1, on the reverse strand, counting down.
CCGCGCGAGAAGGACCTCGACCTGCGCTGGCGGATCAAGGCCAAGATGTCGGAAGAGCTGCGCCAGGAGTTCCTGTCGATCTACGTGCCGCGCATCCGCGAGCTCGGCCTCGTCATCCCCGATCCGGAGCTGCGCTTCGACCCGACGGCCGACGACGGCGCGGGGGCGTGGCGCTACACCGAGCCGGACTGGGACGAGCTTCGGACCGTCGTCACCAACCATGGGCCGATGTCGGAGGCACGTCTCGAGTTCCGTCGGCTGGCCCGCGCGGAGACGGCCTGGGTCCGCGACACGATCCTCGCGTCGCCACGAGCGGCATGACCGGCGACGACGCCGCGGGCCTGGAGCCCTGGGAGGTCTTCCGCCAGGAGAAGGACGGCGACCCGATGCGCCATGGTGGGAGCGTCATGGCGCCCGATGCCGAGCTCGCCACCCACTATGCCCGCGAGCTCTACGGCCGCCGACAGGAGAGCGTCCGGCTGTGGGTCGTCCGTCGCGCCGACATCGTCGATCTCGACGATCCGGACCTCCTCCAGCCACCGCTGGACCGCTCGTTCAAGAAGCCGGGCGGCTACGTGATGCGCGACAAGTTGGCTGCCGCCCGCGACGCCGCCGGTCAGGCGAAGCCGAAGGCGCGTCCTCGATGAACGCGGTGAAGGCGCCGCCGGCCCGCGGGCTCACCGATCTGCTGCTCGCCATGGCCGACGACGAGTTCGTCATCGGGTTCTCCGATTCGGAGTGGACCGGCATCGCCCCGCTCCTCGAGGAGGACATCGCGATGAGCTCGCTCGCGCAGGACGAGCTGGGTCATGCGGCAGCCCTCTACGACCTGCTCGCGGGCCTGACCGGCGCGGACCGTGACGGGATCGCGTACGACCGCGAACCGGTCGAATACCGCCACGCCCGGTTGCTGGATCACGGTCGCGGTGACTGGGCGATGACGGTCGCCCGCCGCTACCTGTACGAGACCGCCGATGCCGTTCGCCTCGAGGCGCTGACCGCCGGCACGTGGGCGCCGCTCGCGGACCTCGTCGGCAAGATCCGACGGGAGGAGCGCTACCACCGGATGCACGTCGAGGCGTGGCTGGATCGGCTTGCACGGGCCGGGGGCGAGCCACGCCGCCGCCTCACCGCCGCGCTGGAAACCCTCGGTCCCGATGCCGGGACGGTGTTCGCACCGCTCCCGCACGAGGGGGTCCTCGTCGAGGCGGGCATCCTGGACGCCTCGCACGCCGAGCTCGAGGCGCGCTGGCGGACCGCCATCGCGGCGACGCTCGCGCAGCTCGATCTCCCGCAACCGCCAGTGACGCGCGACCCGGAGCGCGGCCGCCTCGACCATAGCTCGACCTTCACGTGGCTGCACGGCGAGTTCACGTCCGTGCGCCGCAGCGACCCCGGAGCGACCTGGTGAGCGAGGCCGCCGTCCTGACCTCGGTCGCGCGCATCCGTTCGATGGTCACGGCCATCCCCGATCCGGAGCTGCCCGTGGTCTCGATCGGTGACCTCGGCATGATCGAGGACGTGCGCGCCGACGACGGCTCGATCGTGGTGACCGTGCTGCCGACCTTCATCGGCTGTCCGGCCCTGGACGTGATCGTGGCGTCCATCACGGATCGGCTCGCCGGGGAGGATCGCCCGGTCGTCGTCGACGTCAGCTTCGCGGTGCCCTGGACGACGGAGCGCGTCACGCCGGCCGGACGTGCCGCCCTGCAGGCGGCCGGCATCGCGCCGCCCGCCGAGCCCGAGGACATGCGCTGCCCGCACTGCGGATCGGGGCAGGTCGTCATGGACAGCGCGTTCGGACCGACCCAGTGCCGCTCCCTGTTCTATTGCCGCGGCTGCCGCCAACCGTTCGAGGCGATGAAGCCGGTGTGACCACCGTCGGCATCGTCGGCGCGGGAACGATGGGGACGGGGATCGCGCAGGTCGCCCTCGAAGCGGGCGATGAGGCCCTCCTCTACGACGTGGACCCGGTCGCGATCGAGCGCGCCCTGGCCCGGGTGGACGATGGCCTGGCGCGCCGCGCGCGCCGCTCGGGTCTCCACGGGGACGAGGCGGACGACTGGGTGGAGGCGCACGTCCTGCGCCTGCGGACGTCGCCCACCCTCGAGGCGCTCGCGAGCGAAGCCGACCTCGTGGTCGAAGCGGCGCTCGAGGACCTCGATCTCAAGCAGGCGATCTTCCGAACGCTCGATGCCTCCGCCCCTGGCCCCACGATCCTCGCGACGAATACGAGCGCCCTGTCCGTGACCGCGCTCGCGGCGGCGACGACCCGACCCGAGCGGGTCATCGGCCTGCACTTCTTCAACCCGGTCCCGTTGATGGCGCTCGTGGAGGTCGTCGTGACTGAGCGGACGGACCCGACGGTCGCCCATGACGCGGACCGGATGATGGCCGCGTGGGGCAAGACCACGGTCCGCTGCGCCGACGCGCCGGGGTTCATCGTCAACCGGGTGAACCGCCCGTTCACGATCGAGGCCCTGCGGATGCTCGAGGCCGGGGAGGCCACGGTCGAGGAGATCGACGCGGCGATGCGCGATGCCGGCTATCCGATGGGACCGTTCGAACTCATGGATCTCGTGGGGATCGATGTCAACCTCGCGGCGGCGCGGTCGGTCTGGGAGGGCCTGGGGCGACCGGATCGCCTTCGCCCCTCGCCCATCCAGGAACGATTGGTGACGACGCGGCGGCTCGGTCGCAAGAGCGGGGAGGGGTTCTACCGATACGTCGACGGCGTCCGGATCGACGACGACCCAGCGTCGGCGCCCCTCGTGGCGGCGGATCGGCTGTCGGTGGCGAGGATCGTGGCCCGCATCGAGGCCGCTGTGGCCGCCGAGGCGCGCGACGTCGCCATGGCGGGTCTGGCGACCGAGGAGGACATCGCGCTCGCCCTCCGGCTTGGTGCCGGATATCCGCGCGATCCATTCGCGTCGTGACGGGACGCCGATCCGGATCGGCCGGGAGCGGCCATACAATCCACCCATGAGTCGAGACCACGCGCGGCCGGTTCGCGAAGCCTGGATCGTCGAGGCCGTCCGGACCCCGATCGGCCGCTACGGGGGTGCCCTCGCGACGGTCCGCCCCGACGACCTCGCCGCCGTCGTCCTGCGCGCCGTGGTCGATCGCGCCGGCGTGGATCCGGCCCTCGTCGAAGACGTCATCCTCGGCTGCGCCAACCAGGCCGGCGAGGACAACCGCGATGTCGCCCGGATGGCGTTGCTGCTCGCCGGTTTTCCGGTCGAGGTCGGCGGGTTGACCGTGAACCGGCTGTGCGGGTCGGGGCTCCAGGCGATCAACACCGCGGCCCACGCCATCGCGGTCGGCGACGGGGACGTGTTCATCGGCGGCGGCGTGGAATCGATGACCCGAGCGCCGTACGTCCAGCTCAAGGCCGAGGGTCCGTGGGATCGCGGATCGCGCGAGCTTGCCGATACGACCCTGGGCTGGCGCTTCATCAACCCGAAGCTCGCCGAACAGCACTACCCCTACTCGATGGGCGAGACCGCCGAGAACGTCGCCGAACGGTGGGGGGTCAGTCGCGAGCGCCAGGACGCGTTCGCGCTCGAGAGCCAGCAGCGCGCCGTCGCCGCGATCGAGGCCGGCCGGTTCGACGACCAGATCGTGCCGGTCGAGGTCGCCGGTCGGAAGGGCGAAGTCACGGTGGTCAGCCGCGACGAGCACCCGCGCGCCGATACGAGTGCCGAGGCGCTCGCCAGGCTGCGTCCCGCATTCCGTCGCGAGGGCGGTTCGGTCACGGCCGGCAACAGCTCCGGGATCAACGACGGCGCATCCGCCGTGCTCGTCGTGGAGGCCGACCGCGCGCGGTCGCTCGGCCTGCGCCCGATGGCGCG
>CAYVJP010000073.1:8405-11335 GCA_964451745.1 uncultured Anaerolineaceae bacterium | reverse complement strand
GGTTGAGCATCGCGTTGACGCCCTCGGCGACGATCCGCAAGGCATCGATGTCGAGCCCCGAATCGGTCTCGTCGAGGATCGCCATCTCCGGTTCCAGGACCGCCATCTGGAGCATCTCGAGGCGCTTCTTCTCGCCGCCCGAGAAGCCGTCGTTGACGTAGCGGGTCGCGAAACCCTCGTCCATGCGCAGGAGCGCCATCTTCTCGCGCATCTTGTTGCGGAAGTCGCGCATCGAGACGCCGCCCTTGACCGGGTCGGTCGGGTCGATGTCGGCGTCCTTGTCGATGCCCTGGAGCTTGGCGTTGAGCGCGCTCCGGATGAACGACGCCACGCTGAGGCCGGGGATCGCGGTGGGGTACTGGAATGCGAGGAACATGCCCAGGCGCGAGCGCTTGTCCGGCGAGAGGGCGAGGATGTCGCGGCCCTTCCAGAGGACCTCGCCACCGGTGACCGTGTAGGCCGGGTGGCCCATGAGGGCATAGGCGAGCGTGGTCTTGCCGGAGCCGTTGGGGCCCATGATCGCGTGGACCTCGCCCTGGCCGACGGTCAGGTCGATGCCCTGGAGGATCTCGTGGTCGGGCTTCGCGGCGGGGGCCACCCGCAGGCCGCGGATGACGAGATGCTGGTCGGTGGTGGGCTTGGCGGTCACAGTGCGTCAGCGCTCCGTCGTGGTGGGGGCGGCCTCGCGCGGCGGCGCGAGATCGGCCAGGGTCAGGGAATCGAGGGCGCCCGTGACGGCGTCACGGACGCGGACCCACAGCACGTTGACCGTGCAGCGGGCGGATCGGTCGCAGATGGTGGCGTGTTCGGGGTCATCGCTCGCGCAGATCATCGGGGCGATGGGGCCTTCGAGCGCGCGCAGGACCTCGCCCATGGTGATGTCGTCGGGACGGCGCGACAGTTCGTAGCCGCCGTGCGCGCCACGGGTCGAGACGACCAGGCCGGATTCGCGCAGGTTGACGACGAGCTGCTCGAGGTACGCGCGAGGCAGGTCTTCCTCGGCGGCGATGCCTGCGAGCGAGGCCGGTCCGGTGCCGTAGTGCCGGGCGAGCTGGACCATCAGCCGCACGCCGTACTCCCCCTTGGTGGAGAACGCGACAGCCCCCGAACCGTGATAGGTCGGGCGTGGTGCGACGGTGATGGTGGAAGCGGTCAGCGTCGTGGCCTCGATATCCGAGTGGATTGGTAAGGATTGTACGGCGGCCCTCCGAACGGCGTCAACGAACGGCAGGGGGTAGTAGTTACAGCCCTCCGAAGTTGCCGCGGCGGAGGGTGCGCGACCCCGCTCGATGCGAGTGGGTCGGGAGTCGGTCCGACTCGTCAGTCGAGGTCTGACCCGGCCGTGTTTCGGATGACGAAGTCGATGAGACCCTCCACGGTCATCCCGTACGGGTTGGCCTCGTCACCGCTTGGCACGAATCCGAATTCGAGCAGTTCGTCGATCAACACGAGCTGAATCTCGTCCGACAGGTCCGGGCTGAGAGGTGGTTCGAGTCGTGAACCCGAGGAGTCGCTGAGATCTGGGCGCCGACGCGTCACGATTTCGGCGAGCTTGACCCATCGCTCACGATCTTCTGTCGGACCTACATGTTCCATCGATACCCGGCGGCCTTGTGCTCAACCTTCCCCCACGAGGGAGACATACTCCACGATACCCGGCTGCAAGGCCACGTCCAGGACATTCACTGTCACCCCGTCGACGAGCAGTGTGAGCCGATACCGACCCTCCTGGAGGGACGGGAAGGCGAAGTGCCCACTCTCGTCCAATTCGACGGGGTCAGGGACGGGGTTTCGCGGCTTATCCAAGGAGGCGATGGTGACCCCGGCCCGCCCGACGAGGTCCATGGGGACCTGACCGGCGATGGCAGAGCCCGAGTGACCTCCGCCAGCCGGGTGCACGTCAGCGACGGACAGCACACAGCGGTCTCGGCTGATCAGCAGGACGGCATCAGCCTCTAACTCGGCCACGAGGTTCATGTCACCCTCGCACGCTCGGTCGTCAACGAGCGCGCCATACAGGCCCGGACCAACGGCCTCGGCCGCGACGATCGTCTCGCCCGCGTTGAAGTCGAAGGTGAAGCCGTTGCCCACGTCGCCTATCGCGGCAACGCGCACCTCGATCGGCAGCGGAGCGGTCGGAGGCACACCCGTCAGGTAGAAGAACGCGGCGAGCGGTGCGCCGACGAGAGCGGTGGCTGCTGGTCCTTCAGAAGTCGCGGGGGACGACGGGGCGCTAGGGCCAGTAGGCGCAGGACTCGGTGGGTCGCCACCACATCCCGCCACGAGGAGGCCGAGGACAAGAGCGGTCAAGCGAAGGAACTCACCCGAATGCCCCGTGAGCGCGTTCGGACCCCTCATCCTGAACAAGCACCGGAGTAGTCGGCGTCCGCTGGACCGACCAAGGGCGCACCCACCTCGAGCCCGAGCGCGTAATCCTGAGGAGCCTCTTGCACCTGCGCCGGGCGGATCGTGAAGGGTTCCCGCGGTATCTCGGCCTTGTCATAGACGACGCAGTCTTGCTGCGGGTCGATCAACTCGATCACGCCCCCCATTGGGGCCATCTGTTCGTCGAGAAGGACCCCCCGGGCGTGCGCCGGCACGTACCACGCCCAAGCAGTCGAGTCGGTCGTGATCGAGATCAGCAGCGGCTTGTCACCGTTGATCACGTCGATCTTCCATCGTCCCGGTGGAACGAGGGAGCAGCCTGAGACCAGGACAGCGATCGCAAGCGCGGCCCAGAACGAACGCGGCATGTGAGAGGTGTATCAGACTCGATGGCCAAAGCGCTCGCGGACCGGACATGGCAGAACGTGCGCCCGGGGACTGCTATGGCCGATCGATCGACGGATCCGGGGCTTGGGAGGCCCGAAACCTGACACAACGGTCTCCGGGTGGGAGTTCCGCCGCGAATCTGGCCGGTTTCGGCCATT
>CAYVJP010000073.1:0-8305 GCA_964451745.1 uncultured Anaerolineaceae bacterium | reverse complement strand
CCGCCTGGACCCACCACGGCGCGGCGGCGTGGACCCACCGACCCCGCCCCGGTACCGCTACGCTGGCATCGACGACCACAACCCGGCCAGGACGGAGCCAGATCGATGACGAACGACGAGCGCGCGCACCTCCTCGACCGCTACGCGACCGGCGCCGATGACGTGGCGGACGCCGTGGCCGGGGCGACCCAGGCTGACCTGGACCGCCGGCCCGCTCCCGACGAATGGACGCCGCGCGAGATCGTCCATCACCTCGCCGACAGCGAATCGATGGCCTACATCCGACTGCGCCGGCTCATCGCCGAGGACGATCCGTTCATCCAGGGGTACGACGAGCCCGAGTGGGCGCGCCGCCTGCACTACGACCGCCCCGTGGAGCCGTCGCTGACGGTCGTGGCCGGCGTCCGCGCCGCCAGCCTGGACCTGTTGCGCGCCCTCACCCCCGAGGAGTGGGAGCGTACCGGCACGCACAGCGAATCGGGCACGTACACGGTGGACAAATGGCTCGGGATCTACGCCGAGCACAGCCACGGGCACGCCGAGCAGATCCGGCGCGCGCGACGCGGCGAGGTCTGACGGCGGGCAGACAAAGCAGACCGGGGCACTCGCCGTTGCCGGCAAGCGCCCCGGTCCGGGTCGGCGTCGCTCGGGGAAACGACGCCTGAGACGGGAAAGGCGATGGAAGGGAACTGGACCGGCCGCCCGAGCCCGTGAGGCCAGGCGGCCGGTCGATTCGCGGGAGCCTTACCGGCGGTGCAGCCGACGGCGAGCGACCCGCGCAGGAGTCACGGTGAGGATGCTGGCGATGGCAGCGACGCCGGCCAGGAAGAGGATCGCGAGCGCCAGGCCGATCCCGCTCGAGCCGGTCCCCGCGTCCCCACCGACAGCGTCGGTCGGGGGCAGGGTCGGTCGGGAGGTCTCGCCCTCGACGCCGCCGGGCGGGATCACCTTCGTGTCCGCGTCGTCGTCGTCGGGCTCGGTCTCATCCGAGTCGATCGTCGCGATGTTCTCGAGCGGCTGCTCGAGCTCGTCGGCCCCGGCGGCGACGACCACGTCATAGGTGACGCTGCCGTTCTCGTCGACGGTGCCCAGGTTCCAGGTGAGGGTGCGCGTGGCGGCGTCGTACGTCCCGCCATCGCTGATGTCGGTGGGCGTGCCCAAGCCAGCCGGGAGCACGTCCGTGATGACCACGCCATGGAGCGGACCGTTGGTCAGCGTGTAGGCGAGGGTGTAGGTGAGCGTGTCGCCCGGGATGGCCACGATGGCGCCGTCCTCGGTGCTGCGATCCTTGGTCGCGTTCACCACGGACTTGTCGATGAGCAGCTCGGCCACGGTGACCGTGGCGTCGTCGTCATCGGTGCCCTCGTTCTCTTCGTTGTCGATCACGGTCGCCTCGACCACATCGGTCTCGGTCTCGTTCACGACCGCGCTGAAGGCGCAGATGTAGGTGGCATCGGGCGCGATGGACACGGTGCCATCGGCCACGCAGCTGCCCATGCCGTCGAGATCGCCATGGATGCTGTCGACGAGGTCGGTCAGCCAGACGGTCTCATCGGAGGTATTGGTGACCTTGACGGTGAAGGTGACGGTGGTACCGGCCTGGACCTTCTCCGGGTTGGCCGTCTTGTCCACCACGATGGTCGGCGGCTCGTCGGTCAGGCTGACCGTCGCGTCGTCGAAGTTGGATCGTTCGGTCTGCTCGTCATCGACGACGGTCGCGATGACGATGTCCGTCTGCTGGTCGCCGGCGTCGCCCAGGAAGCTGCCACCGAAAGAGCAGCTGTAGCTGCCGCCGTTGGCCGCGAGGACCTGGGACTCGACGACGCAGGTCCCCTCGCCGTCGAGGTTCCCGTAGATGTCGTCGATGAGGCTGATGAGGCGCACGTCCTCGTTCGAGTCGTTGATGACCGTGACATCGAACTGGAAGCTGCCACCCGGCTCCGGCAGGGTCAGCGGCGTGGCTTCCTTGATGACGCGGATGCTCGGGTCGACGTTCACGATCGTGACCGTGGCGTCGTCGCTGTCCTCGTCCTCGGTGCCTTCGTCATCGGAGACGACGGCGGTGACGATGTCGGTCTCGAAGTCGCCGGCGTTGCCGGAGACATTCGCGGTGAACTCGCACTCGTAGCTCGCGCCGGGGGCGATCTCGCCGCCGGTGTCGCACGAGCCGCGTCCGTCGAGGTCGCCGTGGATGTCGTCCACGAGCTCGTCCAGGGTCACGGTCTCGAACGAGGTGTTGGTCACGGTGACGTGGAACGTCACCTCACCACCCGGCTCGTCGAGGATCGTGGGATCGGCCGTCTTGTCCACGACGACGGTCGGCGGGACGTCCGTCAGGCTGACGGTGGCGTCGTCGCTGTCCGTGTCGCTGGTGCCGTCGTCGTCGACGGCGACCGCGGTGACGGTGTCGGTCTCGCTGTCCCCGGCGTTCCCGAAGAAGTCGGCAGCGAAGAAGCAGGCGTAGGTCCCGCCATTGGCGGCGATCGAGCCACCCGTGACGCAGGTGCCCTGCCCGTTGAGGTTGCCATGGACGTTGTCGACGAGGGACGTGAGCGTCACGGCCTCGAACGAATGGTTGGTGACGACGACCGTGAAGGTGAACGAGCCCCCGGGCTCCGGCCGCGTCAGCTGCGAGACGGTCTTGTCGACCGAGATGTCGGGGAGGACGTTGACCAGCGTGACGGTCGCGTCGTCGCTGTCCGTCGCCTCACTGCCCTCGTCGTCCTCGGCGATGGCGGTGACGGTGTTGGTGTGGCTCGCGCCGGCGTTGCCGGTGAACGTGCCCGGGAAGGTGCAGGTGTAGGTCTCGTCCGGGTCGAGCTCCTCGCCCAGATCGCAGGTGCCCTTGTTGTCGAGGTTGCCGAACTTGTCGTCGGTCAGCGACGTGATCGTCACGACCTCATCGGACGTGTTCGTGACCTTCACGGTGAACGTGAACTGGCCACCCGGCTCGTCCATCGAGAGCGGCGCAGCCGTCTTCTCGACGAGGATCGTCGGGGCAACGTCGGTGATCACGAAGGACGCCGAGGCGTCGTCCGTGTCCTCGTTGCCCTCGTCGTCCGAGACCAGGACCTCGGCGGTGTTTGGATACGTGCCCGCGTTCGCCCGGGTCACGTTGTACTGGCATGACGTGCTGGCACCGGGCGCGAGGCTGAGGCCCTCGAGGCCCGTGCACTGCGCGCTCAGCGGGTAGTCGTCGGTGAGGTCGTCGATGACGAACGTCTCCTGCGAGATGTTCGTGACCTTGAGGGTGAAGGTGAACGTGCCACCCGGCTCCGGGCGGCTGCCCGGGACGACGGACTTGTCGAGCTGGACCTGCGGGAGCAGATCCACGACGGCGACGGTCGCGTCATCGGTGTCGCTCGCCGTGCCGCCGTCTTCGTTCTCGACGGTCACCGACGCTTCGTTCGGATGGTTGCCGATCGCGGAGTAGTCGACGGAGTACTCGCAGGTGACGGTCTCGCCGGCCGCGAGGGTCTCGCCGACGAGGTCCAGGCACTCCTGGCTGAGGTCGTGATCGTCCGTGAGGGACGTGATCTCGACCGGGTGATCGGACGTGTTCTTGATGGCGAGGGTGTAGTTGAAGGTGCCACCCGGCTCGGGCTTGCTGTCGTCGTCGACCGACTTCGTCAGATCCACGGTGGGCGGCGGCGCGCACTTGAGCGCCTCGAGCAGGTCGCCCGCGAAGTTCTTGAAGTCGGCGTCCAGGAAGGACCCGCCGCCGATCTCGGTCATGACCTTGGTGGCCCACTGGGCGTCACCGGCGTTGGAGAACGGAAGCGTGGTGTCACCCGGGTCGTTGGCGGTGCTGAGGTAGACGGCCTTGACGATGTACCCGCCGGAGCGAGCCGCATCGGCGGCGTCGATCGCCGCGTTGGCAGCCTGCAGCCAGGTGGGCGGATTCGCGAGGTCGCCGCCGGGCACGTTCGGCGAACCGTCCGTGACGACGAACATGATGTTCGGCACGCCGGCGCGATCGTTGGCGTCGTTGTCGGCGCCGGTATCGATGCCGGCCGCGGTCGGGGTCGTGCCCGACGGGCCGCTGAGGTCGTCGATCTCGCCCTTGAACGAGGCTGCGGAAACGTAGCCGTTCGTCAACTCGTCCGCGGACGAGCCATTGAACCGCGTGCCACTGTAGAGGCCGCTGCCGCCCTGGCCCTGGAACGCATCCACGAACTCGTTGATGCCGTCCTGCAGGTCGCCCAGGTTGGCCGGCCGGCCGTCCTGCGCCCCGATGGAGCCGGACATGTCGATGACGAAGTTGAAGTCGGCCTCGTTGCAGACGCCCTTGGACAGCGCGGCGTTGGCCGTGCCGTTGTCGATCGTGCGGTAGGTCACGGTGACCTTGACCCAATCGATGGAGCTGGTCTGCGAACCGCTGCAGCCGCTGGGGGCGTCATGGCGCAGGACGACGACGAAGTTGCCGTCGGTGAGCTGGGTCGGATCCCAGACGCGGCCCCACGTGTCGTTCGCCCCGCCGAAGGTCAGCGTCTGGAACGAGCTGTTGATGGAGGTGTTGGTCTTGTTGCTCGTCGGGTTGGAACCGTTCGAACCCGACAGCCAGGCCTCGAGCTCGCAGTCGTTGTCCGACGTGAGCGCGCGGACCTGGACGGTGATCCCGTCGATGATCGATCCGGCCGGGACCCCGAAGCCGAAGCTCGAGAAGCCCTGGTCGTCGTCGTCACCCTGGGCGGTCGCGAACGCGCCGGAATCGGAGTCGCTCCGGGCGTTGTTGGGGTTGGTCCATTCATCGGGGCTGTGCGTCGCCCCAGGCAGCTTGGCGCCGGTATCGGCCGCGATCGCGACCGATGCGCCGGCACTGAGCATCAGTGTCGAAAGGATGAGGAACGTTCCGGCGATGGCGCCGAACCTCCCCCAGAAGCGGTGACGTCGAAGCCCCCGAGACATGTGGACCTACCTCCGTGGTATGCCTGCGATCCCCGATGGATCCCCCGAAATCGGGCGCTCTTGGCCCGTCGGTTTCGAGCATGCGAGGCGGTCCCAACGAGGTCCAGTACCATCGGCTGAGGCGCGACGACAGCGGACCGAACCGCACCGATACGGACCGCACAGGGGCCCGGAGAATCAGGTGCGGAGAGTCAACGAATCGGTACCAGTCGGGGCAGGACGGAGGTCCCGGCGGCGACTCAGGACGCGGCGGTCTGGAGCCCCTCGAGCATCGACCGGCGCCACGCCTCGGTGGCCTCGACGGCGTTGAAGGTATAGAGGTGGAACCCGGTCACGTCGGCCCCCGGATCCGCCAGCAGCGGCCCCAACGCCTCCACGAATCCGGTCGGCTTGTAGAAGCCGCCGGACTTGGCCAACCCCGTCACGAAGCGCAGGTTCTTGACGAGGAATCGCTTGGCGTCCTTCACCCCGATGCGGGCCGCGATGTTGAGCAGCTTCTGGGGATCGGCGACGCCGGGCACCCCGACGATGACCGCCGGGGCGAAGCCGTCGGCGCGTCGGGCGCGGACCCAGCGTTCGATGGCCTTCGTATCGAAGTCCATCTGCGTCGTGACGTGGGCGACATACGGGGCCTTGTCGATGAGCGCCCGGGCCAGCGCGTCGTCGGGGATGTCCGGGTGGCCCTGCGGATAGGCCGGGCAGCCCACCGTCGCGAATGGATGGTCCAGCTCCGTCATGGCCCGGATCAGCGACAGCCCGTCGAGGTACTCCCCCGGTTCGTCGGCATCGCCACCCACGACGAAGACCTGGGTGAGCCCGGCCTCGCGCGCGCGCGCCAGCAGGTCCTCGAGCTTGGCGCGGTCCGGGATCATCCGCGCAGACAGGTGGGGGATCGCCCGGAAGCCATCGGCCTGCAGCCGGGCGGCCCAGTCCAGGGTCGCGTCGATCCCCTTGGCCGGCGAGGCCGTCACCGACACGCGGGCACCTGCCGGGAGGTGGGGGATCTGCTCGGGCAGGTTCTTGAGCGGGAGGAGCTCGAAGATCGGGTCCGCGAGGGCGGCGGTCAGGGCCGTTCGCGCGGCGTCATCGAGACCGCCGCGGCGACGAAGGAGCGTCGCCATCAGACCTCCGAATCGGGCATGGACGCCTTGCGCCGGATGATGAACTCCATGAGCTCCTCGTCCACCGCCTGGTCGAGCGGCGGCGCCTCGTACTCGCGGAGCATCCGCTTCCAGATGGCGTTGGCCCGTTGCGCGGCATCGAGCGAGCCGTCCTCCTGCCACTGCTCGAAGCTGTTGTTGTCGGCGATCTCGCTGCGGTAGAAGGCGGTCTCGAAATTGGCCAGCGTGTGCGCGGTGCCCAGGAAGTGCTGGCCGGGGCCGTTCTGGCGGATCGCGTCCAGCGCCTGGCCGTTCTCGCTCATGTCGACGCCGTTGACGAAGACGGCCATCATCCCGCACTGGTCCGCGTCCAGGATGAACTTCTCGTACCCGACGGCGAGTCCGCCCTCCAGCCAGCCGGCGGCGTGGAGGACGAAGTTGACGCCGGCAAGGACGGTCGGCTGCAGCGTCGCGGCGCTCTCGTAGGCGGCCTGGGCGTCGGCGATCTTGGAGGCGCACAGCGAGCCCCCGGAGCGGAACGGCACGCCCAGGCGGCGGGCCAGCGACGCCATCACGTAGAGGACGAGCGCCGGTTCCGGCGTTCCGAACGTGGGGGCGCCCGACTGCATGGACATCGAACTCGCGAAGCTGCCCAGGACGACCGGCGCACCGGGGCGGACGAGTTGCACGAAGGTCATCCCGGCCAGGGCCTCGGCGAGGGTCTGGGCGGCCACCCCGGCCGCGGTGACCGGGGCCATCGCGCCGGCCAGGATGAAGGGGGTCAGCAGGGTCGCCTGGTTGGCCTCGGCGTAGGCCCGGGCCGCCCCCAGCATCACCGAATCCCAGACCAGCGGCGAGTTCGCGTTGATCAGACTGAGCGTGACCGGGTGCGTCTCGAGGTAGTCCGCCCCGAACAGGATGCGCGTCATCTCGACGGTGTCGCGCGCCCGCTCCGGCGCCGTGACCGATCCCATGAACGGCTTGTCGCTGTAGCGGATGTGGCTGTAGACCATGTCCAGGTGGCGCTTGTTGACCGGGACGTCCACCGGCTCGCACACGGTCCCGCCGCTGTGGTGGAGATGGGGCGAGAGGTAGGTCAACTTCACGAGGTTGTGGAAGTCCTCGATGGTGCCGTAGCGCCGGCCGTTGTCCAGGTCGCGGACGAACGGTGAGCCGTAGTTGGGCGCGAAGACGGTGTGCGGCCCGCCGATCTCGACATTGTTCGCCTCGTTGCGCGCGTACTGCGTGAACTGGCGTGGTGCACTGGCCTGGACGATCTGGCGGCACATCCCGCGCGGGAATCGGACACGCTCGCCCTGGACGTCGGCGCCGGCATCGGCCAGCAGGCGCAGCGCCTCCGGGTCGCCGCGGAACTCCACGCCGACCTCCTGGAGGATGGTGTCGGCGTTCTCCTCGATGATCGAGAGGCCTTCGTCGCCGAGGACCTCGAACGGGGCGAGCGTCCGCGTGAGATACGGCATCCGCTCCACCTGGTGGCTGAGGCGCGCTGCCCGGCGCCCCTCACGACCGCCGCTGCGACGTTGACCACCGATCTCGGTCATCGATCCTCTCCCATGCCGGTGCCCGCGCTGATGACCGCGCGACGCCGACGTCGCACCGCCCGGGGATCCGCGCCGCGGTCCGCGGGACCGGCGTCGCGGCGGGCCGGCAGCGTCACGGCCCGCTCCAGGTGGGGGTTGCCCGCCGTCCGATGCGGGATGGCCAGGGCGTCAACGAAGTGCTCCTGGAAGCGCGGCTCCACGGCCGTCTCGATCTTCTCCACGCGCCGGACGACGCCTTCGATCTCGTGTCGCGCGGCGCCCGAGAGGAGCGCGATCAAGGCGCCCGTCCCGGCGGCGTTGCCGGCACCCCGGACACGTCCCAGGTCACAGTCCGGGACGAGGCCCAGGACCATGGCGTGGAGTGGGTCGATCTGGCTGCCGAACGCGCCGGCGAGGCGGACCTCGTCCACGGCATCCACGCCCAGCTGGTCCATCCGCAGGCGCACGCCCGCGTACAGGGCGGCCTTGGCGAGCTGGATGGCGCGGACGTCGTTCTGGGTGACGAGGATGCGCAGGCCGAGGGCGTCGCCGGTGCCCGCACCACCGGCCTCCCCTGCCCCCGGGTCGTGGAGCACATAGCTGAACGTGCGGCCGTCGGCCTCGATGCGCGGCGTGCGCGCCGCCATCGCGCCATCGATGACGCCGTCGGCGGTGATGACCCCGGCGAGGTACAGCTCGGCGACGACCTCGATGATACCGGAGCCGCAGATGCCGGTGACGCCGATCTCGGCGGCC
>CAYVJP010000072.1:0-11428 GCA_964451745.1 uncultured Anaerolineaceae bacterium | reverse complement strand
CGGGCCACGTCGCCGTCGCGTAGCCGCGGCGCCGCGCGTCGAGGTCGGCCGTCGCGATCCCACGGGTCTCGAGCGCATCGAGGACGGCATCCGCCACGGCGACGTTCGCCGCCTGGTGTCGCCCGCGCAACCCGACGCGTGTCGGACCCGACCGCGGCAGGGTCACGGTGACCGAGTCGCGATCCCAGCCCAGCAGGGGCGCCGGCTCGGCCACGGTGAGCGGAGCGCCGACCCGGCGTGCTCGCCGCCGGATCACGTCGAGCGCTTCGCCGGACGCGCCCGTCACCGCCAGATCGCCGCGCTCGATGATGGCCGCCTTCTCGCGGGCGATCGCGGTGATGGTCGGTCCGAGCTGTTCCATGTGATCGAGCGCCACGTTCGTGACCGCGGCGACGCCGCCGTCCCAGGCGTGGGTCGCATCGAGGCGCCCGCCCAGGCCGACTTCCACGAGGGCGACGTCGAGGTCGGCCTCGGCGAAATGCCGGAAGACGACGGCCGTGAGCAGCTCGAACTCCGTCGGATCGCCGTGCCGCCGGGACACGCTGTCCGCGGCGGGCAGGACGGCGCTGACGTGCCGGGCGAAGTCGGACGCGGAGATCGGATGGCCGTCCACGACGATCCGCTCGCGGTAGGTCACGAGGTGCGGCTTGGGCGTCTCCCCGACCCGCAGCCCCGCCGCGCGGAGGGCGCTGCCGGCGAGCGCCAGCACGCTGCCCTTGCCGTTCGTGCCGGCAACGAGCGCGCCCCGGACGGCGAGGTGCGGGTCGCCCAGGGCGGCGAGCAGCGCACGGGTGCGCCCGAGACCCAGGCGGATCCCGAACCGCCCTCGATCGGCGAGGGCGGCCAGCGCCTCGTGATACTCGAGCGAGGGGGCCGCGGCGGGGGACGTCACTCGCGGGTCAGTTCGTCCTCGTAGAAGACGCACTGGTTGAAGCGCGGGGTCAGGCACACGTCGTTGACGTACCCCTGATCGAGGTGGACGCCGCCGCGCAGTTGGCAGCGCGACACGTTCGCGTCCTGGCGGATCAGGGCCTTGAGCAGGTGCGGCGCCTGGATCGGGATCGCGCCACGCGAGCCGGTCATGTAGAAGTGCGGGCAGACGTTCCGCCGCAGGTTCGGCAGGCCGAACCCGGGTCGGGACATGCTGGGCAACGCGGGGGCGCCGGGCGCGGGGCGCGCGACGAGTGGAGACGGGGTGACACGGGCGATCGGGCCGAGGCCGAATGCCGGACGACCGGGGGGCGCGGACGACGTCCGATTCGACGGACCAGATGACGAGCCTCCCGTGGCGCGTCCGGATCGTGGATCGCGGGCCTGCACTCCATCCCTCGCTGCGGGCGCGCCCCGACGAGGCGACGCGCGACCCGGCCAGAGTACAACGCACTGCAACGGTCCGGCACGCTCTGCCCACGCCGACCGGAGATCCCGACGCCGTTCCTCGCCGACGCGTGCGACAATCGCGGGCGATGGCGACTCGGCGCGGTGCGCGACCCACCCATGTCAGGCCTCGACCCCCGTCGAACGGTCGACCCTCTCCGGCACCCGTTCGACCCCGCGCCCCGGCCCCCGGCCGCCTCGCCGTCCGCAACCCGGTCCGCCGCAGCCGCGGCATCCCGATGGTCGGGCGGGTCCTCTTGGTGATCGCGGTCGTCGCGCTCGCGGGCGGCGTCCTGTACGTGGGGGCGGGCGGGCTCACGACGGTCGCCGGGGCGGTCGGGTCCACGCTCACCGGGTTCGTCGAGGACGTGACGGCGACGCCGACGCCCGCCCCGACGGAGGTCCCCGTCAGCGAGACCCCCTCGATCGCCTCCCCCTCCGAGCCGTACACCAACCAGGAGCAGGTCGATCTCCTCGTCACCGTGCCAGCGGACGTGGCAGGGGACCCGGACTACGTCATCCGCGTCTATCTCGCGCTCGAGGGCGTGCCGTCCACGCCGATCGAGGACCGACCCCTGGCGCCGACCCCGCAGACGATCATCCCGGTCGCGCTGACCCCGGGCATCAATGACTTCTCCGTGACGCTGATCGGTCCTGGCGGCGAATCGGAGCCGTCGGCGGTGGTCCGCTACGTGCTCGATACGAAGGAGCCGGGCATCCGGCTCGCGTCCCCGCGCGATGGTGCGACGATCAATCGCAAGGCCGTGGACCTGGAGGGTCGGACGCAGGGCCGCTCGACGCTGATGGCCCGCAACCAGACCACCGGCGACTCCATCGTGGGCACCGCCGATGCCGATGGCCGGTTCTCGCTCCGGCTCCCGATCGCGATGGGCGCCAACCAGATCGTGATCGCCGCCACGGATCCGGCGGGTAACGGCAATGAGCTGGCGTTCCGGGTGACGCGCGGTTCGGGCACGCTGCGCGCCTCGCTCGGCGCCACGTCGTACACCATCACGCGCGGCTCGTTGCCCGAACCGATCCGTCTGTACGTGACCGTCGACGACCCCGACGGCAAGCCCCTGCAGGGGGCCAGCGTCACGTTCACGCTGAGCATCCCGGGGGTCAAGACCGTGACCGGGGACGCCGTGACCGATTCGAACGGAACGGCGGAATTCAAGACGACGATCCCGGCGGGCGCCGATCCGGGAAGCGGCACCGCCGGGGTCTTCGTGCGGACGGCCGAGTTCGGGACCACCACCGACGAGACGCCGATCACCATCAAGAAGTAGATCCGGCTGCCGTGACAACCGGCGCGCTGGCAGCTACCATCGCGCCCATGCCGACGTGGCGCTGTCCCCATTGCGGGACACCCCAGACCGAGACGGCCCGATGCTGGGTCTGTCGGCGCTCCTCCACCGCCTGCGGCACCTGCCGGCATTTCCGACGCTCCGTCGCGGCACAGCTCGGCTACTGCGGACTGGACCGACGTCGCGCGCCGCTGGTCGGTGACGAGATCCGAGCGTGCTGGGAGTCGACGCCGGTCGTCGCGATCGCGCCGCCGGTCGTCGCGATCGGCGCGGCGGCCGGGGTCACGGGCACAGCCGATCGCCCAGGTCGGCTGGAGTTCGTCGAGGTGGGCCAGCCCCAAGGATCGGCGCCTGGCGCCGGGTCCGCGGTGCCCGCGACGGACGGCGCGACGGCACCGAGTGACGAGCCGCCGTCCCCGCTGATCGCGCCCACGCCCGTGGACCCCGGCTGGAACCTCTGGGGCGACCTGGAGGGCTGAGCGCGCTCCGGACCTCGGCCCCGGGGACGGGTCAGGGTGCCGGGGTGGGCGTCGGGGTGGGCTCCGGCGGAGGAGTCGGTTCGGGTGTCGGTGTGGGCGTCGGCTCCGGCGTGGGCGTCGGCTCCGGCGTGGGGGTGGGGGTCGGCTCCGGCGTCGGGGTGGGGGTCGGGGTCGGACTGGGAGTCGGGGTCGGCTCGGGGCCCTTCGATACGACGTAGTCGATCGCGGTGTCCTTGGCCACGATGGAACCCGGCTGGTGGCTCTGGCCGAAGATCAGGCCCGCGGGCACGGTCGGATCGAAGTCCTCGGTCTTGGCGCCCACCCGCAGCCCGGCCTCCAGGATGAGCTGGATCGCCTCGGCCTCCGTTCGGTTCCGCAGATCCGGCACCGGGACCGTTTCGACGCCGGCGGCGACGGTCACCTTGACCTCCGAACCGGCGGCCACGACGGCGCCCTGGAGCGGGTCCTGCGCGAGGATGGTCCCGACCGGCTGGTCCGATGTCTCGGGCGTCGAGACCAGGGTGAGGCCGAGGCCGTCCGCTTCGCGGGTCGCGTCCTGGAGCGATCGGCCCACGAAGTTGGGCACGGTCACGTCCGTCGGCTCGGTCGGGGTGCCAGGCCCCGACAACAGCTGGAAGACCAGGAAGGCGATCGCCGCGAGGAGGCCGATGGCCAGGGCACCGGCGATCCATACCGCCGGGCCAGGCCCGGTTGCGTCCTGCTCGTCACGGGCCGTGCCTGGATCCGGTGTGCGCGCAACGTCGTCGGCGGAGGCATAGGCGTCGGGCGGGTAGGCGACCACCGTGGGGTTGGCGCTGGCCACGCCCGCGGCGGCGATGCCCGCCGCGGCAGCGGCACCGGCTGTACCGGTGGAACCCGGGATCGTCCGCTCAAGCGCATCCGCCATCGCGCCTGCCGAGGCGAACCTGTCCTCCGGCGCGGGGGCGAGCGCCTTGCGGGTGATAGCCGCGATATCCGTTGGCAGCGCGGGGCGGATCAGGGCCGGATCGGGCACCGGCCCGCTCAGGCGAGCCAGGGCGACGGACGCTGCGCTGTCGCCCTCCCACGGTCGGTTCCCGACCAGCATCTCGTAGAGGATGATGCCCAGGGCGTAGATGTCGGACCCGGCCGTCGCGGCCTCGCCACGCGCCTGCTCCGGACTGAAGTAGTGAACGCTCCCGAGGGTCGTCCCGGGGAGCGTCATCTGCGCCTCGGCGATCGCGCGGGCGATCCCGAAATCGACGACCTTGACGCGGCCATCGCGACCGATCAGGACATTGCCCGGCTTCACGTCGCGATGGATGATCCCGCGGGCGTGGGCGGCTTCGAGGGCTCGGGCGACGGCGGCGGCCACGCGCGCGGCCTGCGTGGGCGGCAATGGCCCGTTACGCCGCAGGATCGTGGCGAGATCTTCGCCGTCGACATACTCCATCACGATGTACGGCCCGGACGGGTCCTCGCCGTAGTCATAGACCGTGACCACGTTCGGGTGGCTCAGCGAGGCCGCGTTCTGGGCCTCCTGGCGGAACCGCGACCCGAAGTCAGGGTCGCGCAGGTACTCGGGGCGCAGCAGCTTGACGGCGACTTCGCGACCCAGCTGGGTATCGAGCGCGCGGAAGATGGTGGCCATCCCGCCCTGACCGAGCAGTTCGATCAGCCGATAGCGTCCACCCAGGATGGAGCCGATCTCCGCCAAACGTGCCCCTCACGCTGTCGTCGGCGGCGCCCGACGTCCGGGGCCGCTCCGCGCGGCATCGTACCGCATGGAGGCCGAAGGCTCGCGTCCGGGTGGAGCGGCGGCGACTCACCCCCCGAGCAGCCACCGACGGACGACCTCGATCGCTTCGAGGGCGCCGATCTGGTCGAACAGGCGGGCGCCGTGCAACGCCCACTCCTGGACGAGCTTGAGGAGCACGAGTCCGGCGCCGGCGAGGGCGAGCCGGCGCCACGACCAGCGTGCGACGACGGCGTCGCCGACCCACGCGACGAGCAGGAACCACACCTCGAAGACGTTCGGGAACACCAGGAGGATCGCTCGCTCGCCGGTCAGCTCGAAGGCCACGAACCCGACGAGGCGGAAGGCGTAGAGCGCGACCGCGATGGCCCTCGCCGGGTCCGACCAGCGCAGCGCCACGACGAGGAACGCGGCGAGATAGACCTGGTCGAGCCACTTGTCGAGCGATTGGTAATCCGGGACGCCGCCGAGGTCCAGGACGTCGAACAGGAGCAGGTCGCTGAGGTCGACGAGGATCGCGAGGACGCCGCCCCAGAACGGCCAGCGCAGGACGGGCAGGGAGCCCGCGATGCGGATCGCAACGACGATGGCGACCTCGAGGGTCACCCTACAACTGCAGCCCCGCGAGGTACTTGCGGAACTCGGTCCCGAGATCCGGCCGCTGGAGCGCCAACTCCACCGATGCCTGCAGCCAGCCCATCGTGGTTCCCGCGTCGTACCGCGTCCCCTCGAACTCGTAGCCGAAGACGGGCTGCTCCTCCATCAGGGCCGCGATGGCATCGGTCAGCTGGATCTCGCCCCCGGCCCCGCGCTGCGTCTGTTCGAGCTTGTCGAAGATCTTGGGCGTGAGGACGTAGCGGCCGATGATCGCGAGGTCCGACGGCGCGTCCTCCGGCTCCGGCTTCTCCACCAGGCGCGTGACCCGATGCAGCCGGCCGTGGTCGAGCGGATCCTCGGACGGCTCGGAGGCGATGACGCCGTATCGTCCGGTGTCCTCCGGCGGGACGCGCATGACCGCGACGACCGACCCGTGAGTCTGGTGGTACGCGTGGATGAGTTGCCCGACCACGGGGCGGTCGCCGACACAGACGTCATCGGGGAGGATCACCGCGAAGGGTTCGTGCCCGATCAAGTCCTTGGCCATGAGCACGGCGTGCCCCAACCCGAGCTGCTCCTTCTGGCGGACGTAGGCCACCTGGGCGAGGTCGCTGATGTGGCGCACCTGCCGGAGCATCTCGATGTCGCCCTTCTCCTCGAGCAGGTGCTCCAGCTCGTAGGAGAGGTCGAAGTGGTCCTCGATCGCCCGCTTCTGGCTGGAGGTGACGATGATGACCTGCTCGATCCCGGCGGCCACCGCTTCTTCGACCGCGTACTGGATGATCGGCTTGTCCACCAGGGGCAGCATCTCTTTGGGCTGCGCCTTGGTGGCCGGGAGGAACCGTGTGCCCCACCCGGCGGCGGGGAAGACTGCCTTGCGAACGCGCATGGAACCTCGACGATGGAGGGGAGACCGGAAGGTCGGGGGGCGGCGCCAGTCTATCACCGGACCCCGGATGGACCGGTCAGCCGTCCCCGTCGAGCTCGCGCATGAACCGCCGGATCGCGCTGCTGAACTCGACTGGTCGGTCCAGGTTCGCGAGGTGGGTGGCACCGGCGAGGCGCACCCGGCGAGGGTGGCGCGCGGCGCGCGCGAAGGTGCGAGCCGAGAGCCGGAAGGGCACGTCGTAGGTGCCATTGAGGAAGAGGGTCTGCCCATCGAAGGATGCCAGGCGCGGCACGAAGCTCTGTCCCGCGAGCGCCCGCAGCGCGGACGCTCCACCCTCGTACCAGAAGCCGCCGGCGACGATCGGCTCGGCGATCGCGGGCGGGAACCGGGTTCGGAAGAACCACGCGTTGAGGACATCGAGCCGATCACGGCCGAGGTGGGCGATCGACCAGGCGAGCGCGCGGTACGGGAGGCTCCGCCAGCCCACGGGCTCGGCGGTCGAGCCGGAGAGGACGAGGGCACGGACCGACGCCGGTCGTCGCGAGGCGAGATGCATCCCGACGTACCCGCCCAACGACAGGCCGACGACCACCGCCGGACCGCCGACCTCGTGCTCGATCACGTCGGCGACGTGGTCGGCCGCCGCATCGAGGGTGAATGGACGATCGGCGAGGACACCGTGGCCGGGGAGATCCACCGCGATGACCCGGTAGGCATCGGCCAGCGTCGCCATCTGCGCGGTCCACATCGCGCGCGTCAGGCGGACGCCGTGGATGAAGACGATCGCCGGTCCGCCGGGGGGACCGGCAACGTCGTAGGGAGGTGAGGCGTCGGTCACGCTCCGTGCCCCAACCCATGCTGGACCGCGAGGAGCGCGGCCTGCGTCCGGCTCGCCAGGCCCAACTTGGCGAGGATGTTCGAGACATGGGTCCGAGCCGTGCGCTCGGTGATGCCAAGCTCCTCGGCGATGGCGCGGTTCGAGAGTCCGCGGGCCACCCCGGCCAGCACGTCGCGTTCCCGCGAGGTGAGGCTGGCCAGTCCGGCATCCGCCCCCGACCCGTCGGCCACGGCGCCGGATCCGGTGCGCATCCGTCGCGCCACGATCCCGGCGACCGCCGGATCGAGATGGACCTCGCCGTCGGCTGCGGAGCGGATGGCGGCGGCCAGATCGTCGGCGTCCGCGTCCTTGAGGAGAAAGCCCGATGCGCCCGCCTCGATCGCGGCGACGACCCGGGATTCCTCGATGAAGCTCGTGATCGCGATGATCTCGATCGATGGGCGGGCGGCCTTGATGGCGCTCGTGGCCGCGATCCCGTCAAGGTTGGGCATGAGCAGGTCCATCACGACCACATCGGGCTCGAGGCGCAGGGCGAGCTCGACCGCCTGGGCGCCGTCGGCCGCCTCGCCGATCACCGACAGATCGTCGTGCAGCTCGAGGAAATCGCGCATGCCACGCCGGACCATCGCATGGTCGTCGGCGATGAGGATACGGATCGGCGTGCTGCGCGGCGACGTCACGTGTCGGCCCCCTACGGTCCGCCGCCGACGGCGACGGCGGTGTGTGGCGCGGTCTCATCGGGACCGCTCGACGCTCGCTGGAGGATCACCGCCGCCCCGAGGATGGCGATGGCGCCGAGGACCTGGATCGGCACCAGGGCCTCACCGAGCAGCCAGGCTGCCAGGGCGACCCCGACGACCGGCTCGAACAGCATCAGGATCCCGGCGCGAAGCCCGCCGATGGCACGGATGCCGGCGAGGAAGCCGAGCGACGGCAGCGCCGCCGCGAAGATGCCCGTGAACAGGAGCAACGGAAGCAATCCGGGGGCACCGACGGGCGGCACCAGCGCCGCTGCGGACCCACCGATGAGGGTCACGGTGGCGGCACCGACGACCGTCACCGCCATCACGACGGCGATCGCCTGCTCCGTCGGCACCTCGCGGTACCCGTCGCGGCTCACCACCACGTAGACGGTCTGGCTCAGCGCGGCGCCCAGCGCCAGACCGATCCCGATGGCATCGAGACGGATCCCCGCCGTCGGGTCGAGTTGCGACGCGACGACGGCGACCATGCCCACGAGGGCCAGGGCCAGGGCCATGAGCCTGGCCCCATCGAGTCGCTCACGACCCAGGACGACATTCACGACGGCGACCATCGCCGGGTAGGTGTAGAAACACAGGAGGGCAAGGGCGATCGTGATCCGGTCGAACGCGAAGAACATGCACACGTTGAGGCTGAACCCCATCAGTCCCGCGAGCAGCAGGGTCGTCTTCGCGCGGCGCGAGAGCTGGGATGGTCGGACCACGGGCATCCGGCGAGCCTTCGCGCGCCAGGCGATGAACAGGGCGAGGGTCAGGAAGCCGATGAACCCACGCCACGTCACCCACGCGGCAGGGTGGACCCCCAGCTCGTAGGCCATCCGGGACAGCGGCCCGAGCGTGCCGAAGAGCGCCGCAGAAGCCAGGACCGTGAGGAACCCGAGGAGCGGGACCTGCGGGGAGGCGGGACGCGCATCGATACGGGTCGTGGATGAGGCGGACACGCGAGCCATGGTAGGGCCGCCGGGCATCCTGTCGCCAGCACGACCGCTCGCGGGCTCAGCGAACCCCGGCGCCCTCGGCTGGTCGATCGACGGCGCGCTCGCTCTCGTTCTCGCCGGCAATCCTGGTCGCGGCCACCGATTCGCGGCGCGCGGTCGCGAACCGGATGCCGGTGAACGGGATGCGGATCTCGCGGAACACCTCGATCGAGACGAGGAAGCCGGCGAACAGGAACAGGACGCCGAGGAACTTGCCCGTCTGGAACAGCTCCGTCGCTCCGAACCGGTTCAGGCTGTCGGTGAGGGTCGGGATGAACGCGCCGATGGCGATCAGGATCGTGGACGGGACGCGGCTATGGATGTTGCCGGTCACGAGGGCCCGGACCGCGCCCGGCAGCGACGCGACCAGATTGACGACGATCGCGATGGGGGCGATGCACAGGTTGAACAGGAACTCGTCGCCGGGCTGGTTCGGGTCCAGCGAGTAGGCGAGGACGCGCCGCTTGGGCATGAAGACGTACGTGCTGAAGATCGCGCCGAGGATCAGCGCGAACGCGCCGGTGATGTTCATGAACGGGGTCAGGAGGCGCAACTCCGGAGGGAACAGGGTCGCCACGGGAGCGCCGGTCGCCGGGTCGATCGCGTACCCGGGTGCGGGAAGCACGGTAACGGCCATGAGCACGATGCTGAGCCCGGTCGCGCCCACCACGGCCGCGGCGGCGAGCAGCGGCCAGCGCTCGTTCTGGAAGTACGTCTCGACCGCGACGGCGAGCGCCAGCAACCCCGCCACGATGAAGTACAGCAAGGGCAGGGTCCCCGCGCCCTGGTACTCGGGTCGATTGCGGACCAGGAACGTGAACAACCCCGCCAGGAACAGACACAGCGCGAACGAGTACCCGAACCGCGTGCGGCCCAGCAGGTAGGCCGTCCCGAGGCCCAGCCAGCCGGCCGTCCAAACGGCACCGGTCAGGTACCAGATCCGATACAACGGCTCGTTCCAGCCGCCGGCACCGGCGAGCGCCTCCGTGCCGGCCGCGATCCCGTAGAACAGCATGCCGACGCCCCAGATGAGCTGGAAGCCGCCGCGCCGTTCGCGCCATTGGTCGAACAGCGCCACGCTGAAGACCAGCGCGAGGATGGCGGTCAGCGCGGGAAGGACGACGGTCAGGTCCATCGGTCAGCGGGACCGCCCTGCGTCCTGGTGCGCGACGATGAAGCGCAACAGCAATCGATCGAGGAGCGTGGACGCGTCCTCGTAGAGGGACGCGAGCCGTCCCGGATCGAGCGACCGTCGACGGCCCAGACCGGCGATCTCGGCGAGGAACGGGCGGCGCGCCGCGACGAAGAGCGAGACCGCCTCGGTCAGGCTCGCGCCATGCCTGGCGAGACGGATGGCCTGATCGTCCACGACGGCATTCGCGGCGCCCTCGGTCTCGACCCGGGCGGCGTCGTCGTCGCGTGCGTCGAGGTAAGCGAGGAGGGCCTCCACGAGCCGCCGTCCGTCGCGGCGGTACGCATCGCGCTCCCCCTCGTCGCTCGGGACGGTCGGCGGGGGACCCTCAGCCGCGGTCGCGTAGTGCTGTCGGTAGATGCGCTGGAGCCGTGCCGGCGATGCCCCGAGGCTCGCCAGCGGCTGCCCAGACGCCCCGGGCCGGCGCTCCGTCGCCATCCGCTCCAGGACGCGACGCTCGAACCGCCGATGCCCGCCGGGTGTCGTCCAGGCCGCGACCCGGCCCTGGTCCGCCCATCGCCGCAGCGTGTCGGGATCCACCCCCAGCAGTCGGCTGGCGGGGCCCAGCGACAGCCATCGAGCATCACGAGCGGGGGTGGCGGGCGCGGGAGCGAGGTCGGCCAACGGTCATCTCGAGGCTACGTCGGATCGGCGCCGACGGGCAGCCGGCCGTGGGGGGAACGTCCGCTGCCCGTCGACACGGAACCTGGGTAAATCTGGGTACCAGATCCATGCCCGGGCCGGCGGAGGATAGGACCGGCCGATCCGGGCTGTCAAACCGGCGGGCACCGGTGCGGCGCGTCAGGCCGGGACGAACTCGTGGTCGTCGCGATGGATGCCGTCACACAGCCCGAATCGCGGCGTGTCGGGCGCATCATCGGCCGCGGGCAGCGGGACCGGTCGCATGATCTCGCGGACCATCCCGCGGCGGCAGAACAGGTGTCCCTTCGCGGCCATCCAGCGCCGGACGCAGGCCGGGTCGCCGTGGAACTGGAACGGCCCCGGGTTGATCGCCGGGCGCCCAGCCCACGACACGGGCGTCTCCGCCGCGACGATGTCGAGGAGGTTGATCCGCCACGGCGTGCCGTCGATCAGCTCGCCGCAGCCATCGCAGCGGCGGGCGTCGTTGTCGCGGATGATCGTGCGGATGTGCACGCCCATGATCTCCATCGCGTCCGATGGTAGCAGGGCAGTCCGGCGCAGCGCACCGGCGGTGGTGGTACCCCCAAGGGGATTCGAACCCCTGATCTCCACCTTGAAAGGGTGGCGTCCTAGG
>CAYVJP010000071.1:0-11438 GCA_964451745.1 uncultured Anaerolineaceae bacterium | reverse complement strand
CCGGTGGTCGAAGCGCGACGCCGAGGCCTACGAGGAGTACGGCCAGCTCATGGTGGACATGGCCCGGTTCATCAAGCCGATCCTGGGCATCGTCCCGGGCGATCCCACGGAGCTCGATCCGCGTCCCTTGTTGCCGCTCGCGGGTCTCGCCCGCAGCTTCGCCCGCCTGACCGAACGTCAACAGGCGGTCTTCGTCCAGCTCATGACCATGAGTGCCGCGGACTTCCTCGACCAGTGGTTCGAGACCGATCCGCTCAAGGCGACGATGTCGGCGTCAGGGATCATCGGAACGTACCAGGGCATCCGCTCGCCCGGCACGGCGTACGTGCTGCTCCACCACTACATGGGCGAGATCGACGGGGCATTCCGCGCGTGGGGCATCCCCAAGGGCGGGACCGGTGGCGTGTCGCTGTCCATCGCGAGCGCCGCGCGGGCGCTGGGCGCCGAGATCCGGACCGAGGCACCGGTCGCGCGCATCCGCACCCGCGGCGACCGGGCCACGGGCGTCGTCCTCGAGGATGGCGAGGAGATCGATGCCTCCGTCGTCCTGTCGTCGGCCGACGCCAAGGTGACGTTCCTGGACCTGCTCGAGCCGGGCACGCTCGACGCATCCTTCGAGTCCGAGGTGCGCCGCTTCAAGTTCCGTGGCTCCTCGGGCAAGGTCAATCTGGCGGTGGACCGGTTGCCGGACTTCACCTGCCTGCCGGGACCGGGCGAGCACCTGCGGGGTGCCATCTCGTTCTCGCCCTCCATGGACGACATGGAGCGGGCGTACGACGACGCGAAATACGGTCGCTGGAGCCGCAAGCCGTACATCGACATGATCATCCCGACGCTGGTGGACCCAGGGATGGCACCGCCCGGCAAGCACGTCATGAGCTGCTTCGTGCAGTACGCCCCGTATAAGCTGGATCCGTCGCTCGGCTCGTGGGACGACCATCGCGAGGCGTTCGGCGACACCGTGATCGATCGGATCGCGGAGTTCGCGCCGAACATCCGCGACATCATCGTGGGCCGTCAGGTGCTGACGCCGCTCGATATCGAGCGCACGATCGGCCTGACCGAGGGCAACATCTTCCAGGGAGAGCTCAGCCTGGAGCAGCTGTTCTTCAACCGCCCGGTCCCCGGGTATGCGCGGTTCCGGACCCCCGTGCGAGACCTCTGGCTGAGCGGATCGTCCACGCACCCCGGCGGTGGCCTGATGGGCGCGAACGGTCGGTTGGCCGCCCTCGAGGTGCTCAAGTCCCGCGGCCGGAAGGTGGCCTGACGATGGGCACGATCGATCGCTTCGATGCCATCGTCCTGGGAGCCGGCCACAACGGCCTCGTCGCCGCGACGTACCTCGCCCGGGCGGGCCGATCCGTCCTGGTCCTCGAGCGACGTGACCGGGTGGGTGGGGCGGCCGACACGGCCGAACTCGCGCCCGGGGTCCGCGTCCCGACCGTCGCGCACACCGTCGGGCGCCTGCGGCCGTCGATCGCGCGCGAACTGGAGCTCAAGCGCCACGGGTTGGAGCTGTTCGCCCCGGACGTCCGGGCCTTCGCCCCACAGCCCGACGGCCGTTCCGTGGCCCTCTGGCGTGACGTCGCCGCCACCCAGACCTCGCTGCGGTCGTGGTCGGAGGCGGATGCGACGGCGTACGCCCTGTTCGACACGCGCGTCCGTGCCCTGTCGCGCTTCCTGGCCGACCTCGCCGAGGAGACGCCGCCGGACGTTCGCGAGCCCGGGTTCGCGGATGCGCTCATGGGGTTGCGCCTGGGGCGGACGTTCCGCGGCCTGGGCAAGGAATCCGGTCGGACGATCCTGCGGGTCCTCGCCATGGCCGTCGCCGACTTCGTGGCGGAGTCGTTCACGAGCGATGCGGTCCGCGCGACGCTCGCCTGGCGCGGGGTCCGGCACACCGCGATGGGTCCGTGGTCCGCCGGGACGACCAAGGTCCTGCTCGACGATGCCGCCGGGAGCGACGGCGGGGCGTCGGGCGAGACCGTGTATGCCCGCGGTGGCCCGGGCGCCCTGTCCGACGCCCTGGCGTCCGCGGCACGCGCGGCGGGAGCACAGATCCGGACCGGGGCCGACGTCGTCGGCGTGCGGTCGGTGGATGGCCGCACGACGGGCGTCGTCCTCGCCGGCGGCGACGAGCTGGCCGCCGCGACGGTCGTCGCCGGCATCGATCCCAAGCGCCTGCTGGCAGCGCTCGTCGACCCGGTCGCGATCGGTCCGAGCCTGCGCTGGCGGGCGACCAACATCCGGACGCCGGGCCGCACCGCCAAGGTGAACCTGGTCCTCGATGGGCTGCCCGATGTCCCCGCGGCGAACGACGACCCGCGGCTCCTGCGCGGGCGGATCCTCGTGGGGATGACCGGGATCGACGCCATGGAGCGGGTGTTCGATGCCCCCAAGTACGGGGCGTATGCGGACGAGCTGGTCATCGAGGCCACGGTCCCGTCCCTCGCCGACCCGTCGCTCGTCGCCGGTGCCGCCGAGGGCACCCACGTGCTGTCGGCGGTGGTCCAGTGGGTGCCGACGGTCCCGCGCGATGGCACCTGGGAGGACGCCCGCGAAGCGCTGGGCGACGCCGTGGTACGGACGCTCGAGTCGGTGGCACCGGGCCTCGCCGGTCGCATCCGGGCTCGACAGGTCCTGACACCGGCAGATCTCGAGACGGACTACGGCCTCACCGGCGGCCACCCGCTGCACGTGGAACCCGGCCTGGATTCGTTCTTCGCGTGGCGTCCGCTCCTGGGTCATGCCCGCTATCGGATGCCCCTCGACGGCCTGTACCTCGCGGGCTCCGGCGCCCATCCGGGGGGCGGCGTGACCGGGCTGCCCGGTCGCAATGCGGCACGCGAGGTGCTGGCGGACCTCAGGCGCCGCCGCTGAACAGCGGACCGCGCAGGAACACCTCATCCGGCAGCGGCGCGTAGCCCAGGCGCGCGTTCACGGCGCGCATCCCATCGTTCGCCTCATCGTTGCCGGTCACGAGCGCGGTCAGGCCGTTCCCGATCGCCCAGGCGATGGTCGCGCGCTTGAGGGCCGTCGCCATGCCGCGCCCGCGCCAGTCGCGCCGGACGGCGGTCATGTCATGCCAGGCGACGGTCGTGGAGCCGGGCACGAACAGGAGCGAGGCGTAGCCCACGACCTCGCCCGTCGCCTCGTCGAGCGCGACCATGAACGCCTCGGGCGGGATCCCGGGCCGGTCCACGTCACGGGCGCGGAACTCGGCAAGGTCACCCGCGACCATGGGGGAGTCGCCGCCGGGGATGTCCTGGAACGCCTCCAGCGCGACCAGATGCACCCCGGCGACCAGATCGGGACGCGCAGCCAGGGTGGTGATGGTGCTGCCGGCCGGCATCTCGACGGGTGGCGCGGTCAGGCCATCGAGGCCCAGCTCCACCATGCGCGCTCGTTCGAGTTCCGTGAACCCGCGGTGCTCCAGGAAGGCGATGCCCTCGGGTCGAGCTTCGGACGTCCGCAGGTGCAGGCCGGTCTTGCCGGATCGTCGGGCGCCGTCCGAGACGGCCGCGAGCAGGGCCTCCCCGATCCCGCGGCGCCGGTGGGCCGCCGCGACGACGAGGTGCGCCCAGGCGTCCGGGTACTCGGGTGGATAGACGTAGATCCGCCCCACCGAGGCCGCGCCGACCGGTTCCCCGTCGACCTCGGCCAGGTAGCGGATCGTGCCGGGGTAGGTGAGGTCGGCCCAGCGCATCTCCTCGACCGTCATCGGGTCGTCGGGGGTGATCTCGCTGGTCAGCCGTGCGACCGCGGCCATGTCCGCTTCGCTCGAGGCCTCCCGGACGATGGGCAGACCTGCGCCCTCGGCGGCGGCCATCAGCCGACGGCCTGGCGCAGCGGTTCGGCGATCTCGAGCGCCACCGCGTCCACGCCCGCGGCGCCCAGCGAGGGCGGCATACCGAGGATGACCGACGTGGCGCCGCGTTCGACCGCCTCGTGGGCCTGACCCAGCGCCCACGCCCGGTCAGAACTCGTCGTGCCGGTGGGGACCTGGGCGACGATCTCGAACCCGGCAGGATCGCGACCGGCCGCGTCCAGCGCCGCCAGGATGGCCTCCCGCTTCTCGCTGAAGTACCCGAGGTCGGATGGGCTCCCGAGCGCGACGACCGCCGGCAGCAGCCAGCCGTCCGCGACGGCGGCGGCCAGCCCGATGCCACGACGCTTCTGCCCACCCAGCCAGAGCGGCGGGCCCCCGCGCGTCAGCGGCGCCGGCTCGTTGGTGGCGTCGCGCAGCGGGTAGTACGGGTCGGGCCGGGTCACCCCGGGCGGGGTCGTCGCCTCGTCCGACCACAGGGCGCGCAGCACGTGGACCGCCGATTCGAAGCGGTCGAAGCGCTCGGGCATCGGTGGCATCGGGATGCCGAACGGGACGTGCTCGCCCTCGTGCCACCCGGCTCCCAGGCCCACGATGAATCGGCCACCGGTCGCGTGGTCCATGACCGTCGCGGCCTTGGCCAGGACCGCCGGGTGGCGGAACGTGGCCGAGAGCACGCCGTGGCCGACCCACTTCCCTGGCACGCGATGGATGAGCGCCGCCATCGCGGTGAGCGCTTCGAAACTCGCGCCGTGGACCT
Organism: uncultured Anaerolineaceae bacterium; assembly: GCA_964451745.1. Lineage (GTDB taxonomy): Bacteria > Chloroflexota > Limnocylindria > Limnocylindrales > CSP1-4 > SPCO01. The sequence continues at coordinate 6,852 of CAYVJP010000071.1, read as the reverse complement.
CGCGCGACACGTCCGTCAGGTGGTCGTTCATCCAGACCGAATCGAAGACCTCGTGCTCACCGATGCGGGCCCATGCCCCATCCAGCGTCGCCCAGTCGACGGCCTGCGGCGAGGTCTTGATCCCGATGGGTACCCGCGGCGACGCGCTCAGCGGCCGGCCCCCAGGTTGGCGGCCATCCGCGGGCCGGTCGTGACCGCGCCCTGCGACGCGGACCCCACCAGGGCCGCGTACTTGGCCAGCACGCCGCCGGCGTAGTTGGGCGGGCGCGGGGTCCAGCGGGCCAGGCGCTCGGCGACGATGTCCGCCGGGACCTCCAGGTCGACGGCCTTGCGGTCGACATCGATCACGATCGTGTCGCCCTCCTCCACGACCGCGATCGGACCGCCGAGGGCCGCCTCGGGCGCGATGTGGCCGATCATCAGCCCGTGGGTGCCGCCGCTGAACCGCCCGTCGGTGATCAGGGCGACCGAGTCGCCCAGACCTTCGCCGACCAGTGCGGCCGTGACCTGCAGCATCTCCTGCATGCCGGGACCACCGACCGGGCCCTCGTAGCGGATGACCACCACGTCGCCGGCGACGATCCGCCCGTCCTTGACGGCCGCGTAGCAGGCGGTCTCCGAATCGAAGACACGGGCCGGCCCGCGATGCTCGCGGCGTTCATGGCCGGCCAGCTTGACGACGCATCCTTCGGGGGCGAGCGAACCGCGCAGGATGGCCAGGCCGCCGGTGGGCTTGATCGGGGTCTCGATGGGCACGACCACCCGCTGGCCGGGCGTCTCCGTCACGGCCTGGGCGACCTCGGCGATGGTCCGGCCGTCGACCGTGGGGCGATCGCCGTGGAGCATGCCGGGGACCTTGAGCAGCTCGCGCATGACCAGCCCGTTGCCACCGGCGTCGTACAGGTCCGATGCCGTGTAGCGACCGCCGGGTCGCATATCGGCGACGATCGGCGTCGCATCGGCGAGAACGCCGAACGCGTCGATGTCGAGGGCGATCCCGAACTCATGGGCGATCGCCAGCAGGTGGAGTACCGCGTTGGTGGAGCCGCCCATGGCGGCCACGCTGCGGATCGTGTCCTCCAGGGCCTCGCGCGTGACGAACGCGGAGGGACGCCGGTCGCGTCGGACGAGGTCCATGACCAGCTCTCCGGTCCGGAAGGCCGCCGCGTCCTTGGCGGGATCCTCGGCGGGGATGCCGTTGAGCCCGGACGGAGCAAGTCCCAAGAACTCGGCGGCGGTCGCCATCGTGTTGGCCGTGTACTGGCCACCGCAGGCACCGGCGCCCGGGCACGCCGCGTTCTCGGCCTCGTACAGCTCCTCGAGGCTGATCTTCCCGGCCCGGTAGGCACCGATCGCCTCGTAGACGGTCACGACCGTCGCGTTGCGCACGCCCTTGTACACGCCCGGATAGATCGTGCCGTTGTAGAGGAGCAGGCCCGGCACGTCCAGGCGGCCCAGGGCCATGATCGCGCCGGGGGTCGTCTTGTCACAGCCGGTGAGGCAGACGACGCCGTCCAGGAGATGACCGCGGACCACGAGCTCGATCGAGTCGGCCACGACCTCGCGGCTGACGAGCGAGGTCTTCATGCCCTCCGTGCCCATCGTCACGCCATCGCTGATGCTGATGGTGTTGAACTCCATCGGCGTGCCGCCCGCGGCGCGGATCCCTGCCTTCACCTGCTCCGCCAGACGACGCTGGTTGTAGTTGCACGGCATCGTCTCGATCCACGTGGTCGCGACCCCGACGAGCGGCTTGGCCAGATCGTCGTCGGTGAACCCGATGGCCTTGAGCATGGCCCGTGCGCCGGCGCGATCGGGGCCGTCGGTCAGAGCCGCCGAATGCCGCTTGGCGGGGTCGGTGGGTCGGTCGTAGGGGTGCTCGGACGGCGACGCGGGATCGGACATCGGAGGGCGTCCTCGTAGGCTCACGGGCGGATCGGCGGGGTGGGGTGACCCGTCCAAGTGTAGTGCGGCGCTCGCTCAGCCCGTCTCGTCCGTCCGGGGGTCCGACGGTGCGCCGGCCCGTGCGGCATCGTCGCGTCGTCGCTCATCGGCATAGGACGTCGCTCGCCGTCGGCCATCCGTCGTCCCGGTCACGGCCGTCAGGAAGGCGTCGCGATCGAGGGCCCAGCCGGTCACGTCGCCGATGGCCACGACCGACGCCGTGCGCGGGATGTCGTGCACGAGGGCGATCTCGCCGATTCCCTCGCCCGGCCCGAGGCGGCGCAGGACGACGCCGCCCTGGAGCACCTCCACCTCGCCCGACTCGACGATCACGAACCGATCCCCCACCTCGCCCTCGCGCATCAGCCAGTCCCCCGGGCCGAAGGTGACCGGGACCAGGTTGTCGGCGATGTGCTCGATGGTCGCCAGCGACAGCGGCGCGAACAGGGGGACGCCGCGCACCAGCGCGACGCGATGGAGATCGACCGTCCCCGTCTCATCCACGCGACGGAAGAACGGCCACAGGATGAGGGCCGTGGCCGGCAGGATGACGCCGGCGGCGACGAGCGCGCCCTGGGTCCCGAGGCCAGCCAGCAGGATCGGCGCCACCATGCCACCGATGGCCACGCCGCCGTTGGCGACGCTGTCGATGAGGCCCAGGAACGCGACCCGGCTCCGATTGGGCGTCGTGCGTTGGGCCAGGGTGAAGCCGGCCACATCGAGCACGGCATTGGCGCACCCGACCAGGACCATCGCGCCGAGGGCGACCACCGGCACGCCCACCAGACCGATGATCGCGATGGGGGCTCCCCACGCGGCCAGCGCCAGCGCGAATGCCGGGAAGAGCCGGGCCCGACCCGACAGCGAGATCGCCACGAACGCGCCGAGGAGGCCCCCGATCCCCATCGCCGCGTTGAGGCCACCGACGCCCGGCTCGCCCATCCCGAGGAGCTCGATCGACGCGACGACGGTGAGGGTCACGAGGATGCCGCGCACGATCGTCTGCATCCCGAGGGCGATGAGGACGAGTCGCGGCCCGGCCGAATCACGCGCGGTCGCGATGCCGGCCACGACCTGGGCGCGGACGGCGGCCAATGAGCCATCGCCCTTCCCGACCGGCGGGATGTGCACCGATGCGATGGGGATCAGCCCCAGCGCGTAGATGACGAACACGACCAGGGTGGCGGCGAGCGGGCCGCTCAGGGCCAGCATCGCTCCGGCGATGGCTGGACCCAGGAACGTGCCCAGGCCCTCCGCCGCGCTCGAGCTGACGTTCGCGGCGACGAGCTCCTCTGGTGTGCGGCTGACGCTTGGCAGCAGCGACATGTGCAGTGGACGCGTGAACGCGCCGACACCCGCCTCGAGGGCGATGGCCAGGCACAGGAGCTCGAACGGCAGGTCCGTCGCGACGATGAGCGCCGCGATGGCCACCGCAGCGGTGCGGACGGCATTCACCGCCACGAGGACCCGGTCCGGGCGCCAGCGGGCGGTCGGGAGTCCGGAGAACGGCGCGATGAGCGTTGGCGTCAGGTAGCGGGCCAGGCCCATGACGCCGACCGCGACCGCCCCGCCGGCGTCGTACGCGATCACGACGTTGCCGACGAGGAATGCCCACTTGCCGGCCATGATCGACAACCACGCCGCGAGCAGGCGCGCGAGGTCGCGATCCGCAAGGGCCGTGCGGAGGGCTGCGAGCGACTCCCCGAACGGGCCGCGGGACCGCGATTGCATCGGACGAGTATGGGGCCGCCGGGGCCGCCGCATCGGTGGGCGGCGTGTCAGCGGAGGCAGTCCCCCGTATCGGCGGCGCCGGTCCGGCCGAGGCCGGGCGCGATCCGCGTCGCGACCGCCGTGGGCGACAGCGCGTAGCCGACGTCGTCGTTCGTCCTCGCCTCGGCGAAGATGAGTCCGCCGATGGTGCCGTCATCGAGGATGAACGGCCCGCCGCTGTCGCCGCGGTCGATCCGTGCCTGAAGCTCCAGGATCTGGCGTCGGACCGGATCGCGGCCGTAGATGTCCCGCCCGGTCGCGCCGTACGCGCCGGTCACGGCGGCGGGCACGATCGTCAATGCGCCGCCGCCCGGATAGCCGAGCGCCGCACCGATGGCGCCACGTTCGGGATCGGACGACGCGAAGCGCAGCGCGGCCGCGCGGATCGGGTCCGTTCGCAGCAGCGCCACGTCCATGTCCGGATCGAACAGGACGACCGTCGCATCGGAGATGTCGCCCGAGGCCGTCAGCACCCGGACGCCATCGCGACCGGCGCCGGCCACGACATGGGCGTTCGTGACGACGTAGCGGTCGGCGACGAGGACCCCGCTGCCGGACGTCTCGAAGCCGCAGGTGGCGGCCCGGACGTGCAGCGTACTGGCCTCGGCCGCGGCCGCGATCGCCTTGGTGCGCTGGTCGCTCGGCCGCTCCACGGGCGGTCGCGGCAGTGGCTCGAACCCGACGAAGACCTCCGGCAGGCCGGACGCGTCCAGCAGGGAGCCCAGGTCGGCCGCGATCTCGGTGGGTGGAGGCAGGAGCGCGTTGAGCCCCCGGACGGCCGTGGAGGTCTGGGCTGCTTCGGTCAGGCGCGGCACCGGCCCGATCGCCAGCAGACCGCCGGCGAGCCAGACGATGAGGAGGGCCTGGGCGGCACCCACGAACCCGCCCGCCACCCGGTCCGCGGCCCCCAGGACGCCGGGTCCGAGCGCGTGCGCCATGCGTCGACCGATGGCCGATCCGATCGACTCCCCGATGCCGACCGCGACGAGGAGTCCGGCGATGACGATGAACGGCCGGATCGCCGGGTCGAGTCCACCGAGCGGATCGGCGAGAGCGGGCAGGGCGAGGATGGCGAGGGCGCCGCCCCCGATCGCGCCCAGCAGGCCGCCCACCTGGGGCAGCGCCCCCGACCGGAAGCCCAGCAGGATCGCCAGGACCACCAGCAGGATGGCGATGAGGTCGAATGGATTCACCCCCCGATCGTCGCACAGGTCGTCCGAACCGGCCCCGTGCGGCGCCCCGTCCCGGCGCGGGTCCGCGTCAGCTCACGACGACCTCGATGGCGGGAGCCCCGCCGGTCGCGTCGCGGATCGTGTAGGTGCCGGGTTCCAGCTCGCCGAGGTCGATGAACGTCCGATGGAGCTCGGCGATGGCGATGCAGGCCATCTCGCCGGGTCCGCGGCCCTCCCGGAGGGTGATGGCGAACTCGTGGTCCCCACGCTGGACGACCACCGTGTCGAGGATCGTGCACGGCTCCACGCCGGTCCACCAATCCACGGCGATCTCGACCGACCGTCCGTCGACGGTCGCGCGGAGCGTCTCCGCGGAGACGGGATGCACGTCGAGCTGGCCGGGACGCGGAACGACGACCACCGCCCCGTCGGCCGGTGGCGGATCCGAAACGATGGGCGTGTCCGGGGTGGGGTCGCTCGAAGGTGGGGCCGATGCCGGTGCGTCGGCGCTGCAGGCCGCGAGGAGGACGATCGACAGGAGGAGGGCGGTCACGGCGCGACCGTGGCGCGAGAGGTCTTGCATGGGCGCGAGACGGGAGGCCCGGGCGAGCGGTTCCCGAGGGACGAGTGCCGCCTCAGGCGAGGCGTGCGAGGGTGTCCACGCGTGGCGGATGGGACGCCTCCCAGGCGGTCAGTTCCGCGTCCTTCGTCAGCAGGTAGCCGAGCTCGTCCGTGCCGGCCAGGAGCATGCGCTTGGCGAACGGGTCGATCTGGAAGTCGATCGTGGATCCATCCGGGAGGAGGACGCCTTCCTCGGCGAGGTCCACCGTCAGCGCCGCGTCGGGGTCGCGCTCGATGAGCTCCCAGATCCGTCGGTGCACCGCGGGCGATACGACGATCGGCAGCAGCCCGTTCTTGAGGCTGTTGCTGCGGAAGATGTCGGCGAAGCCGGTGGAGATGATCGCCCGCACGCCCCACGCCGTCAGGGCCCACGGCGCGTGCTCGCGGGACGACCCCGCCCCGAAGTTGTCCCCGACGAGCAGGATCTGGCGCCCGCTCATCCCCGGCTGGTCGAGCACGAACGGCGGGTCCTTGAGCGACCCGTCCTCGTTGAATCGCCAGTCACGGAAGAGCGCCTCGGCCAGGCCGGCCTTGTCCGTCACCTTGAGGTACCGCGCGGGGACGATCTGGTCCGTGTCGACGTTCTCGGCCGCCAACGGCACCACCGCGGAGGTGAACACCCGGATGGGTTCGCCCATCGTCAGCGTCCTCCGACAGCGGCGAGCGTCTCGATCCCGGGCAGCGCGCGCGGATCGCTTACGACCCCGTTGATGGCGGATGCGGCCGCGGTCAGCGGCGAGGCAAGGAACGTTCGACCACCCTTGCCCTGACGACCCTCGAAGTTGCGGTTGCTGGTGCTGACGGCGTACTGCCCGGGGCTGAGCTGGTCGCCGTTCATCGCGATGCACATGGAGCACCCGGATTCGCGCCAGTCGGCGCCGGCCGCCTTGAAGATCTCGGCAAGGCCCTCGGCCTCCGCCTCCCGCTTCACCTCGTCGCTGCCGGGAGTGACCATCAGCCGGACCCCATCGGCCACCTTGCGATCCTTGAGGGCAGCCGCGGCGAGGCGCAGATCGGAGATCCGCCCGTTCGTGCACGATCCCACGAAGACGACATCGACCTTCTGACCGAGGATCGGCTGGCCTGGTCGCAGGTCCATGTAGTCGAGGGCGCGCTCCAGCGCACGGCGGGCCGCGGGGTCGGTCTCGTCATCCGGCGATGGGACGCGCGACGTGATCGGGATCCCCATGCCGGGGTTCGTCCCGTAGGTCACCATCGGTTCGAGCGTGTCCGCATCGATCGTGATCGACTTGTCGAAGGCGGCGCCATCGTCCGTCGGCAGGCGGCGCCATCGGTCCACGGCGGCGTCCCAGGCCGCGCCCTGCGGAGCGTGCTGGCGCCCATG
>CAYVJP010000070.1:0-11563 GCA_964451745.1 uncultured Anaerolineaceae bacterium | reverse complement strand
GGCCGCCTGCCCACGACCGCCTGCCCACGAGCGCCTGCCCACGACCACCGCTCAGGTCGAATGCCGAGGATCCCCCGCGCCTGGCCGTCGCGGGCGTGCTCGCTCGCGCGGCACGCCGCCCGCTCCGCGGCCGCAACGCCCGGGGCGCCGCCAAGTGGACGGGTCGGTCGACGGCGCGATTACCATCACGCCAGCATGGCCACGACCACCGACTTCGACGCCGTCCTCGCGGCCGCGCCGCCCGACTTCGACGAGCGCGCGATCATCGACATCGCGACGCGGACGTTCGGTGTCCATGCCTCGGCCGCGCGGGATCTCGGCAGTGAGCGCGACCAGACCTTCCTGCTCCTCGATGGCGCCGACGCTCCGCTCGCGGTGATGAAGCTCTCGAACGCCGCGGAGGACCCCGCGACGCTCGACATGGAGGCGCTCGCCGTGGTCCATGCGGCCGGCGTGGACCCAGCGTTGCCGCTGGCCATGCCATGGCGATCGCCCGGTGCCGGCGACGCGACCGGGGCCGAGGCCTTCCGGGCCACGTTCCAGCATGCCGATGGCGCCCACCACGTCCGGATGTACGACGTCCTGCCGGGTCGCCACCGCATCGATCCTCGCGGCCTGCCCGACGCGGCCCTCATCGGTTGGGGTGAGACCACGGCCCGCCTGGGCCGCGCCCTGCGCGGGTTCTTCCATCCGGCCGCCCAGCGCACGATGCTCTGGGACGTCCAGCATGCGTCGCGGACCCGCGGCAGGGTCAGCGCGATCCGGGATCGCGAACGCCGCGCCCTCGTGGAACGCGTCCTGGACCGGTACGACGCCGTCGTCGCCCCGGCATGGCCGTCGCTCCGTGCCCAGGTCGTCCACGGGGATCTCACCAGCGACAACGCGCTGACCGACGAGGCCGGGCGGATCACCGGGATCGTGGACTTCGGCGACATGAGCCACTCCGCGCTCATCGTGGACCTCGCGAGTGCGCTCGATTCGCTGCTCAACGACCGCGGCCGCGACGAACTGTTCCGCGCTGCCCGCCTGGTGATCGACGGCCACCAGCGCATCACCCCACTCGAGCCGCTCGAGCTCCACCTGCTGGGCGAGATCCTCGCGACGCGGGCTGCGGTGACGATCACGATCTCGTCGTGGCGCTCGGATCGCGGGCTGGAGGATCCGACCTTCGCCGAGCGCTACAACGGGTCGGTGGCGCAGACCATCGAGACGCTCCTCGAGATCGGATGGGACGAGGTCGCCCGGCGGTTCGGGGCCGAGGTGCCGGCCGCCATGACGGTCACCGATCGCGACCGCCTCATCGAGCGACGGATGGCCGCGATGGGGCCGGCCCTGGAGCCACTCACCTACGAAGAGCCGCTCCACCTCGTGAGCGCGGCGGGCGTCTGGATGACCGACGTCGAGGGCCGGCGCTATCTCGACGCCTACAACAACGTCCCGTGCGTGGGTCACGGTCACCCGCGGGTCACCGAGGCGATCGCCCGGCAGGCTCGGCGCCTGAACACGAACCTGCGCTATCTCCACGAGAGCGCCATCGAGCTTTCGGAACGCCTGATCGCGACCATGCCGGCCGGGCTCGATACCGTGTTCTACGTGAACTCGGGTTCGGAGGCCAACGACCTCGCGTGGCGGCTGGCGACCACGTTCACCGGCCGGCGGGGCGGTCTGTGCACCCGGTTCGCGTATCACGGCATCTCCGAAGCGATCGCCGCGTTCTCCCCGGAGTCGTGGCACGGTGGCCAACGGCCCGACCACATCGAGACATGGGACGTGCCGGACCGCGTGCATGGAGAACACCTGGACGCCGAGGCCTTCGGGGCCGCGCTCGACCGCCTCTCCGAACGCGGGATCCCCCTCGCCGCGACCATCCTCGATGGCGTCCTCACGAGCGACGGGTTCGCGCCCGCCGATGCGGCGCTCGTCGGGGCCTGGGTCGCTGCGACGCACGCGGCGGGCGGCCTGTGGATCGCCGACGAGGTCCAGGGCGGCCACGGGCGGACGGGCGAGGCGATGTGGTCGTTCGAACGGTTCGGGATCGTCCCCGACCTCGTCACGCTCGGCAAGCCGATGGGGAACGGGCATCCCGTGGGAGCCGTGATCACGCGGCGGGAGATCGCCCAGGCGTTCGCCGACGAGACCGTGTTCTTCAGCACGTTCGGCGGCAACCCCGTGTCCGCGGCGGCGTCCCTGGCCGTGCTGGATGTCCTCGCCGACGAGCACGTCCTCGAGCGGGTGACCGTGGCCGGCGCGGCGTTGCGCGACGCCATCCGTGCCTTGTGCCCGCGCTACCCCGCGCTGGTCGATGTCCGCGGAGCGGGACTGGCGATCGGCGTGGAGTTCGGCGACGCCGCGACGACGCATGCGGTCAAGGAGGGCCTGCGGAACCGGGGCGTCCTCGTGGGCACGTGCGGCCGGAGCGGGAACGTCCTCAAGGTGCGTCCACCGCTGGCCTTCACGACGGCCGAGGTCCCGGTCTTCAGCGACGCGCTGGAGATGACGCTCGCGACCCTTGGGTCAGTCCCGGTCGCGGGTCAATGAGCGCAGCCTGACCTCGAACTCGGCCTGATCGATCTCGCCCCGGGCATATCGGGCCTTGAGCGCCGCGACGGCCGGATCCTCACGCGGGGCACTGTTCCGGCGGATGGCCCAGATGACCGTCGCGATGACGACGCCCGTGATGACGAGCGGCACGATGATCGAGGCCGCCATGATCGGCCACATCCAGTCGAAGAGCGCGCCCATGTCGACCATCGGGCGCATCCTGCGGCGCGCGCTGCAGCCGCGTCAACCCGACGGCGCCGGATGCTCGTACGACCACTCCGTGACGACCGACGTGCCATCGACGAACTCGACGAGGGTGTCGCCACTCCCCGTCGTCGTGGTGCACGGCACCGCGCGGCAGCGCACCGTGACCGAGGCCACCTCGCGACCCCCCGGATCGGGATCCGAGGCGCTCGTCGCGAGGTCCCGACAGGGCACCGCGGGCACGCCCAGGCACACCGGTTCGCCAGGCACGGCAGGCCCGCCGGGGTCCGGGGCGATGCCGGGCTCTTCCGCCCCCGCCCAGCCCATGCCCCATGCCTGCGTGTTCCCGTTCGAGTAGTCGACTTCGATCGCGACCTCGCCGTTCTGCAGGGTGCACGCCGCGGTGCTGCAGGTCGCCCGGATCGACAGCGGGACCGACCCGGGCTCCGCATTCCGCCGCGCCTCGGTCACGATCTCCTGGCAGGTCCGCTCCGGGATCCCGAGGCATTCGATCGCCGGCCCCTGCACCACCGGCGGGGACGGGGCCGATTCGCCACCGAAACACCCACCCACGATGGCGCCCAACGCGATGAGGACGATCCCGATCTTCCGCATGGCCGATACCCTACGCCACCCCGATCGCGGTCACGTTCCGACGGTCAGGACGTCACGCGGGAATCGCGTCAGCCGTTCGACGCGCTCCGTGGCGGTGTCGATGGCGACGAGGTCCTCGATGCGGACACCCATCTCGCCGTCGAGGTAGACGCCGGGCTCGACCGAGAAGACCGTGGGGCTGGGCAGCGGGTGCTCCGAGGCCGACTTGCCCAGCGATGGCGCCTCGTGCGTGGCGAGGCCGATACCGTGCCCCGTGCCGTGGCCGAAATGCTCGCCGTGCCCGGCATCGGCGATGATCGCCCGCGCCATCGCGTCCAGGGCGCGGCCCGACGGCATCTCCCCTCCCCCGGCAACGACGGTCTCCAGGGCAGCGATCGGCGCGGCTTGCGCGCGGGCGACCAAGTCGTAGATCGCGTGATCGCGCTCCGCCGGTTCACCGACGAACAGCGTGCGGGTCATGTCGCTGCGGTAGCCCGCGACCTGGGCTCCGAAGTCGAACAGCAGGACCGTGCCATCGAGGACCGGCCGGTCGCCCGGCGCCCCGTGCGGCAACGCCGCCTCCGGTCCGGACAGGCAGGCCACGTCGAACGCAAGCGCCTCCGCCCCGCCGGTCCGCATCAGCCACTCGAGCCGAAGCGCCAGGTCCGCCTCGGTCACGCCGGGCCGGATCTCGGGCAGCAAGGCGGCCAGTGCCCGGTCCGCCACCGCGCACGCGGCAGCGATCCGGTCCAGCTCCGCCGGTTCCTTCACTGCGCGGTCGGCCTCCACCCAACCCTCGACCGGGACGAGGTCCACGTCCGGTGCGGCCGCCGCGAGCCGTGTCCAGGTCGCGTGCGCCACGAACCCGGCCTCCACCCCGATCCGCCGCGCCCCGATGCCCGCCATGAGCTCCGGCCAACGCGTGGGGAGGTCGCCGTACGCCTCGGCGAGCCGGGCGTCGGGCGCCTCGCGGCGGGCCTGGATCGTGTAGCGCGAATCGGCGAGGAGGACGACCTCCTCGCCGCTCACGAGGAATTGGCCGGAGTTGCCGGCAACCTTCTCCTCGCCATCGGCGAGGTTGAAGCCCGTGAGGTAGCGCATGTGCTCGCGTCGGACGCCGAAGTAGGCATCGATCCCGGCGCTCGCGAATCGATCGCGCAGGCGTTCCAGTCGCGCGGGCCGGGCCGCGCGATCCGCGTCGTCCCAGTCGGCCAGCTGCGAGGCGGTGGGTGGTGGCGCGAAGTCAGCGGGCGTCGGCCACCGATCGCTCATTCGTAGCCGTATTCGGCGCGGTTGGCGTCGTGTTCCTTCTTGGTCTTGGCGAAGACATGCGCGCCGTTGCCCTCGGGGATGGCCAGGAAGTAGATGTACTTGTCCTCGGTGTTCGGCTCCAGGGCCGCATCGATGGACGCGATGGTCGGCGTCGCGATGGGCGACGGCGGCAGACCGGGGATCACGTAGGTATTGAACCCGGCGAGCTCGTCCGGCAGCTCCAGGTCCGCCAGCGGCGTCTCGGGCACCGTCCAGAAGACGTACAGCTGCCAATCGTCGAACGGCATCTCGTCGAGGTTCACCGTGTCGGCGGCATAGATGACCGTGGGATCGGCGTTGAGGAGGCCCGTCTTGACGCCTGGAAGCTTGTCGATGCGGTTCTGGTAGACCCCCGCGATGAGCGCCCGCTCCTCGTCGAGGACGGCCTCGCGCTCCACGATGGAAGCCAGGGTCAGGACCTGGTAGAAGTTCAGGCCACGGTCCGCCGGCACATCCATCCGCTCCTCGCCCACGGCCTCGATGAAGCCGTCCAGCATCAGGCGGACGAGCTCGTCGGGCGTGGTATCGGGCAGGACTCGATAGGTCGCCGGCCAGAGGAACCCCTCCAGCGACGCACCGTCGGGGGCGTCGCCCAGCGCGCGCTCCAGCCAGGGATAGTCATCGAGGAGCGCGGCCGGCGGGTCCGTCACCAGCTCGTAGAACTCGCGCGGATCCATCTCCAGCGCGTCGAGGGTCTGGAGCTTCGCGGTGATCTGTTCGAGGCGCAGACCGGTGCGCAGGGCGATGTCCACGTACGGGATCGCCTCGGGGGCCAGGAGGGCCGTGACGACCTCGTCGGGCGTCATGCTCTTGCGCAGGAGGAACGTCCCCTGCTGCAGGTCACCGGTGAGTTCGCGCTGCGTCGCGATGAACACGAAGGCCCGGTCATCGATGATCAGGTCCTCTTCCTCGAGCCGCGTCGCGATGGTGCCCGCGGTGTCGCCCTCGAGGACCGTGAACTCGACCTGGGCGGGATCCGTGGACGCGGGTGTCGTCAGTGCGGCGCCTAGGTCCTCCTTCACGAGGTCCGCCACGAAATCGATGCTGAGGGCCGCGGGGTTGTCGGACGCCCACGACAGGATCGCTGAGTTGAGCAAGGGCCGAAGGGCGGTCAGCGACACGACGAGGACGAACCCCGCCAGGACGAGCGCGAACACGAGGAACTTGACGATCCCCATGAGCCCGCTGCCCCCACCCCCGTTGCGCCGGCTCGGGCCACCGTAGTTGCCGCGGCGGGACGGCTCATAGGCCTCGGGGATGTACTCGGTGGCATAGGCGTCGGGCTCGTACGGGTGGGCGTGGGGTTCGCGCGCGCCATTCGGGTCGCGCGGATCGCGCGGGCGTCCGCCGGAGCGGATCGTCATGAGCGGATCTCCATGATGGTCGGGGGACGGGGAGGAGACGCGTCGGATCCGCGCCGTGTGTCGAGAGCATCTTGCAGGATGATGGCCGCGGCTTCACGGTCCACCCGGGCGCGATACGCGTCGCGCTGGCTTCGGGTGGGCGGCCCGCCCGAACGGCCGCGCGCCATGGGGCCGAGGCGCTGCTCCGCGAGATGGCTGCTCAGGCGCTCGTCCTGGAACGAGACTGGCGGAGCGGGCTGCTCGAGCAACGGTGCCATCCCTTCCACCCACGCCCGGGTGAGGGCCGCCTGGGACCCCTCCTGGCCGGACGCTTCCAACGGGAGGCCGACGATCAGCTCGTCGACCGCGTGGAGATCGACCAGCGCCTGGATCGCGGACGCGTCCGCCTCGAGCGTTCGACCACGCCGCAGTGTGGTCAGCGGACGGACCGCGAACCCGTCCGACTCGGCGATCGCGACGCCGATCCGCCGCTCCCCGAGGTCGAGGCCCAGGATCGTGCTCACGGCGACGCCACGGGGCTCGCCGACGGTGCGACACCGGGTGTGGGCGTCGGACCCTGGACGGTGACCTCCACCCGGGAATCGATGGTCGGGATCGTGCCGACCCAGTCCGGCCAGACCTGCAGATCGACGTCCCCGTACGCCGACAGGATGGCGTCGGCCTCCTCGAGCGGCTTGCCGAGGATCTCGGCTTCGAGGGCCGCCGGATCGAGGATGGCGATCTGGCGAGCCGTGGCGACCACCGGGTAGGTGATGATGTCGCCCTCGACCACGGCCGGCGCCTCGGTGATCTCGCTGGATCCGTCGACCAACTCGTGATCGGGCTCGACGAGCCCCTCCAGCCTGGCCTCCGCGATCGCTCGTACGGGCGTCGAATCGACCGTCGTCACCGTTCCGCTCGCCGTTGCGGCGAGATCGAACGACTCCACCTCCTGGCCGACCAGCTCGGCCGGATCCGTGGTCGGCGTGGCAGGCCCCAGCTCGGCCGTCTCGGGGAAGACGCTGACGTCGCCGGTGGTGAGATCGTCGTCGTCGAGTCGGTCCGTGAATGCGGACTCGAGTCGGTCGGTGAGTGTGGCCAGGGCCGAATCGACATCCTCCTGCGTGACGCGCGGGAACTCCTCGCGCGTCCCGCCACTCGTCGGCTCCGGGTTCGTGACCTTGAGGAAGAGCCCGTTCTCGCCGCGGGGCACGTTCTGGATGGCGCTCGACCCGACGTTCCCGTCCGGCCCGGGATCGACGGCGGTGACCTTCACCGACGCACTCGCCGGGAAGATGGTGATCCCGACCAGCTCCGCCGCCGGCACGGTGACGGCCTTGTCGGTGCGGAACCGGATCCCGGATTGCGTGCTGACCGTGGCGCCCTTCGCGATCGTGTTCGATGCCGTCGGGTCCAGGTTCTGGAATTGCACCTCACCCGTCGCCTTCTCCTCTTCGACGCGCTTGCCCGTGGCCGGGAAGCTGTCCTCCGCCTGGACCTCGACCGTCGCGATCTCGGCGGGCACCAGACCGGCTTCGACGTCGGGTTCGTCGATCTCCGTGCTCGCCGAGATGCGCAGGGCGACCGGGCCGATGGTCTCCTCGCGCGGCGTCACGACGGCCGTCGCGGATGGCAGCAGGAGATAGGCGGCGACGCCACCGACCACCACCGCGAGCGCGACCACGGCGAGTCCGATGGCGATGGCACCGCGCCCGATCCGTCGTGATCCACTGCGCGTCACCGGGCGGGTCGGCGCCGGAGCCGCTGCGGCGGGCCCCGGGACCGGACGGGGGGGCGACGGCGCGGTGATCGGGGTCGTCGTGGTCGTCGCCGAGCGCTGACGGGTCACGGATCCGGTGTCCGCCGATGGGAGGACCGGACCCGGGTCGGATGCGCCGCCCCCCACGCGTCCCTCTTCGGCACTGGCGTCGCCCGCGGCCATGGCTCCCGCCGCGGCCATGGCCCCCGCGGCCGTGGTCGAAGCCGCTGGCGGCCGCACCACGGTCTCCGACTGCTCGAGCGGCCGGTCCGCGGTGGCGCTCGTCGACCCGACCGACGCCTCGTACTCCCCGACCGAGACGAAGACGGGCAAGCCGGCCGAGGCGGCCAAGGCCCGTGTCCCTGCATCGCCCGACACGATCGCGAGGTCCTTCTCGTGCGTCAGCGCGTCACGGGCGAGGAGCCGGAAGTTGATGCGCGACGTGGCGACCCGCGAGCCATACGGCAGGACGACCGCGACGCGCCGGCCGTCCACCGCCCGGATGCGCGCCGCTGCCGAGGTGATCTCGTCGTCGATGTCGAGGTAGAGGACGCCGCCGGCCATCGCGTCAGACCTTCATCGCCCGCAGGACCCGGCGCAGCGCGACATCGAGGGCGTCCTCCGTCGAACGGAGCTCGATCGCCTGGTAGGCCAGGCCGAGTGGCGTGACGTCCTGCTGGTCGACGAGGAGTTCGGTGGCATCGGCGATCGTGTCGATCAGGTCCGGGGCCATGATCGTGACTTCGGGTGGGCGGGCGAACGGCATCTGCTTCCAGAACGACTCGGCGGCCAGCGCCGCCCGGATCTCGGGCAGCCGCGACCCGCCGCCGCACAGGTAGATACGACCGGGCAGCAGGTCGCCGCCCGAGAGCTCCTCCATGACCAGTTCCACGCCGGCGGCCCACACCCGAACATCATCGCCCACGATCGCCGCGACCTCCTCGCGGCCCTCCACGGCGATCCCCTTGGCGTAATCCACCTTGAGTGCCTCTGCGCGGGGGAACGGCAGGTCCATGCGGTCGGCGATGCTCTTGGTGAACGCGCGGCCACCGAGGGCGAACATCCGCGTCCCCTCGATGCCGCCCTGGCGCACCAGGGCGACGTCCGTGGTCCCGCCCCCGACATCGACGAACAGCGCCCCCGACTGGCGGACCTGGTCGGCGCCCAACACCCGGGCCACGGCGTACGGCTCGGCGACGATCTCGAGGAGTTCGAGGTCCAGCTGGCTCGCCACGCTCTGGAGGGCGCCGAGGTGCACGAGCGGAGCGAACGCGTTGAAGATCCCGATCTTGATGTGCCGACCCTGGAACCCGACCGGGTTGGTCAACGCGTAGCCATCGATCGAGGCGCCGGTGATCGCGGCGTGGACCAGGCGGACGTCGACATGGGGCAGGCCGGTCTCCCAGGTGATCGCCCGTTCCGCCTCGCGCAGCGCCTCGCGCTGGACGTTATCGATGAGCTTCTGGAGCTCGGCTTCGCTGATCGGCACGTCGGGCTTCTTGCGTTCCTGGCTGTGGGTCGTCGTGAAGCCCTTGACGAGCTCGCCGGCGATCCCGATGACGACCTGGTTGGGCCGGAACCCGGCCATCTCCTCGGCCTCCTGGAGGGCGACGGCGCAGTTGTCCACGACCGCCGGGATATCGGCGACCGTGCCCGACTGCATGTGCGCGAGGCCCTGGCGCTTGCGACCCACCCCGCGGACGGTGCCGTGCCCCGCGTCATCGATATCGAAGACGAGCGCCTTGGCGAACTCGGTGCCGACGTCGAGTGCGGTGCACGCGGCGAGGCTCTCCTCGCCGTCGCGCTGCCAGATGCGGCGCCAGAAGGCCATCAGGCCCCCGTGGTGAGCGCCGAACGGATGGCCGCGAGCGCGTCGGGGATGCCCTCTCGACGGGCACCCTTGCCCTGCGCCATCTCGGGGCGGCCACCGCCCTTGCCCTCGAGATGCGGCATCGCGGTCCGGACGAGATCCCCGGCGCTGACCCCGGCGGCCACCAGGTCGTCCGACACGGTCACGAACAGCTGCGGCTCATCCGCGTCGTGGGCCAGCGCGATGACGCCACTGGGGAGTGCGGCGCGTGTGTCGCGGGCGAGACCCTTGACCTCGTCCAGGGAGGCCGCGGGGATCGCCGCGATGACCGCGAGCCGGCCCCCGCCCACGGCTTCAGCGCGCGCGGCGAGTTCGCCCGGCTTGGGCATTCCGGCGCTGCCCCCCGCCTTGAGGCGCTGCTTCGTGGCGCGGAGCTCGTCCTGCAGGACCGCGATGCGGTCTTCGATGCTCTCGACGTTCTGGGCGCCGAGCGCCGCGGCGACTCGTTCCAACCGGTCCGAGCGCTCGCGCAGCAGGGCGTCGGCCACGGCGCCCGTGACGGCCTCGATGCGACGCTGGCCGGATCCGATGCTTCGCTCGCCGGTGATCACGAACCCGCCGATCTGCCCCGTTGCCCGGCAATGGGTGCCGCCGCACAGTTCGAAGCTGTAGTCCTTGACCCGGATCGTCCGGACCGTCTCGCCGTACTTCTCGTCGAAGAAGGCATCGGCCCCCTGCTCGATGGCCTCAGCCATCGGCATGAACGCGATGCTCACCGGGCGATCGTCGCGGACGACCGCGCGGACCTCGTCCTCGATGGCGCGTCTCTCCTCGTCGGTCAGGGCGCGATCGAAGGGGAAGTCGAAGCGCAGGTAGTCAGGCGTGACCAGCGACCCGGCCTGCCGTGCCCGCTCGCCCACGACGTTGCGCAGCGCCCGGTGCAGCAGGTGCGTGCCGGTGTGATTGCGCATCGTGTGCGCTCGACGCTCGGCGTCGACGACCGCCTCGACGGTCTCGCCCACGCGCAGCCGGCCATGGAGCGTGCCGCGATGCACGATGAGCCCGCCGACGGGCTTCTGGGTGTCCTCGACGGCGAAGAGCTGGCTCCCGCCGCCCGCCTCGCGGATCGTGCCCCGGTCCCCGACCTGGCCACCGCCTTCCGCGTAGAACGGCGTCTGGTCCAGGACGACTTCGGCCTCGCCGTGGCCGGTGAGCTCGTCGTACTCCATGCCATCGCGGATGATCGCCACGATGCGGCCCTCGGCGGTCGTCGTCTCGTAGCCAAGGAACGTCGAGTCGCCCGCGCGCGCCTGGATGGCGCTGTACAGCGAGGTCGCGAGGGCCGCGCTGGCGAGGCCGGCCTTGGTATGCGATCGACTCCGCTCCTTCTGCTCGGCCAGGGCGGCATCGAACCCGGCGCGGTCGACCGCGACGCCGTACTCGGCGGCGAGCTCGACCGTGAGGTCCACGGGGAAGCCATAGGTGTCGTGGAGACGGAAGGCGATCTCCCCGGGCAGCTTCGGGGCATCGGCGGGCAGGTCCTCTTCGCGCCGCCCGATGACGCGCTCCTGCCCGGTCAGCGAGATCAGGGCTTCCTCGAGCTGGGCCGTGCCCGCATCGAGGGTCCGGGCGAACTGGCTCTCCTCGCGGGCGATCACGGCGAGGATCTCGGCGCGGCGGTCGGCCAGGTGCGGGTACGCGTCGGCCATGATGTCGATCACGACCGCGGCCGTGTCGGCCATGAACGGCTCGCGGCGGCCCAGGAGCCGGCCGTGACGGACGGCACGGCGCAGGATGCGGCGCAGGACATAGCCCCTCCCTTCATTGCTGGGAAGGACGTCATCGGCGATGAGGAACGTGACGGCGCGCGAGTGATCGGCGATGACCTGGTAGCTGAACCGCTCCGCCTCGAACGCGTCCGGGTCGTGGCCCAGCAGCTCGCGCATCCGGGCGTGGATGGGCGTGAACAGGTCCGTGTCGTAGTTGGAGGGGACCTGCTGG
>CAYVJP010000069.1:0-12020 GCA_964451745.1 uncultured Anaerolineaceae bacterium | reverse complement strand
CAGCGATCTCGACCGGGCCCGCCGGTGGTACGAAGCGAAACTCGGCCTCGTGCCCGAGCATGAGGACCATGGTGGTGTCTGGTATCGCTTCGGGGGCGAGACTTGGCTGTACCTATACGGGACTCCGTCCGCCGGGACGGCCCGGAACACCATCGCGGGCTGGGCGGTCAAGGACATCGAGTCGGTGATGGCGAACCTGCGGGAGCGCGGCGTGACGTTCGAGGAGTACGACCTCGGGGAGGTCGCGACGGTCGATGGGCTGGCCGACTTCGGCGTCGCCAAGGCGGCCTGGTTCAAGGACAGCGAGGGCAACACGTTCGAGTTGTCGGAGGTCCGCCAAGGCGCTTGACATCGGAGCCACTCCAAGGTTTGCTCACCGCATGAGGATCGGCGAACTGGCCGGTGCGGTCGGCGTCTCGACGGACACGGTGCGCTTCTACGAGCGTTCGGGTTGGCTCCCGCGGGCGACGCGGCAGGACAACTCGTACCGGGAGTACGGGCAGTCGGATATCGAGCACTTGCGCCTGATCATCGACCTTCGGCGCCTGGATCTCCCACTGGAGGAGGCCGCCAGGATCGCAAGCTGGTGTCACTCCGGCCATTGCGGCGATTCAACGGCCGAGTTGCCCGGGTTGATCGAGCGACGGCGCGCAGAGATCGCCGACCGGGTCGCGGGACTCCAGGCCCTCGACGCGAGGCTGGCCGGACTGCTCGGGCACCTCGGACGCCGGCGCCGGTCACTCGCGGTGCTCGAGGGACCTTGTTGCGACGCTGCGGGCGCGGTCATCGGAGCCGCCGAGGGGGGGTGTCCGTGTTGCTCGGCCGAGCCTGCCGCCCAGGCTCAGGGGTCGCTCGGCGCGGAGCCTCCATCGGGGCGGTCGTAGCACGGCAGGTCCCACGCCGTCGGGCCCGGGCGTGCGGGGTCATCGATGATCTCGTACGCGGACCACTCGCCGATCGTCGCGATCTCGCGGCCGATGGGCCGATCCGGCGGCGGGACGGGGCATTCGGGCGACGCCCGGAACAGGTAGACCTCGAAGTCGCGCATCGGATAGCGGGTGGATCCGGGCTCCACGCGGGTGACGATCTGGTAGGGATAGAGCGAGAAGTCGTCGTTCATCTCGCCGCCCTGCTCCGCGACGTAGTACCCCGCGATGTGCCGGTACACGCGCAGCCCGCCGACGTTCGAGGCGTCGGTGGGGGCCTCGGCGAAGATCCGCGCCCCGGGTGGGAAGGCCTTGACGATCTCGCGGATCCCGGCCGATTCCGAGGAGAACGTCCATGCCTGGGCGAGGCCGGTCCCGGTGGCGATGATGGCCACGGCGGCCAGCGCCACGGTCAGCCCGGTTCGAACGCGATCGCGGCCAGGCCAGGGCAGGAGCCCGAGGCCCAGGATGAAGGCGATCGGGACGGCGCGCGGCCAGATGCCGTAGACGTCGAACAGGGTCTCGGGAAGCAGCAGGGACGCGAGCGCCGCCCCCGCGAAGACGGGCAGGAGCGGACCGCGCGAGGCGAACCAGCGTCGCACGATGTCGCGCGGACGGTCGCCGCGGACCTCGAGGACGGTGAGGATGAGGGCCGCGACGAGGACGGCGACCAGTGCGACGACCACGACGATCACCCGCGGGTCGTCGCTCGCGGCACCGAACAGGATCCTGGCGAAGTCGAGCCGACGCGTGAGCGGACCGAACAGGATGGGTCGGGGCTCGGGATGCACCGGATCGCCGCGCAGGACGACCCATGCCAGGGCCAGGACGACCGCGGGAGCGAGCCCGGCAGCGACGCGGACGAGCGCGGGTAGACGACCGGGACCCGAGACGGTCACGAGCACGGCACCGGCCGCGAGCAAGGCGAACGCGAGGGCGTGGGTGGCAAGGGTGGCGAGGGCGATCAGGGCCAGGATGACGACGTCGCGGGTGCGCCCGTTGACCGTGACATAGCGGGCCATCGCGAGCCCGGCGACCACGAGCGGCAATCCCACGACGAACGGGAACCAGCCTCGGTAGACCAGCCACGACAGCGCGACCGGGAAGACCGCGAGGCACAGCTCCGAGGGTCGGCCGAACGCACGGAGCAGCAGCCAGCTCGCGGCCGGCAGGCCGACGAGACCCGCGGCAAGGACGACGCGGATCGCCGCCTCATCGCCGAGGATCGGCGACAGGACGTACGCGAGGGCGTAGGCGAGCACGTATGGGGTGGCGAGATTGAGTTCGAAGATGGGTGGCAGACCCCAGGCGGCCTCGCCGGCGTGTGCCCAACGCGAGAGCAGCGCCACGTGCTGGGGGAAGTCGACGAACGGGAGCTGTGCCGGGAGGAGGATCGCCGCCAGGAGGATGGCCGCACCGAGCGCGAACGCCACGACAAGGACCGCCTGCGATCGGCCGGATGGCTGGGTCGGGAGCGTCGCCTCGTTCACGGTCGCGATCATGCCACGCCGTTGGGCAGGTGAACCGCGTACCCGGTCACCCGGATGCCGCCGTCCGCGTCGGGGATCTCCACCTCGATCAGGCTGGGTCGGCCCATCTCCACGCCCTGGCTGATCGTGAACCGCGCCGGCGGCGTCATCTCGCCCCGCCAGCGAAGGTACGCGCCGAGCGCGGCCGCCGCGGCCCCCGTGGCAGGATCCTCCACGACGTCGCCGACCGGGAACGGGTCGCGCGCCCGGAATCGATCGGGGGCTTCGCGCCAGATCAACTGCAGCGTCGTGAGATCGGCGGCGAGCATCGTCGCCCGCAATCGGTCGTAGTCGTACGCCATGGCGCGGAGCGTGTCGGAGGACGCGGTCGCGAGGATCAGGTGCGACGCGCCGGCGAATGCCACGGCCGGTGGCAGCGCCGGATCGAGCAGGTCCGGTGTCCAGGCCAGGGCGGCGAGCGCCTCCCCGAGCAGATCCGCGGGTGCTGGCTGGACACGCGGTGGCACCGAGGTCAGCGACGCCCGCAGGTGCCCCGCAGGCCCTGGGCCGGCATCCACCTGCACGACGCCGTCGTTGGTCATCAGCCGGAACGCCCCGGGGCCATGGCGACCGGCGAGGACCACGCCGCTGGCGATCGTGGCGTGCCCACAGAACGCCACCTCGGCGGCCACGCTGAAGAACCGGATGCGGTACGCGCCGGCGAGCCCACTGCCGTCGGGGGCGAGGAACGCGGTCTCGGAGTAGCCGACCTCGACCGCGATCCGCTGCATCGCTGCGGCGTCCGGCAGGCGCTCGCCGATCCACACGCCGGCGGGGTTGCCCCCCGCAGGATCGAGCGTGAAGGCGGCGAGTCGGAGCAGGTCTGGCATGGCGCTACAGGGTAGCGGGCGTCAGGCCACGAGCGACGACCCGATCGCAACCAACGCGAACGCCCCGATGAGCAGGCCCGAAACGATGTTGACCCGGCGCAACCATCGCGGGGTGATCCGCGATCGCAGCGCGCCCACGACCGTCACCAGGACGACCCACCAGGCCGCAGACCCAGCGAACACACCGATCGTCAGGACTGCTGCCCCGGCTGCGTCATCGCCGGTGACCCCGAGGCCCACGAAGAGCGCCGCGAACGAGAGGATCGTCATCGGGTTCGTCATGGTCAGGACCAGCGTCGAGAGATACGCGCCGGGGAGCCCGCGCCGTGGACGCTCCACCTCGTGCGCCGCTTCACCGGGCACCGCCGTGAACGTGCGCCAGGCAAGCCACAGCAGGAAGACGCCACCGATGAGACCCAACGCCTGGCGCCACTCGACGAGCAGGTCCGTGACCGCGGTCAGGCCGAACGCCGCGATCGCCCCGTACGTGGCGTCCGCGGTGGCGACGCCAAGGCCGGAGGCAAGCCCCACGACCCGACCCTCGGCGAGCGTCCGCCGGATGCAGAGCAAGCTGATCGGCCCGACCGCCGCCGCGATCGTGAAACCGAGGATGAGACCTCGGGTGAACAGTTCGGGATCCATGGTCGGTGCATCCTCCCAGATACGGAAACACCCTCGGCGGCGTGCCGAGGGTGTCCAGACGAGTCGGTGGTGGCGCCCTCGCGGGCGCGGGTCATCAGCTCGAGCAGGCCCTCGCGGGCCGCGGATTCGAGCGGAGGAACGTGCTGGCGATGCCGGCGGGTCGAGGCATGACGCGCAGGGTCGCCGATGCGGCGCCCGCGTGTCAACGCCTGGGTGTCGGGCGGCGGGGTGCGTATGATGCGTCGCATGGAACGGACTCGACGACGCAGCGCTGGCCGCCCGGACCCCGCCTCTTCGGACGGCGCCGCCGGCGTCCCCGTCGGCCCCGGGCCGGTGGACCTCGCCCATTTCCCCGATCGCGCCACCCGCCTCGCCATCGACGGTGGCGCGGCCAGCGCCCGCTTCCGGGCCCTGCTCGACGAAGGCGGCCCTATCCTGGCCGACGGCGCGATGGGCACGATGCTCTTCTCGGCCGGGCTCCAGTTCGGCGATCCGCCGGAACTGTGGAACCTCGCCCACCCCGACGTCGTGCGACGCATCCACCGCGGCTACCTCGAGGCCGGTTCGCGGATCGTCATGACCAACACGTTCGGGGGCAACCGCCTGCGCCTCGGGATGCACGGCAACCAGGAGCGCGTGGACGAGCTCAACCGGACCGCCGCGATCCTGTTGCGCGCCGAGGTCAACGCGGCCGGCGGGACCGCCCTCGTGGCCGGCGACATCGGGCCAAGCGGCGAGATCGTCGCCCCGCTCGGGACGCTCGACTACGACGAGGCGGTGGACGTCTTCCGCGAGCAGGCCGCCTCACTCGTCGCGGGCGGCGCGGACCTCATCTGGATCGAGACCATGTCCGACCTCAACGAGATCAAGGCCGCGATCCAGGGTGTCCGCCAGGCGGCGCCCGGGATCGCCCTCGTCGCGACGATGACGTTCGACACCCGGGGCCACACGATGATGGGTGTCTCCCCCGAGGACGCCGTGGCGAGCCTCGCAGCGTGGGGCGCCGATGCCATCGGGGGTAACTGCGGCAACGGGCCTGACGAACTCATCCCGGTCGTCGCGAAGATGCATGCGGCCGCGCCCGATGTCGTCATCGTGGCCAAGTCGAATGCGGGGATGCCCGAGCTCGTCGACATGCAGGCGGTCTATCGGGCGAGCCCGGAACTCATGGCGGCCACCGCGCTGGAGATGCGCGACGCCGGCGCTCGGATCGTCGGGGCGTGCTGCGGAAGCACGCCGGACCACCTGCGCGCGATGTCGACGGCGCTCATGGCTGCCGCGGCCGGCTGACCGTCGGTGGGCAGACCGCTCAAGGTCGGCGTCCAGCTCCCCGAAGTCGAGCGCGAGGTCCGCTGGCCCGAGCTGCTCGACATGGTTCGGGCGATCGAGGATCTCGGATTCGATTCCGTCTGGGTCGGCGAGCACCTGCTCTATCGATGGGCGGATCGCCCGCCGCGTGGTCCCTGGGAAGCCTGGACGCTGATGGCGGCCATCGCCGCGAGCACGACCAGGGTCGAGTTCGGCCCGCTCGTCGCCTGCACCAACTTCCACAATCCGGCCCTGCTCGCCAAGCAAGCGGCGACGATCGACGAGATCGGCGGCGGGCGGTTCATCCTCGGCCTGGGGGCCGGCTGGAACGAGACGGAGTTCCGCGCCTTCGGCTTCCCGTTCGATCACCGGATCGACCGCTTCGAGGAGGCGTTCACGATCATCCGCACGCTGTTGCGCGACGGCGCGATCGATTTCGACGGGCGCTTCTACCAGGCCCGCGACTGCGAACTGCTGCCGCGCGGGCCACGGGCCGGAGGTCCGCCCCTGATGATCGGCTCCAAGGGTCCGCGCATGCTGGCCCTGACGCTGCCGTACGTGGACGCGTGGAACGTGTGGTTCTCCGACACCGGCAACACGCCCGCCGGCGTCCCGCCACTTCGCGACCTCGTCGACGACGCGTGCCGCGCGGCAGGGCGCGCCCCGGGCGACGTCGAACGCACGGTCGCGGTCCAGGTGCGGTTGCCGGGTGGATCTGGTCGGGTCCAGGGCGGCTACGCGGAGCGTGGTCCGGCACCGCTCGAAGGGTCACCGGGTCGCGTAGCCGACGAGCTCCGGGCCTACGCCCGCGAAGGGATCGCGCACGTCCAGCTCGTCCTCGATCCGATCACGCGCGACAGCATCGAGGCGGTCGCGCTCACGCTCGCCGACCTCGACCGCGACTGACGCCCCGGTACTTCCGTAGGGTCGCCAGCGACGCGCTGCGCCCGTAGCCTTCGCAGGCTATGCGCTCTCCGTCCGAACGGGGGATCGGCACGCGGGCCGGGTTCATCGCGCTCGTCGCGGTGGCGGTGCTCGCGATCGTCGCCTGCGGCCAAGCCGCACCGTCGAGTGCCCCACCCACGGTGCGCCCGACCCCCACCGCCACGCCCGATCCGCATCTCTCCGACCCCACGACCGCCGAGGACGTGTGGCGCGGCCTGGGCGCGGCCGGCCTGCGCATGACGGCCAACAACGCGACGACCGGCGGTGCCGACTCGAACCTCGTGATGCGCATCAATGCCACGTACCTTGGCTGGCCGCTCAACCTCACCGAGTACCGAGAATCCGAGGCGCTCGCCGAGGAGACCGATTGGAAGCCCGGCGAGAAGCCCGGTCAGGGTGAGGCTCCGGTCGCGATCGCCGGCGCGAACATCCTCGTCACCTGGGGTCCGCAGACGGGGGAGAAGCCCGCCGAGCCGGACGAGCGCCAGGTCGAGGGACTCGCGGCGCTCGTCGCCGCCCTCGATCGACTCCTGTCGCCGCTGCGCGCGCGGACGGTGGTCGCCGTGGACGTCGCCGGGGCCAGCGAACCGCCGACGAGCGCATCCGACGCGACGACTGCCGAAGAGGAGGCGACGCCGAAGCCCTGAGGTCGTACCCTGCAGCGGTGACGCTCGACGGACGGCCCCGACCGCGCACCAACTCGACCCGGCCCGGCGATGACGTGTCCGAGCTTGACAAGCGCATCATCGAGCACCTCCAGACCGATGGTCGCCGCCCATTCACCCAGATCGCCACCGAACTCGGCGTCTCGGAGGCGGCGGTTCGAGCGCGGACGAACCGGCTCATCGATCGCGGCATCCTCCAGATCGTCGGGGTCACCGACCCGCTCAAGCTCGGGTTCCACCAGATGGCGATGATCGGGGTCCGCTGCGAGAGCGACCAGCTCGTGACCGTCGCGGAGCAGATCGCCGAGATGGCCGAGGTGGACTACGTGGTCATCACGGCCGGGACGTACGACCTGCTCATCGAGACCGTCTGCGAGGACAACGAAGCGCTCCTGCGGTTCCTGACCGAGAAGCTGCGCGCGATCGAGGGCGTCCGCGAGACCGAGACGTTCGTGTACCTGCGGATGGTCAAGCAGACGTATCAATGGGGCACCCGCTAGACCGCGATCGAGGACGGTCTAAGATGGCGAGGTGCCCGTCGACCTGATCCTCATCCTGATCGTCGTCGCGGTCATCGCCAACCTCGTGGTGATGGCCGTGCTGGTCGCCTCGCCCATCATCGGGCGCGCCCGGTCGACCGCGGTCGATGGTGACGCTGGTCCCGCCGCGGAACGGGAGATGGCCGCCGCCGCCGTGGTGGGTGGCCAGGACGACGATGGCGTGACCGAGGACGGGGTGCCCACTCGGGCCTACGACCGCGTCGTCCGGATCGTCACCTGGGTCTTCCTGCTGGCCACGACCACGATCGTCGCCGTGTCCGGGCTCTGGGCGGAGAACCAGCCCGCGATCCTCATGTTGATGGTGCTCGCCGGGGTCTTCGTGCTGATCGTCCACGAGCTGCTGCCGGCCAACGCCCTGGGTCCGGCCAAGTTCGCCCTGGAGGGATCGGTCGCGATCACGGTCGCGACGATGCTCGTGGCCCTCACGGGTGGCGTGGCCAGCCCGTTCTTCTTCACGTTCCCACTGATCGTCGGTGGGGCCGCGCTGGTCGTGAGCCCCCCGATCACGATCACCCTGGCGGCGATCTCGACGCTCGCCTACTTGCTGGCCGTCGCCCTCGGGTCACCCGATGCCATCGCGACGCCGACGACCATCGCCGTGGTCGGGGTGAACCTGACGGCGATGATCCTGCTGGCCTACGTGGCCATGGTCATCGCCCGGGAGCAGCGTCGGTCGCGCGACGCCGCGATCCGGCTCTCCACGATCGATCCCCTCACCAGCCTCTTCAATCGGGGGTTCTTCTTTGCCGCGCTGGAACGCGAGATCGCGCGCAGCGCGCGCTCGGGCCGAGGATTCTGCCTGCTGATGATGGACCTCGACGAACTCAAGGCCATCAACGATCGGTCCGGGCACTTCCACGGTGACCGCGTGCTGCGTGCCGTCGGCCAGGTCATCACCGCGGGCGTCCGCCGGATCGACACCGCGGCCCGCTATGGTGGCGACGAGTTCGTCGTGCTGCTTCCCGAAACGGATCCGAGCGGTGCGTTCGTCCTGGCGGAGAAGATCCGCATCGGGGTCCAGGATCTGAACCTCGAGCTGCCCGCGGAAGCGCCGCGTCCATCCCTTTCCGTGGGTGTCGTGAGCTTCCCCGACGACGGCTCCACCGCCGACGAGCTGATGATCAGCGCAGACGGCGCGATGTATCGCTCCAAGCGGGCCGGCAAGAACCGGGTCACCGGGATCCCGATCAACCCGGATCGCCCGGTCCCGAGCTCGGGGATCCCGCTGTCGCGGTAGCATCCGCCCGTGCCTGACGACGACGAACCTCGCGCCGCGTTCACTCCTCGTGGTTTCTCCACCCGGGCGATCCGTGCCGCCTCGCGCGTCCCGCGCGTGGATCAGCGGCCGAGTTCGGTCCCGATCTACCAGACCGCCACCTTCACCTCGGCCGACGCGGAGGAACTCGGCGATGTCGCAGCGGATGGGCGTGCCGGGTTCGCGTACTCGCGCATCTCGAACCCGACGAGCGCGGCGCTCGGGGCGGCCTACGCCGAGCTGGCCGGGGGGGAAGCCGGCGTCGCCCTCGCCTCGGGGATGGGCGCGATCCATGCCGCGCTCGCCTCGCAGCTCCAGGCGGGCGACCGCGTGGTCGCGCCATTGGTCGCGTACGGGTCGACGCGGACGCAGCTCATCGATACGTTCACGCGGTTCGGTGTCACCGTCGACTTCGCCGACCTCACGGACAATGGTGCGGCCGCCGAGGCGATCGCCGCGGCTCCGACGCGGGTGGTCTATGCGGAGACCATCGCGAATCCCACGGCGGTCGTGTCGGACCACGCGACCCTGGCGCGCCTCGCCCACGAGCACGGCGCGACGTACCTCGTCGACAACACGTTCGCCTCGCCCTACGTGTGCCGGCCGCTCGACCTCGGCGCGGACCTCGTCGTCGAATCGGCGACGAAGTTCCTGTCCGGGCACAGCGACGTCATCGCCGGGGTCGTGGCCGGTCGGCTGGACCTGATCCGCCGCGTCGAGAAGGTCCAGATCGACACGGGCGCGACCCTCGGCCCGTTCGATGCCTTCCTCGTCCTGCGCGGCATCCTGACCCTCGCCGTGCGTGCGGAACGACACGCGGCGACCGCGGCGGCACTGGCGGCATGGCTCGAGCGTCAGGACGGCGTGCAGCGCGTGATCTACCCCGGCCTCCCCAGCCACCCCCAGCACGACGTCGCCGTGCGCCAGTTCCGCCCGGGGGTCGCGGGCGGGATGCTCTCGGTCGAGGTCGCCGGAGGGCGCGCGGCCGGCCGGGCGGTCATCGACGCACTCACGCTGACCGAGTTGACTGCGTCCCTGGGGAGCGTCCACACGATGGTGGTCCACCCGCCGTCCACCTCGCAGCGCCAGATGTCGGAGGCGGACCTGCTCGCCGCGGGGATTGTGCCCGGCCTGCTGCGCGTGTCCGTCGGGCTCGAGGATCTCGAGGACCTGCAGGACGACTTCTCCGCGGCCCTCGCCGCCGCCCGCCGGGTCGCCACGACGCCCGTCGGGGCGTAAGGGGTCCGGGTCATCGCGACGCCGGCGACACTCCGCGCCTCGACCGCGGGGACCGCGCCGCCCAACATCCTGGCCCGCGCCGGGATGGGGCTGTGGCGGCTGTTCACCTCGGTCGACTTCGCCGTGGTCCAGATCATCCTGTTGGCCCTCCTGGCCGTCATCGGGATGACGATCCAGCAGTTGCCCGACTCGGCGTTCCGGTCCGCCGGGGACTACGCCGCGGCGATGGACGGCATCCACGTCCGCTACGACGCCCTGCTGGGTACGGGGACCGTGGACGTCCTGGAGCGGCTCGGGGTCTTCGCCATGTTCCGCTCCCCGTGGTTCAGCCTCGGACTCCTGGTCCTCGTCATCTCGATCGTCATCTGCACGCTGGACCGCACGCCACGACTGTGGCGGGGCGTCTCGGACGTGCGGGTCGTCCAGCCGGACCCGTTCTACGACCCCAGGCTCCCGGACCGCGCGGCGATGGACGGGGTGGCGGCAGCGGACGTGGTCGCGGTCGTGCGGCGGCGCGGGTTCCGGGTGCGACAGGCCAGCGCCGATGACGGGTCGGTCCACGTGTACGGCGACCGCCACCAGTACACGAAGATGGCGACGCTCCTGACCCACCTGGGCCTGATCCTGTTCCTGGTCGCGGCCGCCGTCACGTCGCGGTTCGGCGATGAGCAGGGACTGGTGGTCCCGGAGGGCGAATCGCTGACGGTGCAGCCCATCGGCACGCCCGGGCTCCTGCTCGTGAAGAACCTCGCTTTCGAGGCGCCGGGGTTCGAGACCGGCATGCCATCCGACTTCACGACCGACCTCGCCGTCTACCGCGACGGCGAGGAGATCGCCCGCAAGACCATCCGCGTGAACGACCCGCTCTCGATCGGCGGCTACACGTTCCACCAGAACGGGTTCGGGGCAGCGCCGCATCTCGTCGTCCGCGATGCCGAGGGCAAGCCGCTCTGGGACGCCCAGGTTCCGCTCGTGGACGAGGCCGCCGGCTCGCCGTACGGGATCCTTGCCGTTCCGGGGCGCGACCTCGGCCTCCAGCTGCTGCTGAGTCGCACCGAGGACGGGACGGGCGTCGTGCTGGTGCTGCCGTATCGGGTGGTCGGCACCGATGCCGACGGCAACCCGATTCCCGAGAACTTCGCGCCGGTCACGCTGGTCCGCGGCGACACGAAGGTCTCGGACGAGCTCGGGATCTCGATCACGTTGACCGATTTCGGCGAGTACACGCTGCTCATCGCCAAGGCCGATCCCGGGCAGGGGCTCGTGTGGCTCGCCTTCCTGAGCCTCATCGCGGGGATCACGATCACGTTCTACCTGCCACGCCGGCGCGTCTGGGCGCGGCTCGCACCGGATGGGCGTCTCGGTCTCGTCTGGCGGTCCGATCGTTACGTCGACGTCGAGCGCGAGTTCGGTCGATTGCTCGACGACCTGGTGGCAGCACGACGTGCCGCGACGTGAGAATCGGGCAGCGTCGCACAACCTAGGGAGGGTCGGTTCGGCACTGAATCGCAACCGTGGCCCCTGCTACCTTGCCCTCAGCAGCCAGCACGATCAGGAGAACCATGACCGCACGTAGCAAGGCGATCGCGAGCATCGCCGCCCACCGCGTCGCGAAGACCCAGGACTACCTCGAACAGGCCGGGGCGGATGTCTACGGCCAGTACGTATTCCACGAGGACGCCCAGCGGCAGTACCTCGCCAAGCCCATCTTCCGCAAGCTGCGCCGCACCATCGATGGCCACGAGCCCTTCGACCCCGCCATCGTCGATGCCGTCGCCCACGGCGTGAAGGAGTGGGCCCTCGCGCACGGCGCCACGCACTACACGCACTGGTTCGTGCCGATGACGGGCGCCACCGCCGAGAAGCACGATTCGTTCCTGACCCCGACCGGCGACGGCCGCACCATCGCCGAGTTCTCGGGCAAGAACCTCGTCCAGGGCGAGCCGGACGCGAGTTCCTTCCCGTCCGGCGGGATCCGGGCCACCTTCGAGGCACGCGGCTATACCGCGTGGGACGTCACGAGCCCGATCTTCCTCCAGGTGGAGCCCAACGGCGTCACCTTGACCATCCCGACGGCCTACGTCTCGTTCACGGGCGAGGCCCTCGACCACAAGATCCCGC
>CAYVJP010000068.1:0-12023 GCA_964451745.1 uncultured Anaerolineaceae bacterium | reverse complement strand
GCGCCCTGCCGGGATCGGCGAGGCCGAGGAGGTCATCTTCGCCAAGACCAAGACCAACATCACCGGGCGAAGCTCCCCGCTGAGCACGAACCCGTTCCTGGCCACGCTGGCGCTCCGCATCGAACCTGCGGCACCGGGGTCCGGGATCGCCTTCCGCGCCGAGGTCGAACCCCGCCTCGTCCCGCTCTACCTGTTCCACACGGCCGACACGTTCGTGGCGCAGATGGAAAGCTACGTCGGCGAGGCGCTCAACGAGGGGCTCTCGGGCTGGCAGGTCACCGACTGCCGGGTCACCATGACGGATTGCGGCTACACGTCGCCCGCGACCTCCCCGGCGGACTTCCGGCGGCTCACCCAGCTCGTCCTGATGACGGCACTCTCGCGCGCCGGGACCTGGGTCTGCGAGCCGCTCGCGGACGTGTCGCTGGAGATGCCGACCGAAACCGCGCCCGGCGTCCTGGCCGTCCTGGGTCGCCTCGGCGGTCGTGTCACGGGCCAGTTCTCGGCCGATGGCGTGTCGCGCGCATCCGCGGTCCTGCCGGTCGCGCGGGTCCGGACCCTCCAGCACCAGCTGCCCGGCCTCTCGATGGGCGAGGGCATCCTGGATCATCGCCCCGGCGGCTACGTGCCGGTCGGCGAGGATCCGCCGACGCGACCCCGCTCCGGCCCAAGCCCGCTCGACCGCGACGCGTGGCTGGCCTGGCTCTTGCGGCGCGGCTAGCTCGTCAGTCGAACCATTCGGTCGTGGCGCCCACCTCGGGGTCATCGCCGATCGGGTCCATGTTCCCGAGGATGAGTACGCGGCCGTCGACGGTGACCGAGGCCGGCATGATTCGAGCACGGTGGAGACTGCCCGTCGGACGGAATGTGCGGGTCGTCGGATCGAAGATCTCGGCGTCGGCCGTCGTCACTGGCGCGCCCTCGGCGGTGAGCTTGTTCCCACCCGCGGCGATCAGCACCGTCCCGTCGCTCAGGAGCTCGCCGGCGTGCCAGTAGCGCGGGGTGGACATGGACCCGACCGCGCTGAACGTGCCGGTTTCGGGATCGTAGATCTCCGCGGTCGCCGTGGCTTCTGGCAAGCGCTCCGGGTCCACGGCATCCGGGATGAGGCCTCCCGCCACCAGGACCCGACCGTCGGGGAGGCGCGTCGCGGACGCGAGCGCTCCCCGCGCGACCGTCATCGACCCCGTTGGCGTGAACGCCCCCGTCGTTGGGTCGAAGAGCTCGGCCGAGGTTCCGACCTCGGCTCCGCCGCCGGCCAAGAGGACACGGCCGTCCTCGAGGGTCACCGCGATCGCGCCGAACCCGCGCGGGATGCCCATGGAGCCGGCCCGCGCGAATGTCCCGGTATCCGGATCGAACAACTCCGTCGAGGGGAGCCCGACACCGCCCGCGCCTCCGCCAACGAGCACGCGGCCGTCCTGCAGTGTCACGAGGAACGGCCAGGCGCGCTCCTCCAGCGGGGCGCCGACCTCCGCATACCGATCGGCGACGGGATCGTAGACGGTGGCCGGCCGCGCGACGCCATCCTCGTCGCTCCCGTGCAGGATCAGGACACGACCGTCGTGCAGCAGCGCCATCGACTCGACATCGAGGGGCGGCGCCCAGTCCGCCGTCTTGCTGTACGTGCCCGACGCCGGGTCGAGGACCATCAGATGCGACTTGCACGGGAAGTTGCAGTCCAGCGTCGTCGTCCCGGGGACCGAACCTTCCTCCGGTCGGACACCCACGAGCACGCGTCCATCGGGCAGCGCGATCGCGTTGACGATGCTGCCCTCGTCGAGGGTCGGGCCTTCGGTGAAGACGCCCTGGATGGGCCTGGGCAGTCCCCCGACGAACGCCGCACCGGCGACCGCCACCAACAGGAGCACGGCCGCCAAGGCGATGAGCAGTGCCGGTCGTCGCGGCCTCCCGACGCTGGACGTGCGCGTGATCGGCGTCGCCGCCGCGGCGATCGTCGAACGAGCGACCGCTGACGCGGCGACCGGACGGACCCCGGACGCCGCGTAGGCGGCCAGGCGGCGTTCCAGCGTCGCTTCGAAGTCGATCTGGTCAGTCATCGCGCAACTCCGTTCGAAGGCGATCCAGCAGGCGAGCGAGCCGCGCACGGGTCCCGGACGGGGAACGACCGGTGGCGCGGGCGAGTTCGGTGGAGTCGAACCCCGCGACATAGCGCAGGGCGAGCAAGGCCCGGTCGTCGGGGTCCAGGCGGGCCAGCGCGTTGACGAGGTCGATATCGGTGGCCCGCAAGGCGGGATCGCCGGCGGGGCCACCCGCGTCCGCGACGGCCAGTTCGATCACGCCGTGCCGTCGATGGCGGCGGATCGCCTGGCGCGCCTCGTTCGCGGCGATCGAGACGAGCCATGGACGCAGTCGATCGGGCTCGCGCAAGTCGCCGAGCTTGCGCCAGGCGATGAGCCACGCCGCGGCGACCGCGTCCTGGGCAAGGTCGGCATCGCCACAGACCACGAAACACACGCGGACCATGTCGTCGTGATGCGCAGCGACGATCCGGGTGAAGGCCGCCTCGTCGCCGGCGGCCGCCTCGCCCACGAGGTCACCGACGGCGTCCGCGAGCCGACTCGACAGGACGGTCATGTTCTAGAGATGCTCAAGATGGGGCCAAGTGTTGCAACACCGACCTGATTCGCCAACCGTGCGAGCCGCGATACTTGCGGTGGCCCCCATCTCGCGCCGAAGGAGACCCGCCATGGCCAACCTCGTCGTCCATTTCGAGATCCATGCCTCGGAGCCCCAGAAGCTCATCGATTTCTACTCGCAGCTGCTCGGCTGGACCTTCCAGGACTACGGTGGCGGCGACCAGCCGTACTGGGTCATCGATACCGGCGAAGGCGCGATCGGGAACACGGAGGCGAAGGCGGGCCTCGGCATCAACGGTGGCCTGACCCAGCGCGGGGGCCCGCGGCCGGAGGTCGGCGCGCCGATCA
This sequence comes from uncultured Anaerolineaceae bacterium, assembly GCA_964451745.1. Lineage (GTDB taxonomy): Bacteria > Chloroflexota > Limnocylindria > Limnocylindrales > CSP1-4 > SPCO01. Next base: position 9,075 of record CAYVJP010000068.1, on the reverse strand, counting down.
ACGGCTGCAACTTCGTGGTCGGCGTCGAGGACGTCGACCACCTCATGGCCCGCGGGATCGAGCTCGGCGCCGTCGAGGCGCTCCCGGCGACCGACTATCCCGGCATCGGACGGGGCGGCTATCTCATCGACCCCGACGGCAATGTCTTCGGCCTCATCTCGCCGGTCCTCTCCGACGGCACCGTCGCGATGGGCTCCGGCGCCGAGGGCTAGGTCCATCAGCGAGCCGGCGCCGCGGCTGTCGCTGGCCGAGGCGCTCGAGATCCTCGCGACGAGCCCGGCACGGCTCTCGGCGGTCACCGCCGGCATCGGTGCGGACGACTTGCACGAACCGCTCGAGGCCGGCGGGTGGTCCGCACGCGACATCCTGGGTCACATCCGCGCTTGCGACCGGACCTGGGGCGGGTACATCGTGCGCATCCTCGACGAGGAGCATCCGTCGTTCCGGGCGGAGAGCCCGCGCTCCACGATCCATCGGACCGACTTCCTGGCGCAGCCGTTCGATGACTCGCTGGCGGCATTCACGCGCGATCGAGCGCGCCTGATGGCGCGGCTTCGCGCCGCCGATGCGGCCGGTGTCGACGACCTCAGCCGCACGGCGGCCGTGAAGATCCCGGGGCTCGGTATCGAGGATCGGTCGGTGCGCTACTACGTCGACCGGCTCGCCGACCACGAGGGCCAGCATGTCCGCCAGATCGAACGCGAGATCAGTTCGCGCTCGTCGCCTCGAAGGTGACGAACCGGGACGGCCCCTCGTCGCGGAGCCGCGTGATATCGGCCTCCGTCAGCGTGAATGCCAGGTTGCCGACGAGCGGTTCGCCCGACACGAGGCGCGCCGCGCGGACCTCGATGCGGTAGGTGCCCGGACTCCAGGCGAAGCCATCGGGCGTGTCGAGCTGGACGATCGGTGTCTGCGGCGCCGCCGGGGTCACGATGATCGGACCCGGATCGACGGCGGTGATCACCCAGGTGATCTCGTAATCCGGGAACGGGCCGACGTCGAACCGGCCCGTCTCGCCCCAGCGCAGCGGCACGGTGGTGCCGTCGTCGGCCGTGAGGGTCGCCGCGATCGACTCGACCACCTCGGCGCGGTCGTTGGCGGCCGTACTGACGAACGTCGGCTGCAGGTAGACCCGGGCGCCGGGGTCCGTCGACAGGTGGACGCGCTCGACCAGGACCAGCTTCACGTCCGCCGGTGAGCTCGCCGAGATCAGGCTGATGGCGGACAGCACGAGCGCCACGACCGAAACCCCGACCGCGATCGTCTCCCTGTTGGCCCATCCACGCATGCCGCCACGATAGCGGGACCACATGGTCGCGGCGCGGTCAGCCCCAGTCGGGGATCCCGCCGAGCGGCAGATCGATGCCGTCCGCGCGCAGCTCGAAGCGGCCCGTCCCATCCGGCCGGACCACGTAGAGGGCGCGGCCCGACACGAGGATGTAGCGACCGTCCGGCGACCAGGCCACGAACTGGCCGAGCTCGGGCGTGACGCGGCGCTGGTTCGCGCCATCGGCGTCCATCAGCCACACGTCCCGGTGTGCATCCTGGGGTCCATCGCTCCAGCACTCCTGGTCGGCAGGCAGGTACGCGCAATCGTCGCGCTCCGACGTGAACGCGATCGACGTGCCATCGGGCGACCAGGCCGGCCAGCCATCGTCGCCCGGAGCATGGGTCAACTGCCTCGTCGCTCCCGACGCGAGCTCGGCCACGAAGATGTCGTACCCGCCGCCGTGGTGACCCATGTACGCGATGCGTGTCCCATCCGGCGAGAACGATGGGTACTCCACCCAGCCATCGGCGTCGATCGCACGCAGGCCCGAGCCGTCGGGGGCGACGAGATAGCCCCGTAACGCTCCGCCGTCGCGGTCGGAGTTGAAGGCGATGGTGGTGCCGTCGGGAGACCAGGCAGGGCCCCAGTCGTTGGCAGGGTCGCGGGTGACGTTCCGCACGTCGGTGCCGTCGATCGCGACCACGAAGATCTCGTCGTCCTCGTTGATGCCACGGGTCGAGTCGCGATACGCGACGAGGCGCCCGTCAGGCGACAGGTCGCCATCGAACTCCTGTCCCGGTCGGTCGGCGACCCTCACGACGTTCGACCCATCCACGTCCATGACGAAGACCGCCTCATAGTCGTCGAACACGATGCGCCCGGACAGCTCGGCGGGTGCGATCGGTTCGCCGACCGCGACCGGTCGATGGCCCGATCGGACCACCCGCGAGGGGAGCGGTGTCGGTGGGCGCTCGCTCGCCGAGGTGGCCGTCGGGCTCGGCGCGGCGGAGGGGCCTGCCGTGCCGCTCGGCGCGGCGCACGAGACCGCGACGACGATGACGAGCAGCGTCACGACGACCGGGCGGCGGTCCTGCAGGCGGGGCATGTCAGCCAATACATCGGTCGACCGCGTCCGGTTCCCGCCAGACGCGTATCGCGGGTAGGCTGCAAGCATGACCACGTCGCTCACGCCAGCCCAGCTCGATTCGCTCCGGCGCCACTTCGCGGGCGACATCGTCACGCCGGATACGGCCGGGTTCGATGACGCTCGGCGTGTGTGGAACGCGGTGTTCGATCGCCGGCCGGCGCTCATCGTCCGGCCATCGAACGTCGCCGATGTCGCGGCCGCCGTTCGATTCGGGCGTGCGCGCGAGCTCGAGATCGCGGTCCGCGGTGGCGGCCACAGTGCGGTCGGGCACTCGACGACCGACGGCGGTCTCGTCATCGACATGGGGCGCATGAACGAGGTCACGGTCGACCCGGCGCGTCGGCTGGCGCGGACCGGCGGCGGCGCGCTCCTCGGCACGCTCGATATCGCCGCCCAGGAACACGGTCTCGTGTGCCCGGTCGGGGTCGTGGGTCACACGGGCGTCGCGGGGTTGACGCTGGGTGGGGGCGTCGGGCGGCTGCAGCGCCGGTTCGGGCTGACCATCGACAGCCTGCGCGCGGTCGAGCTCGTGACGGCCGATGGGCGCACGGTGCGGGCGGATGCCGAGCACGAGCCCGAGCTGTTCTGGGGCCTTCGCGGCGCCGGCGCCAACTTCGGCATCGCGACGAGCCTGGAGCTGGATCTCCATCCGTTCCCGGGAACGCTCCACCGCGGCGTCCGCATCCACCCGGCGACCGACATCCACGAACTCTGGCCGATCTTCCGCGAGTTCATGGCCCAGGCGCCCGAGACGATCGCCGCGATCTTCACGGTCGCGCTTGCCGAGCCCGCCACGGACTACCCCGACGCGGTGGCCGGCCGGCCGATCGTCGTGATCTCCTACAACCACAGCGGGGCAGGGGAAGACGTCGAGCGCGACCTGGCGCCACTGCTCAGGGGCCCGGAGCCCGCATCGGCGACCTCCACGAGCGAGCCGTACCTCAGCGCGCAGCGTTCGAGCGACCTCGAGCTCGCCTGGGGGTCGCGATCGGCCATCCTGGGCGGGTACGTCACGGACTGTTCGCCGGCCGTCCTCGATGCGTTCGTCGGGCACGTGGAGCACGTGCCGGGTGACAGCAGCATCTCGGTCACGGCGATGGGCGGGGCGATCGCGCGGGTCGCCGACGCTGCGATGGCCTTCACCGGGCGGACGGCGCCGTTCGACGTCAGCCCGGACACTTCATGGTCCGATCCGGCCCTGGATCAGGCGAACCTGGCCTGGGTCCGCGGGGCGATGGCGATCGTGGAGCCGGACCTGCAGCCGGGCCGATACATCAACGAGTCGTCGGACGCCGGTCCGGAGGTGACCCGGGCCAGCTACGGGGACGCCAAGCTTGAACGCTTGCGCGCCCTGAAGCGCATTTGGGATCCGACCAACGTGTTCCACCTGAACCACAACGTGGAGCCGCGCACCACGTAGCGGTCGTCCGGCTCGTGGCGGGGCGGCGGTCTTCGATCGCGGGGTGATCGAACCGACCGCTGAACCGGTTTGGCGCGGCCGATCCGACGCTTCATCGGTCGCTCATGTCGCCCGACGATCGATCCGACCGCTGACGTACCGAATCCGCCCGCTGACCGGCGGTTCGTCGGTCCGTTCGATCGTGGGGTGATCGAACCCTCGGGAATGACGGGAAAGAGGGCCGGCCACGTGGGACGCGGCCGGCCATCGAGGTCACGCCCGGGTGGCGGTGAGGTGCAGGTACTCCCAGTCGATCGTCGTCGCGCCATCGGCGAAGCCGAAGCGAGCGGCGAGGTCGGTCAGCTCCCGGTCGAGCGCAGCAGCGCGCTCCGGCTGGTCGGCGAGCGACTTGTACACCGCGATCGTGGGGCCGTAGTTCTGCTTGAAGTAGGCCAGGAAGTCCTCCGGACCGGCGAACGCGTCCACGGTCAGGGTCCCGACGGTGGCCTGCACGTCCGTGACGCGGTCGCCGAGGAGCTCGCGAACGTGGCTCTCGCGGCCCCACAGGGGCGGAGGCTGGGCACCGGGAGGCGGCGGCGGGGCGTACGGCTTCATCGTCGCGAACATCTGGCCGATGAACCCCTCGGGGGTCCAGCTGATCAGCCCGATGCGGCCGCCCGGCCGCGTGACGCGGGTCAGCTCGTCGGCGCTCGCCTGATGATGCGGGGCGAACATGATCCCCACGAGCGACATGCTCACGTCGAACGACGCGTCCTCGTACGGCAGCGCCTCCGCGTCGCCCTCGTGCCATTCGATCTCGAGGCCTTCGGCTGCGGCGTGCTGGCGTCCGTGGTCCAGGAGCTCCGGGGTCAGGTCGCTGGCGACGACCTTCGCGCCGGCACGCGCGGCCGGCAGGGACGCGTTCCCGGATCCAGCCGCGACATCGAGGACGCGGTCGCCGGGGTTGATCCCGGTCCCGTCCACGAGAACGGGTCCGAGGGCCGGGATGACCTGTGTCGCGACGGCGTCGTAGTCGCCCATCGCCCACATCGCCCGGTGGCGCGCCTTGAGCGCGCGGTCAGCATCGATCGGGTCCATGACCTCAGTCATGTGGTCTCCTTTTCAAGGGTGGTCGGGGAGAAGGGCAGCCTAGGTTGGGGACCGCGGATCGCACATCGGCGGAATGACGATGGAGCAGGCGGCCGAACGTCGATGGCCTTGGGGATGGCTGGTGGACGTGGGTACCATGGAGGGACCGCGGCATGGCGGCAGCGACGCCAAGGAGGACCCGCATGGCCCTGTACATGACCCGTTTCAGCTACACGCCGGAGACCTGGGCGCGGCTGACCCAGAATCCCGAAGACCGTCGGGACGCCGCGCGAACCTACATCGAGTCGGTCGGCGGCAAGCTCCACGGTTTCTGGTACGCGTTCGGCGAGTTCGACGGCTACACCCTGTGGGAGGCCCCCGACAACGTGTCCATGGCCGCTGTGGCCCTCGCCATCGGCGGGGGAGGGGCGATGTCGAAGATCGAGACCACCCCGCTGCTCACCGTCGAGGAGACCATCGAGGCGCTCGGGCGCGCCCAGTCGGTCAGCTACCGCCGACCCGGGGCCTGATCAGTCGGCGGTCGCCGCCGCCCGACCGACGACCGTCCCCTCGCCTGGGCGCAGGACGTGCACGGTCGTCGCCGGGGCGAGGCTGCGGGCATGATCGGCGAACCGATCGCCCGGCTCGCGCAACGGGCGGGCCCACACCCGGTGCAGTCGTCGCGGGTAGAGCGTGCCCCAGTGGATGGGGATCGCCACGGTCGGGCCCGCCGTGGCCAGCGCCTGGGCGGCCGACTTGGGGCCCAGGTGTCCAGGCCCGCGGTGCGGACCCCACGTCCAGACGGGAAGGAGCGCCACGTCGACGCCGGCGAGCACGTCCCCGAGACCCGCGAATGGCCCGGTGTCGCCGGCGAAATAGATCCTCCGGCCGGCCTCGACCACATATCCGACCGGCTGGGCGCGCGGGGCCCCCGGTGAGATCCAGTGCGATGCCGGCACCGCGTCGATCGTGCAGCCACGGGCCGAGATCCGGTCCCCGGCCGCGACCTCGATCACGTCCCCGCGGACGACCTGCCGCGCGCGTGCACCCAGCCCGCGCGGCACCACGACCGTCGGCGAGCCACGGAGCGACGCGAGCGATTCGGCGTCGAAGTGGTCGGGGTGTCCGTGCGAGATCCGCACGAGGTCGATATCCAGGTCGGCCAGCTCGGTCGGGAGCGGACCATGCCGCTCCAACGGCCCGAGGCGCGAGCGCAGGAACGGGTCGGTCAGGACCGTCACGCCGCCGAGCCCGAGGCGCACCGTGGCGTGCCCGACGAAGTCGACGTCGACCGAGGCGTCACCCGGCGCGGAAGCGTCCGGCACGCCGCCTCAACCCTCCGATCGCGGCTCGACGAGCGGATCGCCCGAGCCGCCGGGTACGCGCCGCAATCGCGATGGATGGCGCAGCAGGGTGATGACGCCGCCCAGCGCGGCTCCCGCCATCGTTTCGATCAGGTCGGTCATCGTATCGTCGTAGGACAGGTTCATGCCCTTCGCGCCCAGCTTGAGGCCGATCCACTCGCCGATCTCCCACAGGCCCGCGGCCGCACCGCCCGCCGCCGTGCCGACCGCGGCGGCCTCCCACGACGTGCGGACTCGCGGCGTCGCGAGCGCGCCGACCACGGAGGCGACGAGGGCGCCATCCGCGAAGTGGATCAGGTCGTCGACGTGGGCACGCCGGTAGATGCCGATCGCGTTCCCGCCCGCATCGACCAGGAGCGGGAGCGTCACAGCCAGGTCGAGCTCCCGCGGATACGGCTCGCGTCGCCCGAGGGCACGCCAGGCCAGCGGCACGACCAGCAAGCCACCCGCGTATCCGATGGCGCGCAGGCGCATCCCCTTGCCGTGATAGCGGGGCTGGTCGGAGTTGAGGAACGCGTCGATGGCCAGCGCGACGACGGTCGCCTTTGCGGCGGTGATGGCAGCGACCCAGGCAACGTCGCCCGGCGTCGGTGGACCCTCGGTCGGAGTCGGGAGCGCGGAAGGGTCCGGTTGGTCGTGCTCGATCGCCATGACCGAATGGTCGGTCATCCGGCCGGGTCGTGCTAGCTTCGTCACATCGGGGGCCAGGACGCGCTCGACCCGGCCGCGCGGCGCGTCGACCGTCAGCGCCTCGGGCCCGACCCGGCGGAAGCGGACCGGCAGGCTACCATTCGCTGGTCCAACAGCGGAGGAAGGGGTGGGATCGTGTCCATCGAGCTCAACCACACCATCGTGTACTCGCGCGACAGTCGGGCCTCGGCGGCGTTCCTGACCGGACTGTTCGGGCTACCCGGCCCGACGACCTGGGGTCCGTTCCACGCCGTCGCGGTGTCCAACGCCGTGACGCTCGACTACCTCGACACGACCGGGGAGATCGCCGCGCAGCACTACTGCTTCCTCGTGGGCGAGGACGACTTCGATGCGATCTTCGGCCGCATCCAGTCCGGAGGCCATCCGTTCTGGGCCGACCCCGGTCACGAACAGCCTGGCGTGATCAATACCCACGATGGCGGCCGCGGCGTCTACTTCGATGACCCGAGCGGACACAACCTCGAGATCATCACGCGGCCCTACGGCGACGAACGGTAGCGCTGCGACGCGCGGGACGACCGCCGCCCGTCGACGTGCTGGCCCGTCGATTCCCTGCCGGACAGCCCTCGACCGCAGGCCGGTCGCTACGGCACGATGATGGGCATGAAGAACGTTCGGATCGCTTTCATCGTGGCCATCGCCGTGGGAGTCGTCGCGTGCAGCGCCGTCCCGGCGCCGTCAGGCAGCGCGGAGGCGTCGATCACGCCGGCGCCGACATCGAGCCCGCCCTCGACGCCGGAGCCGACACCAACCCCCACGGCGACGCCGACCCCGGAGATCGCCTTCCGCGCCCTCGACCTGCCTGCGGAGTACACCCGGGGCGAAGCGGAGGCCGTCGATGGCACCACCGCCGTCGGCTGGGTGCAGCTCGGCACCGTCGACGAGCTGCCTGCCGTCTGGGACACCACCACGGGCGCGCTCCGGGTGCTGGACGTCCCGACGGAGTTCGTCCACCCGAGCGGCGACACCTTCGTCCGGCTGGACGGCGTGAGCGGGACGACCGCGGTCGGCAAGGGTGTCCTCGGCGCCAAGGGCGAGCGCGGCCAGGATCGGGCCATGGCGTGGGACACGCAGACCGGTGACCTCCGGATCCTCGACATCCCTGACGACTTCACCAGCGATTTCACGCGGACCGAGGCCCATGCCATCAGCGGCGCGACGGCCGTCGGCCAGGTGTGGGCCCGCCACGGGGAGATCGGGGCTCCTGTTGCCTGGGATACCGAGACGGGTGCGGCACGGATCCTCACGTTGCCCGATGGCTACAAGTGCGCCACACCGGGCGCCATCAGCGGCGACACCGTCGTTGGCATCCGGTGCGAGTTCGACGAAGCCCTTCCGCTGATCTGGGACCCGCTCATCGCGGTCGCTCGCGACCTGGACCTCCTCCCATCGACCGTCGACGGCATCCCATGGGCCGTGGACGGCACCACGGCCGTCGGCAGGTGCTGCTTCGGCGAGGAGGGCACGCCGCTGCCATTGATCTGGGACACCGGCACCGGCGCAGTGCGCCAGCTTCCACTCCCGCCCGGGCATGAGTACGGCTCGGCCGTCGGGGTGAGCGGCACGGTGGCGATCGGCCACGACTTCACCACGAACCTCATCTGGGACCTCGACACCGGCGACGTCCGCATCCTGCCGACACCGCCCGGCTTCGAGCACGTCAGCATGCACGCCATCAGCGGGCGCACGATCGTCGGCACGGCCTGTCCGCCACCGCCGTCATCGACGGAGAACCCGCGCTGCGTGGCGGCCGCCTGGACGCTGCCCTGACGAGATCGCGTTGACCAGTTCGCGTACGATCGGACGATGGTGCACGTGATCGACTACATCGAGCTCGCCGTCGACGACCTGGCGGCATCGAAGGCGTTCTACGCGAAGGCGCTCGGCTGGACCTTCAACGACTACGGCCCCGAGTACGCCGGGATCCAGGACCCGCGGACCGGCGGCGAGTTCGGCGGGCTTTCCCCGCACGCCCCGGCCGCGCGCGGTGAGGGCGTGCTGGCCCTGGTCCGCACGGACGACGCCGACGCCGCCCTGGCCAGCGTGGTCGACGCCGGTGGGCGCGTCCAGGTCGCGATGCACGACTACCCGGGTG
>CAYVJP010000067.1:0-12049 GCA_964451745.1 uncultured Anaerolineaceae bacterium | reverse complement strand
TGATGCCGTGCTCCACGTCTGCGCGAGGCTCGGGGTCGAGGCGGGGCGAACGGCCGTGGTCGGGGATTCGCCGGCCGATCTCGCGATGGGTCGTGCCGCCGGGGCCGGCCTGGTCATCGGGGTGCGGACGGGGGTCGGTACGGCCGCGGATCTCGCGGCGGCCGATGTCACCCTCGATTCCGTCGCGGAGTTGGTCCCGGGGGCCTGAAGCGGGGAGCGGTGGGCGGCCGCGGGGAGCGGCGGGCGGACGACCCTGGCCGGGTGTTCGTAGCACCACACAGCATGGCAACAACTGAGCGTGGACCGGGCGAGGATCCTGCACCCGCTGTCGAGATCGGGAAGCGCCCACGCTCGGCTGTCGCGAACTTGTGTGCCCAGGCGCACGTCGCAGGAGCCCGCACACGACCGCGCGTTCGGGCGCTCGGCCGGCGCTCGGCCGGCCTTCGGCCCGCACTCGCCCCGCACTGGCCAGCTCACGCCGGTGGTACCGATGGGCTATCGCCCGCGACGGCACCGAACCGTACCGTTCCCGTGCGGTGCCACCAGGCGCCGGTATCTCCGGGCGCCCGAGCTTCGGGCCTGCAAGAGGTGGCGCCACACTCGATGGTCCTCGCCGACGAGCGTCGTCCGACCCCGCGCCCTCCCAGGACCGCATCCACGCGATCGGTCCCGCCGTCGAACCACGACCGCGAGACGGCCCCGACACGTGCGGACGCCCTGCGGCGGATCGCCGCGGAGGTCAGCGGCCGCCAGGACCTCGCCGGTCTCTTCGAGGACGTCCTCGATGAGTCGTTCGCCCTGTTCGGGGTCGATCGCGCCGGGCTGTGGATGTACGACCCGGCCGCCGCGACCCCGCTCACCCTCGCTGCCCAGCGTGGCCTGTCGCCGGTCATCGTCGAAGCCATCGGGAACATCCCGGCCGATGCCCCGACCACCGGGATGGATGCCCTTCGGGAACGCCGGGTCCGCGTCCTCGATCGCCGGATGCGCGCCACCATCCCGACGCTTCGCCGGGTCTACCAGGACCTGGGCGTGCAGACCGTCTGCTACGTCCCGCTGGTCTTCGGCGAGGAGCCGCTGGGGCTGCTCGTGCTGTATCACCACACGACCTACGCGTGGACGGCCGACGAACGGGCGCTGGCCCGGGCCTTCGGCGATCACATGGCCACGGCCATCGGCAGCGCCCGCTTGGCCGACTCGGGACGCACGCTCGCGAGCCGCCTGACCTCGATCGCCGAGCTCGCTGGGCGCCTGGGGCACCTCCAGGACCTCGACGGCATCGCCTGGGCCATCGTTGCCGAGGCGCGGCGCCTCATCGTCCACGACTCGATCCGGGTCTATCGCGTGGACCACGCCGAGGGCATGTGCGAGCCCGTCGCGTTCCAGGGGACGTTCCTCGGTACCGAGGAGCCCGATCCGGCGACGCTGCGGGTCCCGATCGGCCAGGGCTTCACCGGGTGGGTCGCGGCCAACGGGCGGTCCCTTCGGCTCGGGGACGCATCGGCGGACCCACGCGGCATCGTGGTCGGCGAATCGAGCGCTCCCGAATCGATCCTGATCGTCCCGATGACGTACGAGGACGTCGTCCATGGTCTGGTCGTCGTCAGCGCCATCGGCCGCGACCGCTTCGACGCGGATGACGAGACGACGCTGACCATCTTCGCGGCGTGGGCCGCCCAGGCGATGGTGAACGCGGGCAACCTCGAGCGCCTCCAGCGCCAGCAGGAGGAACTGGAGCGACAGCTGGAGGGGCAGCGCCGGCTCCTCGACGTCAACGAGCGCCTCCTGCTCTCGCTCGACCTCGGCGGCGTCCTGGATCTCATCGCCGACTCGCTCAAGGCGATCGTCCCGTACGACTCACTGACGATCTATCGCGTGGACCGCGCGGCCGGGATCCGCCGGGCGGTCATCGCCCGTGACGACTTCGCCGACCTGATCCTCGCCGACGACGGACCGATCGGCAGCGGCCTGACGGGCTGGGTCATCGATCACCAGGAGGCGGTGCTCTCCAACCAGGCCCACCTGGATCCGCGATCGGTCCAGGTGCCGGGCACCCCGTTCGAGCCCGAATCGATCATCGTCGTGCCCTTGGTCATCGAAGGCGATCCCATCGGCACGCTCAACATCGGCCGGATGGGCGAGGCCGCGTCGTTCAGCGCCAACGAGTTCGAGCTCACCAAGCTCTTCGCGAGCCAGGCGTCGATCGCGCTGCAGAACGCCGAGGCCCACGGCGCCGTTCGGGTGCGCGCCGACCAGGACGCCCTCACCGGGCTGCGCAACCACGGGGCGTTCCAGCGCGAGCTCGGCGAGGCGGTGGATGCCGGACGCCCATTCGCCGTCCTGATGCTGGATCTGGATGCGTTCAAGACGTTCAACGACGCCATGGGGCACCCCGCCGGCGACGGGCTCCTGGCGTCGTTCGCGATCGCCTTGGGCGCGGCGACTCGGGACGGGGACCGGCTGTATCGCTACGGCGGCGATGAGTTCGCTGCGATCCTGCCGGGCGCCGATCGTGTCGTCGCCCACGAAGTCGCCGAGCGCATCCGCCACGCCGCCCGCGAGCGACCCGCCGATATCGTCGGACCGGCGGTCACGGTCAGTGCGGGCGTCGCCTGCTATCCCGACGACGGGCGCACGAAGGACGAACTCATGGCGGTCGCTGACCGCTCCCTCTACCTCGTCAAGCCGGGCGGTGGCGGCAGTGACCGCGACGATGGCGTGCTCGCCGACCCGTATCTGCGGGCGCTCGACGAGACGGCCCTCGCCCTGCTCGACCGGCACGATCAGGACGGCCTGCTGGACACGATCGTCGGCCGTGCGACGGCCCTCCTGGGGACGCCGCACGGCTTCGTCCAGCTCGTCGATCCTGACGGAGCGGGACTCGTCCTTCGCCACGGCACGGGTGTCTACGAGCGCCTGCTGGGACTGGAGCTGCCCCCCAACGAGGGGCTCGGTGCGATGGTCGTCCGCGACGGCCGGCCGCTCGCGATCGACGACTACGACGCATGGCCCGGGCGATCACCGAAGATGCCGACGGGGACGTTCGGCGCGGTGGTCGGCGTACCGCTCCACGCCGGTGGCCGGGTCGTCGGCGTCCTGGGCCTGGCGTCGGGGCATGTCGGGCGACACTTCGGCCCGCGCGAGATCGATGCCCTGACGTCCTTCGCCAAGCTCGCATCGATCGGCCTCGACAACGCCCGGCTGATGGACGTCGCTCAACGTGGGGCGCTGTACGACGCCACGACCGGGCTCCCCAACCGGGAACTCCTGACTGACCGGATCGCCCATGCGATCGCCGGTCATCGCGCGGACGATCACGAGACGATCGCGGTGCTGCTGCTGGACCTGGACCGCTTCAAGGTCATCAACGAAAGCCTGGGCCACACCGCGGGCGACCGGTTGCTCGCCGCGGTCGGGCAGCGCCTGATCCATGGCCTTCGGCCCGGCGATACGGTGGCCCGGTTCGGGGGCGACGAATTCGGGATCGTACTCGACCCGGTCGTCGATGCCACCGAGGCACGGTCGATCGCCGACCGCATCGGTGCCGAGCTGCGCTCACCGTTCTCGCTCAACGGCCGGGAGTGGTTCGTCAGCGCCTCGATGGGGATCGCCCTGGCCGAGCCGGGTCGTGCCACGCCCGACGAACTCTTGCGTGAGGCGGAGATCGCGATGGTGCGCGCCAAGGGGGACGCCACGCAGCGCCACCACACCTTCGAGCCCTCGATGAGCGATCAGACGATGGAGCGGGTCGACCTCGAGAACGATCTGCGCCTGGCCCTGGAGCGGGCCGAGCTCCGCGTGCACTACCAGCCGATCGTGAACCTCGATACGGAGGTCGTGGTCGGGTTCGAAGCGCTCGTCCGGTGGCAACACCCGACACGCGGCCTGGTGCCCCCGATGGCGTTCATCCCGATGGCCGAGGAGACCGGGCTGATCGTCCCCGTCGGCCGGTGGGTCCTCGAGACCGCCTGCCGCCAGGCAGCCCGATGGCGTCGATCGCGCCCGGCGACCCCCGATGTCCCGGCACCGTTCGTGTCCGTCAACCTCTCCGCCCGCCAATTCATGTCGGCCGACCTCGTCGAGGACGTCGCGACCATCCTGGCCGACACCGGCCTGGAGCCCGGGGCGCTGGAACTGGAGATCACGGAGAGCGTCGTGATGGACCAGTCCGAGATGGGGATCCGCGTCCTGCGCCAGCTCCGCGAGCGCGGCGTCCGACTCGTCCTCGACGACTTCGGCACCGGGTACTCGTCGCTCGCGTACCTCAAGCATCTGCCGCTCGATACGATCAAGATCGACCGATCGTTCGTTGCGGGCCTCGACGAGGTTGCCGACCGGTCGATCGTGGATGCCGTGATCGCCCTGGCCCACGGCATGGGGATCGGCGTCGTCGCCGAAGGCATCGAAAGCCAGCGCCAGGCGGAACGGCTCCGCGAGCTTGGCTGCGTGCTCGGGCAGGGCTACCTGTACAGCCGCCCCGTGCCGGCAGCCGCGACCGCGCGGCTCCTGCGAGGGCACCCAACGACCCGCCAGGCGCTCGCAGGCTGAACATGGAAGGACCCCGGCGGGTGGGCCAGGGTCCTCGGATCTGCGCGGAACGAAGACCGGTCAGTCGCGGCCGCCGCCGAAGATCCGCAGCAGGAACAGGAAGATGTTGATGAAGTCGAGGTACAGCGCCAGCGCCGCGATGACCGCGCCCTTCTCCATCGACCCGGTCGCCACGGCGAGATCGCCGTTCTGGATGCGCTGGACGTCATAGGCCGTGAGGGCCGTGAAGATCACGACGCCGATGACCGAGATGCCGAACGCGACCATGTCGTTGCTGAGGAACAGGTTGAGCACGCTCGCGACGATGATCCCGATGAGCCCCATGAACAGGATCGGGCCAAGACCCACGAGGCTGCGCTTCGTGACCGCGCCGTAGATGGCGGCTGAACCGAAGATCGCCGAGGCGGACAGGAACGCGGTCACGACCGACGTCTCGGCGTACGCCATCACGATCAGCCCGATCGTGATCCCGAGCGATGCGGCATACACGAAGAACAGGCCGAGGGCCACGGTCGCACTGATCTTCTTGATGCCGAGGCTGATCACGAAGACGAGCGCCAGCTGGGCGATGAACAGCAGGAGCAGGTTCTCCGAGGCGAAGGCCAGCAGTCGCTCGTTCGACTGGACGACGAACGCGACGCCCGCCGTCACGATCAGGCCGACGAACATCCACAGGAATGCCTGGGTCAGGAACGCGGCGGACAGCCGGGCATCCGGCTTGACACCGAGCGCCGAGGGCGATGCGGCGTCCACGGCAGCTCGTTGGGTGGCGTAGGGGTTGGAAACTCGCGGGTCACTCATGTTCGGCTGTGCTCCTCGTGCACCTGATGGTCGGTCCTGGGATCACCCGTGCTCGGGCGATCGATTACCACATCAGGCCGGCATCGCGCGGATCCCAGCGCTCGGCCAGCAGGGTGACCTTGACATCGTGGTCGACGACCGATTCGGCCTGTTCCTTGACCTGGGCGATCATGGAGCCTGCGTACGGACAGAACGGCGTGGTCAGGATCATCTTGATCTCGGTCGAGTCCGGTCCCAGCAGGATCTGCTTGATCAGGGCCAGCTCGACCACGTTCATCCCGATCTCGGGGTCCACCACGGCGCGCAGCGCGTCGAGGATCGCGAGTTCGGTCGCGCGTCGCTCGGGATCGAAGGCGGGTGCCTCCGTCGCCGTCACAGCGGGCGAGGTGTCGGGTTCGGTGGTGGCGTCGGTCATCTGATTCGTGCTCTCCGGGAACGGTACGGACGAAGAGCGTACCACCGAGTCCGCGAACGCTTGTCCGAACAGGTCAGCCGGCCTTGACGACGATCCCCGGCGCGCGGTACTGGGCGGGCAGTCCGGCCGCCTCGATCTCGGTGTAGCCGGGGCCCGTGAGCGAGCCGTCCGGCTCGTAGAAGTCGGCGTAGCGCTCGCGTTGAGCGGCCGCGTAGGTGAAGGCCGCCGCGACGCCCACCGTCCGCAGTTCCGGGTGATCGGTGAGGATCCGCGTGAGGTCGTACCCGTTTGATCGAAGCTCCAGGAGCTGGCGCACGGTCAGTCGCGAGCCGTAGCAGAACGGTTCGCCGTTGAGGACCAGCGGATCCTGCTGCACCCACTTGATGGTCATCGCCTGTCAGCCGCCCTTGTAGATCAGCTGCAAGAGGGCGTTCTTCTTGCGGGCGTCCCCCGCCAGGCGGCGATGCCAGCGGTATTGCGCGATCGCGGCATCGAGGGCGGTGTTCGCGGGTTCCAACTCCCCGGGAGCCAGCGCCACGGGGAGCGCCGCGCGGAGGCCCTCGCACAAGCCGATGAGGTCGTCGAGCGGCACGCGCTTGCGTCGGTAGACCGGCGACGTCCAGTCGGCGTACTCGCGGAGCGGGGTCGGGTCGTCGGCGGCGACACAGAGGGCCAATCGCTCGGCGAGGAGGCTCGCGTCGTGGAGCCGGGCGCGCAGGCCGACCTCATCGTTGCGCTCGCGCAGCGTCGGGTCGCGATCGAGGGCGACGGCGAGGGCCTTGGCCGCGAGTTCGGGCGTGCGCTCCCGGATCCGCCTGGCGGCGTCCGGAAGCCCGGCGGTGACATCGAGTGGCGGCAGGCCGAGGCTTGGGTGGCTCACGATCGGAGAGTCTACCGTCCGCCCGGTGCCCGTGCCACGGTGTGAACGGTAGGATGGTCGGCGTGACCGATGCGCCACGACCCCCCGCCCCCGGCGAGCGCCGGCTGGACCGCCCCCCGTCCGATCGCTACCGGGACCTGCCGGATCCCGCTGGTGCCGGCGGTGGCGCGACGTCCGGTCAGGGATCGATCGCCCGTGGCGTCGCGTTCGGGTCGCTCGGCGGGCTGGCCGGGGCGGCGGTGACCGTGGTCCTGGGCGGCGTCCTCAGCCTGTCCGCGGGCCTCGTCATCGTGGCCGCCGCGACGGGCTGGGCGGTCGGGACGGCGACGCGCGTCGGCGCAGGCGACGCGATCGCGCGTACGCGTCGTCCCTGGCTGACGCTTGTGCTGGCCGTCGTCGCCGTCCTGCTGGGTCAGCTCGGGCTGTGGCTGTATGCCCGGACGGAGGGCGGGGTCCTCACCCTGCCGGACTACCTCGCGCAGACGTTCGGGCTGCTCGTCCCGGTCCAGGTCGTGGTCGCCGGGGTAACGGCCTGGTGGAGCGCCCGTTGAGCGAGCCGGTGGCCGCCCTGGTCTTCCGCCGCCCGGTTGCCGCGGACCACGCGCGCATCGCCGAGGTGATGGACGAGTGGTGGGGTGGCCGTCGCATGCGTGCGCTGCTCCCGCGGCTGTGGCTGGAGCATTTCACGGGGACGTCGTGGATCGCCGAGGACCCCGACGGCCGCCTCCGCGGCTTCCTCGTCGCGTTCCTCGGCCAGGACGACCCGGAGACGGGCTACGTCCATCTCATCGCCGCGGATCCCAACCGGCGCCACGCCGGGATCGGGCGAGCCCTGTACGAGCGCGCGTTCGCGGATCTCGCGGCGCATGGCGCCCGACGCGTGACGGCGGTCACGTGGCCCGGGAATCGGACGTCGGTCGCGTTCCATCGGGCGATGGGCTTCCGGGTGGACGACGGACCCGGGACCCAGGCGATCTACGGCACCCCTGCGCACCCGGACCACGATGGGCCGGGCGAGGACCGCGTGGTCTTCCTGCGCGACCTCTGAGGACGCGGCCGCGAGCACGGGAACCGCGCGGCCGTCGGTGGTGTAGGGAAGGCGACACCCGGGCGAACCGCGCTCGGCAACATCTTCGGAGGACCCGCCCGATGTTCCGTCGCCTCGTCGCCGCCGTCGCGGCCCTGACCCTCGCCCTGCTGCTGGCCGCTCCGGCACTCGCCGGCGGGTGGGCGGAAATCGTCGCTGACGGCCGCACCGCCGAGCCACCGCCCGTCGAAGGGCAGCCGATCGAGCTGGGCTTCATGGTCATGCAGCATGGCGAGACCCCGGCCGGCTGGGAGTCGCCGACCGTGACCTTCACCGAGGTCGCCACCGGCAAGACCTTCCAGGTCACGGCCACGGGATCCGGCCCGGACGGACACTTCGTCGCACGGGCCACCTTGCCCAACGCGGGATTCTGGACGTGGTCCGTGACCCTGCGCGACCTCGCGACCGATCCCGTCTCCCACTCGCTCGCCGTCCACACGACCGCCGGCGTCGCACCGACGCTGGACCCGGCCATGGCCCTCGCGACCATCGATCGCGTCCGGCGCGAGGTGACGACCCAGATGACCAGCACCTTGTTCGCCGAGACGGAACGGATCAACGGCCAGCTCGACGGGCAGCGGGCGATCACCACGAGCCTGGCGGCCGACGTGGACCGGCTCGCGGCGGAACGCGATGCCCTCGCCCTCCGGCTCGATGCCGCCGAGGAGGCCATCGCCGCCGGCGGGAGCGGGATCCCACTCGTGGGCATCGTCACTGTGGCCGTCCTGGCCGGCGCCATCGCCGGGTTCGCCATGGCCTGGCTGGGCGGTCGGTCGCGACCGCGGGACATCGAGGTCAGCCCGACGTCGGGATCGCCCTCGACGCCGGCCGTGTCTCCGCGAGGATCGCTGCCGGGGTGACCTGTTCGCGGAGGAGCCGCCCGAAGCGAGCCACGCGCTCCTCGGGCGGCACCGCGTCCACCCAGCGCCGCAAGAGCGCTTCGCCCTCGGCGTACACGAAGACGTAGGTCCTCCACAGCGGGTCGTCGATGAACTCGAGCCGCTTGGCGGCCGAGGCCGCCGAGAACCCGCCGACGTCCTGCATGAAGGCGAGGACCTCGCTCGCCGAGGCGCCGTCCACGTGACGAAGGAGCGCGGCATTCCCGGGGACGCCGCCGAGTCGGCGGCGCGCGGCCGTGATCGCCACCGCTCGGCGGGCGGTGTCGCGAGCCCCGGCCGGGTCGGAGGAGATCGGAAGTCCAGCGCGTTCGAACAGCTCGACCAGCAGGTCCTCGCGCTCGTCGGCCGGGGCGACGAACCCGGCGCCGAGCTCGGCCAGTCCCTCGCTGATGGGACACTCGGGCGTGTTGATGAGCAGCACGGACGCCTCCAGGCGCCCCAGGCGGTCCACCAGTGCCGTTTCCTTCCAGGCGTGTTCGAGGTGGTGGCCGGGGTACGCCTCGTGGGCGACCGTGTGCACGAGGTCGGGGGCACGGACGGGCAGGTCGGTGTTGACCTGGACCCGCGAGCGACGCCCGCCATCGAACCAGTTGTAGGCGCCCCAGGGCTGGCCGGTGACGAGCGACACCCGCAGATCCTCGCGCTCGGGCAGGCCGAACAGGGCGGCGGCGCGCGTTCGGCATCGATCGACGAGCCAGTCGATCACCGGCGGCAGCCGATCGACGTCGATCACAAGATCCCGGTCCCAGGCCACCAGTCGATCCGAGAGCGGCGCGTCTCCGGGGACCAGGTCCTCCAGGGTCGCGCGCGCGGCCGCGATCGACGCATCGTCCCGGCGCGTCGGCGCGAACCCCATGCAGCGGGCGACCAGATCGAGGTACGGCAGCGGGTCGCCGGCAAGGACCGCGGCCTGGGTCTCGAGCGCGGTCAGCTGCGCCCCGAGCCACGCGCGGCGGTCCGGCTCGGCGACCTCGGACGCGACGCGGTCGCGCAAGGCCATCGCGTCGTCGCGCAAGCGTTCCGGCGCGCGGAGCTGCTCCATGTCGACCTGCGCCTTGATCGATGCCGGCCCGAAGTAGCCATCGACGAGGCCCGGGCTGCGCTGGTCGAGGCGGAGCGCGAGGGTGAGGTAGTCCGCCGCGATCGAGTCCGGCTCCGGCACCGTCCGCGTCCCGCCGACAGCCGTCACGCGACGCCGCTCGTCGGCACCCGACACCCCCACCTCGCTCACCGCTGCATGCGATCCGGTCGCGGCGCGCGCCGCTCGCCGTGGTCGCGATGGGCGTCGGCCTCGCGCCGGGCGGCATCGAGCCGTTCGGCGAGGCCGGGGTCGGCCGGCAGGCCCGCGCGGTCGGGCGGGCGATCGATGTCGCGCGGCTGGTTCGCGCCAACGCCACCCGTCTCGCCGACGAACGGCATCGACTGGCGCTCCACCGCATCGAGGCTCATCCGCAATGCGGCGGTCTTCTGGCCGGCGACCTCGCGGACGTAGGCCGCCTCTTCGTCGGGCGTCATCGGACGGCCACGCACGATCCCCTTGGGCTTGCCGACCATCAGCCAGGCCAGGTGATAGCGGTCCATGCTGCCCCAGGCGGTCGAGAGGAGATCGTCGGAGAGCTGGAGCCAGAGTTGCAGCGCGCCCAGCGATGGCTGCGCTTCGAGCCGCTCCCCTTCGTCGATGAGCTGCCGGGTCCGGGTGATGAGCTCGTCGCGATTCATCCGAGCACGTCGCCGTCGCCGCGTCCGTCGCGGATCATCGCCTCGCGGTCGGCACGGGCACGCAACGTCCACGGGCCGGGGCGGCCATCCCCGATCGGCGCGCCATCGAACGCGGTGACCGGCAGGACCCCGGCCACGCTCGAGGAGATGAATGCCTCGCGGGCGCCGGCGAGGTCCGAGGTCGTCAGGCGGCCCTCGACGGGGCGCAGACCGACGCGTTCGGCCCAGCCCAGCAGCCACGAGCGCGTCGTCCCAGGGAGGATCGCGCAGTCAAGCGACGGCGTGGCGAGTTCCTCGGCCCCGTCGGCGGCGGTGCGGACGAGGAACAGGTTCGCGCTCGTCGATTCGGACAGGTGGTCGTCGATGGTCAGGAACAGGGCGTCGTCGGCGCCGGCGCGACGCGCCTCGAGGCGCGCATAGACGTATTCCGCCCGGGACGTGGTCTTGAGCGCGGCGAGCGGGCTCAGCGGGTCGCGCCGTACCCGGCTGGCGACGAGGTGCAGGCCGCGCTCGAGGTGATCAGCCGGCGCCGCGACCACCGGCCAGGCCTGGACGACGAGCGTGGCCGCGGCGCCCTCGTCGGCCGGCAGGACACCGCGGGCACGGAACGCCCCGCGCGACACGGTGACGCGGATGGAGGCGTCGGCGTCGGGGCCGTCGAGTCCCTCGGCGGCGAGCAACGCCCCGATGCCCGCAGCCAGGCGCGCGTCCACGTCATCGGGGAGCGGCAGCTCCAGGCCGGCCGCGGATCGATGCAGCCGGGCCACGTGCTGCGCCAGCTCCGTGACATGTCCGCCACGCGCCCGCATCGTCTCGAAGATGCCGTCGCCGAGCTGGAAGCCGCGATCGAACGCGGACAGGTGCGGGCCATCCGCGGGCAGGACGTGCCCGTCCACCCAGACGTGCCGCGGTCCGGAGCTCACGCGACCTCGTCCCCACCGATCGCGCCGAGGGGACCACGCGCCTTGGTCACGGTCTCGTCCCATTCGGCGGCGGGGTCACTGCCCCAGGTGATGCCGCCGCCCACGTGCAGGGTCAGGCGACGCCCGTCGGCCACGAAGGTCCGGATGAGGATGCTCGTCTGCATGGCGCCGTCAGGACCGATCCAGCCCAGCGAGCCGGTGTACGGACCACGCCGCACCGGCTCCAGCTCCTCGAGGATCCCCATCGCCCGGATCTTGGGCGCGCCGGTGATGGACCCACCCGGGAACGACGCCGCCAGCAGGTGGAAGGCGTCCCGCCCTCGGGCGAGCCGGCCGGTCACGGTCGACACGAGATGCTGGACGGCCGCGGTGCGTTCCAGGCGGCACAGGCGCGGGACGCGGACGGTGCCGGGTTCACAGACCCGACCCAGGTCGTTGCGCAGCACGTCCACGATCATCACGTTCTCGGCGCGGTCCTTGGCGCTCGCGAGCAGCTCGCAGGCGAGCGCCCGGTCCTCATCCCGATCGCGACCGCGCGGTCGCGTGCCCTTGATGGGATCGGTGGCGACGACGCCGTCCGCGTCCAGCGCCAGGAAGGGTTCCGGCGAGGCGGAGAGCAGAGCACGGGGCCGGCCCGTCTCGGGCGACGGACCCAGGTCCAGGTAGGCCGAGACCAGCGACGGGGCGCCGGTACGGAGGCGACGGGAGCGCGGCCACGGATCGTCGTCGAACGGGGTCTCCAGCCGGCGGGTCAGGTTGGCCTGGTAGATGTGGCCC
>CAYVJP010000066.1:0-12370 GCA_964451745.1 uncultured Anaerolineaceae bacterium | reverse complement strand
GAGATCCGCGGTCGGGTGAGCCGCTCAATCACCGGCCGGGCCGCCTCCCCGAATGCGGCGTCGAGGAAGTCGCGCGTCTCCTCGAGCGACCCGAACGTCCACCAGCAATGGACCACCCGGACCCGGAAGCCTCGATGCAGGAACGGGCCGCCCCGATGGCTCCAGGCGGCGTGTTCCGGGTTGACGCCGCGGATCGTGGCGACGTCGTCCCGACCGTAGTCCTGGACCACCAGCAGGCGGCCCCCCGGGCGCAGCAGCCGATCAGCAGCCGCCATGTCGTCGTCCGAGGCCCCGCGAAAGGCCGACCAGCAGGCGACGAGGACATCTGCCGAATGATCCGGGGCATCGAAGGGTGCGGCGCCGTTCGAGGCCACGAGGCTGACCCGCGCACCCAGCGCATCGAGCTGGGCCGCACGGAGCCCACCGTCGCCATCCACGAGGAGCACGTCCCGGCCCGCGACCGGACCCAGGGCCTCGAGGGCCTTGGGGATCTTGCCCTCGACATCGAGGGCGCGGGCCAGCCGCTCGGCGAGCCCGGCGTCGAGGTCGATGGGGAGGTCTGCCACTGGAGCGCGAGTATATCGGCCGCTTGCGCGCACCTGCGGGAGCCGTCGCGGCCCGTGCGCGACGGGTTTCAGTCGGTGACGACCCGCCAGACACCCCCGGTCCGTGGCGCGACGCCGATCCGGGCACGACCCGCGACGGCCGTGGCGGGCTCGACGGGGGCGGTGCCGTCGAGGGGCACGGGCGCCAGGTGCGCGGCATCGATGTCCGGCAACGTCGCATCGAGCGACACGGCATCGATGCCGGCGTTCACCGCGATGACGAGCCGGTCGCCGGCGTGCCGGCGTTCGATGGCCAGGGCCGGGCCGGCCACCGCGACGGCCGTGGTGGAGCCGTGCCTGAGGGCCGGCTCCGAGCGTCGCAGGTCCAGCACGGAACGCACGTAGGCGCGCAGATCGAGGTCCCACCGTGCGTCGTCCCATGGGAAGGCGGCACGACAGGCCGGGTCGTTGCCCCCGCTCAAGCCGATCTCGTCGCCGTAATAGATGCACGGCGCACCCGGCAGCGTCGCCTGGAGCAGCGTCGCCATGCGCAGGGCGGCGCGGTCGCCGCCCAGCACCGTCAGCGCCCTCGGCGTGTCATGCGAACCCAGCAGGTTCAGCTGGACCGCGACGACGTCCGGGTCATACACGCCGAGCAGCTCGACGAGCCGTGCCGCGAACCCGCTGCCGTCGAGTGGGTGCAGGAACTGGCGGTACTCGTGGTGGCCCGCGACGACGGTCATGTCCAGGCTCGGGCCGCCGACGTAGCCGAGGATGGCCTCCGCGAGCGGGTAGTCCATCAGGGCATCGAAGCGATCACCGCGAAGCCATTCGGGTGCGACCTCCCAGACCTCGCCGACGAGGTAGGCGTCGGGCCGGATCGCGCGACAGCGCCGACGGAACGCCTGCCAGAACGCCTCGTCCTTGATCTCGGCGGGAACGTCGAGGCGCCAGCCATCGATGCCGAACCGAAGCCAGTGCTCCGCGACGCTCAGGAGGTATTCGCGCACCGCGGGATGGTCGGTGTTGAGCTTGGGGAGGGCGGGCAGGCCCCACCAGGCCTGGTAGCCGAGCGAGGCACCGGTCGGGGCGTCGTGGGGCGGATAGGGCGTCAGCCCGCGATACCCGGCCAGCACCTCGTCGTCGAGGTGGAACCAGTCGCGGTACGGCGAGGCGGCTCCGCCGGTCTCGAGGATGTGGTGGAAGGGCCAGAACCCACGACCGGTGTGGTTGAAGACCCCATCGAGCACGACGCGCATCCCGCGCTCGTGGGCCCGGTCCAGCAGCTCGCGGAGGGCCGCGTCGCCACCGAGGAGCGGGTCCACGTGGAAGTAGTCGTACGTGTGATAGCGGTGGTTGGATGCGGACTGGAAGATGGGGGTCAGGTAGATGGCGTTGACCCCGAGATCCTCGAGGTACGGGAGCCGCTCGGCGATCCCGAGCAGATCACCGCCCTTGAACCCATGCGTCGTGGGCGGGGTATCCCATGGCTCGAGCCCTCCCGGCTTCGGGACGCGCTCGCTGGCGGCGAATCGATCGGGAAAGATCTGGTAGAAGACGGCGTCGCGAACCCACGCCGGGGTGTCGACGCTCATCGCCGACCGCTCACGAACGCCCGCCGGCGGACCCGATGCGATACTCCATCCCGATGTCCCTCCGTCGAGCCGTCGCGGCCACCGCCGCCCTGTCCATCCTCGTCCTCGCGTGTGCTGGTCCTGTCACGCCGAGCGTCCCCTCGAGCGAGGCGCCGACCCCCGGTGCGACCGTTGGTGCGAGCGACGCCATCGTGACGCCGCGGCCACCGGTTTGCCCGGATCCCCCGGCTCCGACACCTGGGGCCACGAGCGCCTGGTGGCAGGATCGCGTCTTCTACGAAGTCTTCGTGCGCAGTTTCGCCGACTCGGACGAAGACGGCATCGGCGATCTTGCGGGACTCACCTCGCGCCTCGATGCGCTCAACGATGGCGACCCGTCGACGACCACCGATCTCGGCGTGACAGCGCTCTGGCTCATGCCTGTCGCGGAATCGCCCAGCTACCACGGATACGACGTCACCGACTATCGCGCCGTCGAGCCCGACTACGGCACGGCCGACGACTTCCGGGCGCTGGTCGACGCCGCCCGGGAGCGCGGCATCGAGGTCATCGTGGACCTCGTCATGAACCACTCGTCGATCGAGCATCCGTGGTTCGCGGACGCCCGGACGCCGGGCTCCGAACACGACGACTGGTACGTCTGGGAGGACGAGCGCCCGGCGGTCAGCGGGCCTGGCGGCCGACCCGTCTGGCACGCCGACGGCGATCGGTTCTACTACGGCTACTTCTGGGAAGGGATGCCCGACCTGAACGTGGCGAACCCGGACGTGACGGCCGAGCTGGATGCCATCGCGCGGTTCTGGGTGGACGAGATGGGCGCGGCCGGGTTCCGCCTCGATGCGGCCCGCCACCTGCTCGAGGATGGTTCCACCCTCGAGAACACCACGGCCACGTTCGAGTGGCTGCGTGGGTTCCGGTCGCGCCTGCAGGAGGCCACGCCCGACGCCCTGGTGCTGGGCGAGGTGTGGGACGCGACATCGGTGGCGTCGCGCTACGTCCGCGAGGGTTCGCTGGACCTCACCTTCGACTTCGCCCTCGCCTCGCAGATGCTCCTCGCCGTGCGCAGCGGGGATGCCGGCTCGTTGCGCATCACCCAGGACGAGGTCTCCGCCGCGTACCCGGCCGCCGGGTACGCGGCCTTCCTGAGCAACCACGATCAGGATCGCGTCTTCGACGTCGTCGGGCAGGATGTCGCGAAGGCGAAGCAAGCCGCGACGTTGCTCCTCACCAACCCCGGCGTCCCGTTCATCTACTACGGCGAGGAAGTCGGCCTCCGGGGGCGCAAGCCGGACGAGCGGATCCGCACGCCGATGCCGTGGACCGGGGAGGCGCCGGGCTTCGGCTTCACCTCGGCGGCGGAACCATGGCAGCCGATGGCCGAGGACGTGGAGACGGCCAACGTCGCGGTCCAGACCGACGATCCGAACTCCCTGCTGTCGCACTACCGGACCCTGATCGCGCTGCGGGCCGCGCATCCGGCCCTGGGCTCGCGCGGTGCGCTGCTGCCGATCGAGGCGTCGGATCGGGCCATCTACGCCGTGCTGCGTCACGACGCGGCGAGCGGCGAGAAGCTCGTGGTCGTCTCGAACCTGTCCGACGAGACGGTCCCGGACGTCCGGCTCACGCTGGCGACCGGTCCGCTGTGCGACACGCCGGGCGTCGAGCCGCTTCTGGGCACCTCGCCAGGGCTGTACCCGCCGATCGGCAACGCGGCGGGCGGCCTCGATGCGTGGCCCGTGGGCGACCTTGGGCCCCACGAGGACCTGATCCTCAAGATGACGCCGTAGGTCGCGCCCGACGCGAGGCCGATCCGCCCCGCGGTCGCGCCCGCCGCGCTCCCTGCGTCGATCCGTCCGCCGATCAGCCCTTCACGCCGCCGATGGCGAGGCCGCCGATGATGTACTTCTGCAGGAAGATGTACACGATCGAGACCGGCAACGCGAACAGGATCGCGAAGGCACTGAACTCCGCCCACGGCGTCGTGGTCGCGAACTGCCCGACCATCCCGTTGAGCGCCACGGCCAGCGTGAACTGGCTGGCATCCGACAGGAAGATCACGGAGAAGTAGTACTCCGTCCAGCCCGCGATGAAGCCCAGGAACCCGGTGACCGCGAGTGCCGGGACGGCGAGTGGCAGGACCACCTTGAGGAACGACTGATTCCGGGTCGCCCCATCGACCGCCGCCGCCTCCTCCAACTCCCGCGGGATCGTGTCCAGGTACCCCTTGAGGTTCCAGATGGCGAACGGCAGCGCGCTCGAGGTGATGGCCACCACGACGCCGAGGAGCGATCGCCCCAGGACGAAATCCCCGACCTGGAAGCGTGTCAGCAGCACGAAGAGTGGCGTGATCGTCGCGACGGCGGGGAGCATCAGCACGCCGAGGATCGCGACCATGAGGATCTCGCGCCCGCGGAAGTCGATCCGCGAGAAGGCGTACGCGGCGGTGACGCCGATCAGCACCGCGAGGATCGCGGTCACCGACGCGACGAAGAACGAGTTGCGGGCCAGTTCGAGGAACGACACCGGGTTGCTGGTCGGCTGGGCCAGGACGTTGGCGTACGCCTCGAACGAGATGCCATCAGGCGGGATGAGATTGAGCCCATCGGGCCGCGATAGGCCGCGCGAGTCCAGCGACAGGCTCAGGATCCACAGGAGGGGAAACACCACGGTGAAGGCGATCGCAAGACAGGCAAGCTGGTACAGGATCTGCTTGCCCAGCGAAAGCTTGCGCTCCTGGTTGGTGGAGGCGGTCCTCGACCAGATCCGAAGGCCGGACCGGACACCGCCCTGGGCGGGGATGGCAGTCATCGTCGTCGCTCCGTCCGCTCAGGCGTCATAGCGCGCCGTGGCCTTGGCCAATCGATTGGTGATCAGCGTGATGGTCAGGAGGATGAAGAACATGATGATCGCGAAGGCCGCCGCGACCCCGTACAGGCGCAGTTCGTTGACGAGCCGGAAGGCCTGGGTCACCAGCAGCTCCGTCCGCCCGAACGGCTGCCCTGCCGACATGAAGTAGGACAGGTAGAACAGGTTGAAGGTCACGACGAACCCGTAGATCGCGTACGGGAACATCGCTGGCTTCAGGTACGTGACCGTGACGGTCCGGAACTTCTGCCAGGCCGATGCTCCGTCCATCTCGGCGGCTTCATAGAGCTCGCCCGGGATGCTCTGGAGCGCCCCGGTCGCGACCACGGAGTTGAGTGGCCAGCCGAGCCAGGTGTTCGCCGTCAGCAACGCGAAGTAGGCGAGTGGCAGGGGGATGAACGGGATCGGGTCCTTGGACTCGCGCAGCCAGTTGATCTCGAAGACTTCGGGCGGGATGGTGAACCAGCCACCGATGATCGTCAGGACCTGGTTGATGGCCCCGTACTGCTCGTCGAACATGTTCCGCCAGACCGTCGCCACGATGATCGGCGGGATGACCACCGGCAGGATGTAGACGGCCCGCCAGATCCGCTTGAACTTGAGGCCCTCGGTATTGAGCAGGACGGCGATGAGCACGCCCAGGACCACGTGGATGGCCACGTTGCTGAAGGCCCACCACAGGTTGAAGAAGATCAGCCGGAAGAACTCGAAGTTGGGGATGGCGAGGTTGCTCGCCAGGATGTTGATGTAATTGTCGAGGCCGACGAACGGCGGCGCCTCCGACCCGGCGCGCAGGTTGCGCAGCCCGAAGTCCGTGAAGGACATGTACGTCTGGTACAGGAGCGGATAGAAGGTGATGAGGCCCATCACCACGAAGGCCGGGGTCAGGTAGAGGTACGCGGTCCACGTATCGCGGCTGACGCGTCGCTTGCGGTGCGGTGCTGGCAGCGGGGCCGACGCCGCGGTCATGTCGTCTTCACCTCCTCGGATCCGGCTCGGGGACGGGATGGGCAGGGGTTGCTGATGATGATGCGCCAGCGGCGCCCCGGAGGGAACACCGCTGGCGCTTGCTCGCTAGCGAACGATCAGGGGATGAGCCCCAGATCGCGGTTGGCGTCGTTCATCGCCTTGCACGCGTCCGCGACGGCCTTGACCGGGTCCTCATCGGACTCCAGCACGAGCTGCCAGGCGTTCGAGAAGTTGCCCCAGAAGTTGTCGAGCTCCTGGACCTGCGGGCGCGGGAAGCCGGTGGCGACCGCGTCCGCGAACCCCTGGGTGATCGGGTCGGAGATGGTGATGTTCTTGTTCGCGGGGATGTGCCCTGCGACGTCGACCATGACCTGCTGCGACGCCTGGGTGGTCATCGCGAGCGCGAAGTCCACGGCCAGCTGGAGGTCCGGGGTGTTGGGGTTGATGTACCAGCCGTCGACACCGGTCAGCGGCTGGGCCGGGCCGACGGGGCCGGCCGGGATGGGCGCGATGGCCGTGGTCGGGACGGCTTCCTTGTAGCCGCCCGAGGCCCACGGGCCGTCGATGATGTAGTCGATATCGCCGGCCTTGTAGGCATTGGCCATGTCGTCGTAGTTCGCATACATGGTCGCGCCAGCGTCCTGCAGCGACGCCACGTAGGCGTAGGCGTCGGCGACGCCGGTCGTGTCGGCGATGCAGGTGCCTTCCGCGTCCATCAGCTGGCCACCGAAGGCGCCCCACCAACCGAAGTTGTGGTAGGCCTGCCCGACGGCGAAGAACCCGGCCTTGATCGAGCCGTCGGTCACGGCGGCGGTGAGTTCCTCCGTCGTCTTCGGCGGCGTCGGGATCTTGGCCGAGTCATAGATGGCCGCGACGGCCTTCAGCGACTCGGGAACCATGTAGAGCTTGCCTTCGACCTTGGACCCGTCGACGGCGACCTGGACCGTGTCACCGAGCTTGTCGGCGAGCAGGGCATCGAGATCGGCGACGACGCCCTCGCGCGCCTGGAAGCCCAGGCTGTCGTTCGGGGCGATGAACATGGTCGGCCCGGCGCCGGTGGCCACGTCCGTGTTCCACTTGTTGTAGATGTCCGCGAACGGGACCTCCAGCACCTCGACGTTGAGGTCGGGGTTCGCGGCCTTGACCGCGTCGAGGACCTGGTTCAGCGCCTCGAGCTCGGTGCCGGCGCCCGACGAGTAGCTGTGCCACAGCGAGACGTCACCGGCGAGGCCGGCAGGCGCCTGCGACTCGGGGGCGGTGGACTCCGGGGCCGTGGACGGCGCGGTGCTTTCGGGCGCCGTGCTGGGGGCGGTGCTCGCGCTTCCACCCGAACAGGCCGCGGCGATGATCGCCACCCCTGCCACGAGGGCCGCGAAGCGAAGCTGCTTCTTCATCGCGTTCGTTGTCTCCTCTCTTGATCCGGACCGTCTGGTCCGGTTCACAACCGAGGGTCGGCGCTGCCGACCCAGTCGATGGCCGGTCTTCCGGCCTGTGGTCGCCGATGCTGGCGGCCCGATGGCATGCGGTACGTGCGTCTTCGGCGAGCCGTACCGAGATCTCGAATCGCTCGCCCAGTCGACCTCAGTCTCGGTCCCGGTCCACCTCCTTCCGGTGTCGCGGCACCGGGCCGGTCGAGGCGCGGACGATGAGCCGCGTCTCGAGTCGGCGATGCTCGGGCTTCGCCAGATCCCGTCGTTCGACGACGGTCAGCAACAGGCGGACCGCCTCCTCGCCCTTGCGACGGATGGGTTGATGCACCGTCGTGAGCGGGGGGTCCACGTGGGGAGC
The DNA here is from genome assembly GCA_964451745.1 of uncultured Anaerolineaceae bacterium. Lineage (GTDB taxonomy): Bacteria > Chloroflexota > Limnocylindria > Limnocylindrales > CSP1-4 > SPCO01. The sequence goes on along the minus strand of CAYVJP010000066.1, from coordinate 4,608 downwards.
GAGGTCGATGTCGTCGAACCCGACCACGCTGACGTCACCCGGGACGTCCAGGCGCAGGTCTCGGAGCGCGCGCATGGCACCGATCGCCATCGCGTCCGACATCGCGAGGATCGCGGTGGGTCGGAGGCCGTCCTCCCAGGCGCGATCGAGGATGGCGATCCCGCCATCGATGCTGGCCGGCCCGACCATCACCCGGTCATCGGGGATCTCGAGATCGATCTTCGCGAACGCCTCGCGATAGCCGCGCAGGCGCCGGCTCGTCACGCCGTCCGGGTCGGGTTCGCCCGGCGCCGGCGGCTCCACGCCGAGGATCAGGATCTCGCGGTGGCCGAGGCCGATGATGTATTCCGCGGCCGCTCGAGCACCCCCGACGTCGTCGATCTCGACCGAGCCGTGCTCGGGAAGGGCGGTCGAGTCCACGAGCACGATCGGGAGTCCTGCTCGGCGGATCTGTTCGACCTCGGGATGCGAATCGCTCAGCCCGATGGCGACCACTCCGTCGACCGTGGCCCGACTCATCGCCCGGGCGAGGCTCCCGTGCAGGGGCGAGATGAAGTGCAGCCCGTAGCCGTGCTCCTCGGCCGCGAGGGCGACACCCTCGCTGAAGGCACCGAAGAACGGGTTGCTGAAGATCACGCTCAGGGCCTGCGGGGTGAGCACGCCGATCGTCATCGTCTGGCGCTGGGTCAGCATCCGGGCGACGGGATGCGGCGTATACCCGAGCTGCTCGGCGACTTCGCGGATCCGGGTCGCGGTATCCGGCGCCAGGCGGTCAGGCGAGTTGAACGCGAACGACACCGCGGTCTTGCTGACACCCGCTTCGCGGGCGACATCGGCGATGCGTGGACGCTGGGTCCGTGGCTCCACTACGCGGCGGCTCCGCTGCTGCCCCACTCGTCGGCTCCTCCACCGACGTTCGAGGCGTCGATGCCGGGCCTCCGCAGAGGAGGTGAGGGCGGTCGGCCCACGGCATCGATGCAAACCGGTTTAGCAAACCGGTTTAGGTGACTGTAGGAGGGTGGCGGCCCGGTGTCAATACCCGATCGTCGAGGTTGTGGGAGCCGGGCCGCGCGCATCGGGCGCCGCGCGGTGAGGGCGCTGCGCGGGGCGGCGGGCGGTGGCCTGTCGAACGTCCCTCCTGATCGCGTGGTGAATCCTGTGGAGGAGGATCGCGCCTTCAGCGTCCGTGCCAGTCCGTACCGACTATCCGGGAGGCAGACCCGCGCGAACGCGCTGGGAGGCGGCCGATCCCGTCCACAAGATTCATAGGAGGACTAGGAGGGAAGGAGCCACCCGGCCGTGGCCGCGGAACCGGCACGGAGCCACCCGGCCGCGGCGAGACCACCCGCCGCGCCCCGGCCCGACTCGGCGGTACGATGCTGCCGATGCTCCACAACGTCCGCGCCATGCCCGGCGGCATCCGCCTGTTCCTCATCTACGCCGCGCTGATCCTGGTCGGGATCGCCCTGAGCCTGCGGATCGTCGTCGATCAGGCCATCGCGGCGCCGGTCAGCCTGCTCGGGGTCATCGTCATGGTGCTGCTCGCCTACACGATCTTCACCATGACCCTGGTCCTGCAACGCAAGCAGGCTGCGCGCAGCCTCGCGATCGGGCTGGCCAGCCTGGTCGCCCCCGCCGTGATCCTCCTGGCCACGAGCCCGGTCCACCCCGCGACCCCGTTCTTCGTTGCGGCCTTCGGGGTCCTGCTGTTCCGCGGCCTGCTTCGCCCCGAGGTCCGGGACTACCTGAGCGAGCCGTGAACCCCCGGCGCTGACCGAGTCTCCACGGACCGAATCCCGCCGAACCGGTACCCTCACGCGACGCGGCCCCGTCGCCGCCGGATCCACCACCGATCCGACGACCCCTTCGACCGCATCGAGGACACGAGTGAGCAAGGAATCCCGACGGCGCCAGCGCGCCGCCAGTCAATCGACCACTGCGCGGCCGGGAGCGACATCCGCGCCCGGAACGACCGGCAGCCAGCCAAGCCAGTCGCGGCCGAGCACCGGTCCGAGCGGGACCGCCCGCGCCGGCCGGCGCGATCGTGGTCGGACCGTGTACCAGGACACATCGTTCCTCGAGCGACGGCGCAACCTCCTGCTCGGCGCCGCCGTCGTCGCGGTCGTGGTCGTGGCGGGGATCGGGATCTTCGCTGCGTCGACGCAGCCGGTCTATGCCTGCTCGACGGTGTGGTCACCGGATCCGACCGCCACACCGCCCAGCAGCGCGGCACCGCAGCCGGGGTACGCCCAGCCCGACATGGGCAACGAGCACGTCGCCAACGGCGCGGCGATCACCTACACGTATTGCCCACCCGCCTCCGGCCGCCACTACGCCGGGACCCAGACCGGACCGATCTCGGCGCGGGTCTACGGTCCCGACGACGATGTGCGACCACAGGGCTGGATCCACAATCTCGAGCACGGGGCGATGGTCGTCCTGTACCGGGGTGACAGCGAAGGCGCGACGGACGCCGGCCAGGCCGCGTTGCGCGATTTCTTCGACTCGTACCCGGCCAGCCCGGTGTGCGGCTTCCAGCCAGGGACGAGCGTCGGGCCGGTGTTCGCGCGATTCGATGACATGCCCACGCCGTTCACGGCCATGGTCTGGGGGCGCGTGCTCCCGCTCGACTCGCTCGACACCGAAGCGATCCTCGAGCTCGATCGGGTGTATGGCGAGCGGACCAACCCGGAGAGCTTCTGCGAGCGTCCCTCGCCCACGCCGAGCGTCGCGCCAAGCGACTCGGGGTCGCCGGCACCCAGCGCCAGCTGACCGACGATCGGTCATGCGCCTGTACGCCCACGCAGACCGACATGACGAGGATCGGATCGGCGTCCTGACCGACGAGGGGCTCTATACCGGCGGTCGCCTCGCGGCGACCGACAAGGCGTGGTCCTTGGCGACCCGCCAGTCGGTCTGCTGCCTGCTGGGGATCGACGACTGGCGGGGTGCGTACGAGCGCATGGCGCGTCTCGCCCGAAAGCGCGGCGGGGCCCGGGCGGCGACCGATCGTCCGGCCCGCGCGGCCGTGGCGCACCCGCAGAAGATCGTCTGCGTCGGGCTCAACTATCGCGAGCACGTCGCCGAGGGCGGCCGCGCGGGACCATCGCGGCCGCTGCTGTTCGCCAAGTTCGCCAATGCGATCGTCGCCGACGGCGAGCCGGTCGTCCGCCCGGAAGGCACGCACGCCCTCGATCTCGAAGTCGAGCTCGGCGTCGTGATCGCGAAGCGCGCGCGCCGCGTCGATGAGGCGGACGCCATGGATCACGTCGCCGGCTACGTGGTCGTCAACGACATCAGTGCGCGCGATTGGCAGGGCACGCCGCAAGCCTTGCGCAACGGCGAGACGGGCGACGGCCAGTGGTTGCGCGCCAAGGGCAGCGACACCTTCCTGCCGATGGGTCCGGTGTTCGCGACGCGGGACGAGGTGGACCCCAAGGCCGGCCTGCGGCTGCGGAGCTGGCGGATCACCCCGGACGGCACCGAGCACCTCATGCAGGACGGCAACACGCGCGACCTGATCTGGGACGTCCCGGCGATCGTCGCCTTCATCAGCAAGGCCATCACCCTGGAGGTCGGGGACGTCATCGCGACCGGCACGCCCAGCGGCGTCGGGGTCTTCCGCGACCCACCCATCTTCCTGGAGCCAGGCGACCGCGTCCGCTGCGAGGTCGAGGGGATCGGCACCGTCGAGAACCCGATCGTGGACTGGTCCGAAGCACCCGCCGACTGACGGGCCGTCCGGCACCGGACGCGCGCCCGGCGGCAGCGTAGATTCGCGTCATGCAGGCACTGGTCAAGACGACCGCCGGACCCGGCCTCGAACTCCGCGACGTCCCCCGCCCGACCATCGGGATCAACGACGTCCTCGTGCGGGTCCACCGGACGGGCATCTGCGGCACGGATCTGCACATCGAATCCTGGGACCCCTGGGCGGCCAAGGCCATCACCCCGCCGCTCGTCGTCGGCCACGAGTTCGTCGGGGAGATCGTGGAGACGGGCTCCAACGTCAGCGACTTCCGGGAGGGCGATCTCGTCAGCGGCGAGGGCCATGTCGTCTGCGGAAGGTGCCGGCACTGCCTCGCCGGCCGCCGTCACCTGTGCCCGCACACCATCGGGCTCGGAGTCGGCCGCGACGGCGCGTTCGCCGAGTACGTGGCCCTGCCGATGACGAACATCTGGCACCACTGGCCGGGCATCGATCCCGAGGTCGCGGCGATCTTCGACCCATTCGGCAATGCCGTGCATACGGCCCTCGCCTTCCCGACCCTCGGCGAGGACGTCCTGGTGAGTGGCGCCGGCCCGATCGGTCTCATGGCGACGGCCGTGGCCCGGTTCACCGGCGCGCGCCACGTGGTGGTGAGCGAACCCAACGCCTACCGACGCGAACTCGCGCTGCGCATGGGTGCCACGGTCGCGCTCGACCCGCGTGAGCGAGCCCTGTCGGACGTGTTCGAGGAACTCGACATGGTGGAAGGCTTCGATGTCGCGATGGAGATGTCGGGGAATGCCAAGGCCTTGCGCGATGCGATCGCGGCGATGGCCCATGGCGGTGGTGTCGCCATCCTCGGCCTGCCCACGGCCGAGATCAGCCTCGACGTCAACGAG
>CAYVJP010000065.1:1650-12471 GCA_964451745.1 uncultured Anaerolineaceae bacterium | reverse complement strand
CGCGCGGCACCGTGGTGTTCACCGGTGACTTGACCCTCCGCGTCGGCGGCACCACCATCCGCTGCCTCTGGACGCCCGGCCACACCCCCGGGCAGCTGGCGGTGCATGTGCCGGAGGAGCGCGTGGTCTTCACCGGCGACACGATCTTCAGCGGGTGCCAGACGTGGCTGATGACCTCGAACGTGGACCAGTGGCTGGAGGCGCTGGAGCGCATCCGCGCGCTCGAGGACGTTGATCACGTGGTGCCCGGGCACGGGCCGGTCGTGACACTCGACTACGTCCAGACCCAGCGGGCCGTGCTCATGGCCTGGAAGGCGGCCGTCGCCGATGCTGTGGCCAAGGGCTGGACCCGCGAGGAGACCGTGGCCCGCGTCCGCTTCGATGACGCGTTCGGCCCGGTCGACGTCGGGCAGGGCTACATGATGGAGCACATCCAGAACGGCAATGCCGGCTCGCTCTGGGACAAGCTCACCGCCACGGGGTACGCGAAGGGCCGCTAGGGCGTGGCGGGCCGCGACGGCGCGGCCCTTCGGCGGCCCGCGCCACGCGACCCGCGGGACCATGGTGCGCCAGAAGCCCGCCACCGGAGCATTAGGCGGACTCGTGGGGCCCGGACGTCCTCGGCGACGCGGTCGACGGCCTTCGATCTGCTCGGCTCAAGCACAGCGCGGGACAGAGTCGGTGCCTGGGACGGTGACGTCGATGGTCGGACGTCGGCCCGGCTCGCCTAACGCTCCGTCGGCGAGCATTTGACGCATCGACCTCCTGCATCGGTCGCCAACGGCACGAAGCAAGGGCGGAAGGCCTCCGTCGGGGGACCGGGGCGCGCGTCCGACCACGGGACGTGACCCCCGGGACGGCCGTATCGGGTCCATCGGCACTTCCTCCGGTCGCTGCGTCGCGGGTACGGTCGCGGGGCAGTCGGAGGAATGGATCATGCGTGGACCTGGGGTGACGTCACCCAACGCGGCGGGGCGACGGGTGTCGCTCAAGTCGCTCATCGGCAGCGGCGATCGGATCGCGCTCTTCACGGTGCCCGTGGTGCTCGTGGCGCTCGTGCTCTGGGCGTTCGACCCGGAGCGCGTGGCGTTCGACGGATCGAACCCGGTCGTGCGGGCGGTGACCCTCGTCGGCCTTGGCGTCGGCCTGGTGGGCTGGGCGTGGTCCGCCATCCTGATCCTGACGCGAGTGCCGAAGGGCGAGCTCATCACGGGTGGGCCGTTCGCGGTCGTCAAGCATCCGCTCTACACGAGCGTCGGGCTCCTGGTACTGCCAGCGGTCGGCATCCTGCTCGGCACGTGGCTCGGGGTCGTCATCGGAGTCGCGCTGTATGTGGGTGCCCGCCTGTTCGCACCCGCGGAGGAGCGGGAACTCCGGAGCACCTTCGGCGCTGACTGGGACGCCTACGAGCAGCGGGTGTGGCTGCCCTGGCTGTAGGTCTCGCCGACCTCAGGCCGGGATCGGGACCGTCCGCACCGTGAGGCCGTCGATGTCCGCGAAGTCCGACGGGTTGCTCGTGTAGAGCGGCAGACCGTTCGCGATGGCCGTCGCCGCGATCAGCGCGTCGAACGCCCGTGCCGCGGGCTTCCGACCCTCGCGTCGCAGGGACGCCGCGACCTGACCGAACGCGCGAGCCGCCGCCGCATCGAAGGGGATCGGGTCGAAATCGGCCTCGGCCTGCTGGACCTGGGCGGTCCGGCGCGCGCGCTCGGCGTCGTCGTCAGTGACGAGCGGCCCGACCGACAGCTCGGCGAGCGTGATGGCCGAGATCAGCGGGACCTCGGGAAGCACGCTCGCATCCGCGATGCGAGGCAGGAGCAGGACCGTGCCCGTGTCGAGCAGACCTTCGCGATCGCTCACAGCCGTTGGTCGATGACCGAGTCGATGTCGCGTCGGAGCTGATCGGCATCGACGACGGGGACGTTGCGCCAGCGCTCAAGGAGCGCGGCGGCCGTCAGCCCGCCCAGGCGGAGCGGGCGCAGCTCGGCGACGGGCCGACCGTCGCGCGTGACTGTGACCGGATTCCCGGCCGCCACGCGATCTATGACGTCGCCCCCGTGGTTCCGCAGCTCCCGGATCGTGACCGTGTCCATGCGCAGGCATGGTATCACCGGTGAGACATCGAGGGATCGAGCATACGAGGGCGTGTCGACATGGCCAGATCACGATCGCTGACGCGGTCGGGCACCTCGAGCGGGGCTACGGCGCCGGACAAGGGTCGATCAGTGCCTTGAACTCGAGCAGCGGCTTGCCGAGTGGATCGAAGCCCTGATCAGGGATCGCCGAGACCGTGCCGTCACTGGCGATAACGATGCCCGTCGCGTCCTGCTCGATCGACCCAGAGGCAACCTGCACGCAATCCGCGGTGAAGATCGTCCATCGATCGGGGTGCGGTGAGTTGAAACTCTCGGCCAGCCCGCGCTCCGAGGGCGGCACTTGGTAGTGGTGCGCGACGCCCCCGCTCTCGATCCGGACCAGCACCTCGATGGGCCGCTGGTTGTCCACCCACACCTCGAAGTAGTCCGGATGGCATGCCGAGGCGACAAGCACGATCAGGACGAGCCAGCCGAAACGCCCGCCCTTCCGGATGGATTCGGTCGCGAAGGTCAGGCTGCTTAAGAACACCTTGCCAGTCCATCCCCTACGTCATTCCCAACCAGATCGCTGCGACCTAGCCGCGGCCGAACCTCCTCAGAAAGCCGCCACGGCCCGTGGCGGCGACCAGCCTGGCCGATACAAGGGTCGCTTCGGCGTCGGCTTGCTCCTGGGGTTCTCGGCCATCGTGGATGAAGGTCATCGTGACCGCCGATGTGCTCTTTCCGCCCACCATCACCGAGATCCAGGCATTCGTCCCCATGCGGCCACGACCGCCCACGAATAGCTCGCCGGTCGGCACCGCGAGTGGCTTTCCAAGTGGGGCGTCGCTCACCCCGGCCGCCTCCATTGCTGTTCTCGCCGCCGTCCTGAGGAAGTCCGGCGTCGCCTCCGACTTCAACTCGAAGAACGACATCTGGATGAGCCCCTTGCCGGAGGGCGGTACGAGCGAAGGAGGCGTCGTGTGACCCGACACCCAGCCGTCTCGGATGTCGAACGTCCAACCGTGGAGGCTCGCCACGACCGTCGAGGCTCGCGGCGGTGGGAGTGGAACATCGGCGTCTGAAACCGCCGTAGCGTAGTCAACACCGGAGCGCTAGTCGACCAGCCAGCGCGACGTCGCGCCCATCCGGCCGGTACCGCCGCGCGTGGGACGTGCGCCGTCCGCGCTGCTCCGGCACCCGACGATGAGGCATCGAGCCTTATCCGCCCGCCGTGAGGATCGGCCCGAAGTACTCGCGCATCGACGCTTGAGCGCTCGAGTCGACCTCGTCGATCGACCGTGTCCATTGCAGCAGGACGCGCTGGCTCGCGCCTTCGGATACGTCGATCGCGCGATAGGCGGGAGCCGTGCCGATGACTCGGGCCAACCCGCCGAGGCGCCGTAGATGCCCCGTCGTGAGCAGCGTCGTCCAGGCCCACGAGCGGGCGCGGTCGGCGATCCCACGGCGTCCGTCGCTCGCCTCGATGAAGTTGTCGAACTCGCGGCGCATCGCGGTGACGTCGACGGTCACGACCCCGAACACCGCGTCCAATTCGCGCGCCGCGCTGGTGAACATGTCAAGAGCCTCGTCCTGGACATCGCCGAACTGGACGTCGGGTGCCGGTCGAGTCAGCCGCAGTGCCACGTAATGTGCCTCGTGTCGGGACACCCTGGCAGCATCGAAGTCGATCGTGCCGAGCGCGCTGCCTACGTCGCCTGCGGAGATCAGTGGACGGGTGGCATCGAAACGAAACTCGGAGATCTCGTTGGATTGCACGCGATCCAAGAGGCTCTGCAAGCCGGCCGCATCGACTGGCCCACGCACCAGTCGCTTCGTGCCGGCCGCCGCGTGGACCCCGAGCGTGAAGCGATGGTCGGGGGTGAAGTCGTCCGGATCGAGGGTCGGCCACGGCAAGGGGGACCCGGATTCGATCTCGACCTGGGCCGCCACGACCTGGAGCGAGCGCTCGATGAACCGGCGGATCGCTCGGCCCGTCGTCGGTGTCGAGTCGATCCAGTCCAGCTCGACGTGGAGTGCTCGCGCGAACGTCTCGCCCTCCCTCGTTTTCTGGAGGAGGGCGAGCACCTCGGGTCGAGGCTCCTCGAAGTCACTCATCCGTACGCTCTGCGCCCACGCTTCATCCGACGCGGACGCTCGGGTTGGGAGTCGCGCTGTGGACAGCGTCCTCGACATCGAACCACCACGCTTCGATGCTCTCGTCCGGCTGCTCAATGTCGAGGGTCACGCTGTCGCCGAACTCAAGGTGCAAGCTCTCGTCCTCACTGGCAACAGCGAGGGTCACGCTGCGCCCGATCAACGCCAGGACCGGCGCCAAGGCGGTGCGATCGCCTCCGGGATCCAGGAGCCGACTGCCCGACGCATCCTCGAACCGGAATGGCACGTCGATCTCGATCCTGGCCGGCGGTCCGTCGTCCAGGAACGTGAGGACGATCTGCGGGCTGAAGCGGTCGATCGTGATCCGTGAGCACGTTCGCCCGACCAGCGGCTCGACCCAGTTGCGGTGGACCGCCATGCGCTCGAGTAACAGGTCCATCCGTGTCTTCGGTGGCACCGGGGGCTGCGGGTCCATGGCGGTCAGGGTAGCGGACGCTCGCCTCGCGGCCGCGGTGTCCTAGTCGTAGTCCCGAGTACCTCGGATGTCGAACGAGCCGGCACGCGCCGGGCCCCGGTCGGCTACCGACTCCTCGGTGAGGCTCATGCCATCGAACTCTATGGCGAACTCATGGAACGGCCACAGGCGAAGACGCAGCACGTACCGCCCGTCGCCCGCCACGTCGACCTCCTGGGCGAGGATCTCGGTCACGGTCCGATGCCGCGACCAATGGGACTGTTTGAACTCGGCCCGGACTGCATAGCCGAGACGCTGCAGGTTGTCGGGGACGATCCGCGCCCCACTGAACTGCATCGACAAGCGACGATAGCCGGCCTGCAGATTGCCGGCGATCACGACGATCGCCACCGTATCGGCGTCGAGATCGATATCGACGGCTTCGAATCGGGCGTCGTGGAGATTGAGCTCGGGTGTGAGGGCGAGCCGGGCGAGGTCAGGCGGCAGGGACGGCTCGATCTCGCGAACATAGGCGAAGTACTCGGCCAGCGTCCGATCCCACACGTCGTCGTCGGCCTCATAGGCAGCGTCGGTGAACCATCTCATGGCCGCGCATCCTACACGCGAAGACGAGACGCTCAGGTTCCAAAGCGTTCGCGAAATGTCACCCGAGTCCGGACCGGAGGCGGTCGAACGCACCCGGCAGGACGCCGCCGATGAACTCCATCCAGCCGGAGACATCCGCGGCTTCCACGTACCTGAACCAGATGTCGTGGTTCGGTGGATAGGGCGCCAACCGCGGCGCCACGCGGGCCAGTCGATCTGCCTGCCACTCGGGAGGTAGGTGGTCCAGCTCCGCTTCGTCCAACGGGAGCTTCGCGATGACGAGGTTCTGGATCTTGCGGTGGTCTTCGCGCTCTGCATCGGTGAGCAGGCCGAACAGACGGCCATAGGCGATCGGCTCATGGCGGATGATCTCCAGCTCGGCTGCGAACTCGCACCCGTCCGGCGAATCCAGACGGTTCCACTTCGAGAGTTGAAGTCGAAAGGCCCGTCGCTCGTCAGCCGTGCCGGACACCCACTCTTCGCCTGGGCGGCGCTGATGCAGTCCCAAGGGTTCCAGGTGAGGTCGGAGCGATGTGCGCGCGATGCGGTGGAAGGTTCGCGAGTCCGGGGCCGCCATTCGGGTTGATCTCCTAGGCCGTCACAACAGCGTCCCTTTGTGTCCGGGAATGTCACATGAGCAGCATCTCGATCCGACCGCGCCGCGGGCGGCCTCTAGTCCGTCTCGTCCGACACGTACCCGAGTGGCACCCAGCTGTACCACGGTCCGCTGATGTGCTCCCAGCCCACGCCGGTCGGCGTACCTCCGGGGGCATATGCAAGACCGGCGGGGTCATCGCCAAGGATGCCGATGTACCCCGTGACAAGAAGTACCTGGCCGTCCTCTCGGATCACCTCGATGATCGGGACCCCTCCGACGGTGGCGGGTTCGTCGGTGTTTGGTGAGCCTGTGCCCTGGCTGAGGCTCTGCACGTACCTCGTGAGTTCGGCTTCAGCAGCGGCGAAGCGCGCCGACCGAGCGATGTCGGAGAACACCAACGCCGCGGACGCGACCACGATGGCCGGAGCCACGAACCACACCAGGCGGACCGGCCGTTGCCTGACGAGGAGCAGTCCGACGGGCGCCGCGACCAGCAGACCGATGACGATCCAGTCCGATGGTGTCGAGAAGAAGATCAGGGCTGTCACGGGTCCGAGCACGAGGATCGTGGCAAATGACGCGATAAGCAGCGCCCATACGGCGAACAGGGCCACGCGATCAGTCGTTCGCAGGAGCACGGTGACGCACCATGCCACGCCCATCCCTGCCCACAGGAAGCTCACGAGGAGGTAGTCCCACGCCCCTGGGACGATGGAGCTCCCAACCCAAATGCTGACCAAGGCGAGGGCTAGGGTGGCGCTCACGACGAGCCAGTCGAACCACTCCCCGCGCGTTGACCAACGTGATGTCTCGCCGTCGGCGCCGCGCCCATCGACATCGGCAGGATCGGTCGAAACCACGAGGCTCATGGCGCACCCTTGCGGCTTGGGGTCCAGGCACGTGCCCGACTGGCGTGCCCCGTGTTCTGCGCGCTCAAAGCGTCACCTCCAACCGGGCGGATGCGAGTGTTGACGCGACGACATGACGCGGTGTGATGCCGGAGTCGCTTTGGGTGATCTCGCGTGACGTCCTATGCCCGGCCGGCGGCGGCCTCGGCTTCGCGGGTCCGGCCGGCGAGCTGGATCAAGTCTTCGTGGAGTTCGAACCAGATGCCGTGGTAGCTGTCCACGCGGGGTGAGGCGACGTACCGGCCATCGCCGTCCTGGGCGAGGGCGTTGGCGGCGGCGAGCCGCTCGCGGTAATCGGCCAGACGGGAGCACGCCGGCTCGAGCGGAACGAGCCACCCGACGGTGTCGGCGTGCAGGGCCGCTAGCCGGTCCAGCACGCCGCGGTCGTAGTCGGCATCGGTGTGGTCGTTGAGGACCTGGGCCGCCGGGTCGCGGAGCTGCCACGCGGTGACGGTCTCCTTCATGCGCGCATCGAGCGCGAGGAAGTCGTCGAGGGCAGCCGTCGCGGCATCGGCGCCCATCGCCGCCCGGTCCGCCGCCTGGAGCTCGGCGGCGCGGGCGATGCCGGCCTCGGTCGGGCGGAACGCGCCGGCGCTGGTCGTGATGAGGCCGTCGATCGCGAGCTGGTCGAGGATGGGCTGGACGGTCTCGTTGGTCGATCGCACGGCATCCGCCACGCCCTGGGGCAACGCGAACCCCTTGATCGCGACCGCCTGCAGGCAACGATCGGGGGTGATCTTGCGCGTTGCGGGCTCCGTGACCGCCGAACCGCTGGCGGACGGCGCCTCGCCCGTCGTCGCCTCCCCGACCTCGATGCCGAGCTCCGCCGCCCAGCCGAGCAACGTGCGCGCCTCGGGCACGACCTCCGTCGACCCGGCGATGGCGCCCTCGAACACCTCGCCCGACGCGCCATCGATGGTGATCACGTCGCCGGCGACGAACGAGCGCTCGCCGATCACGACCCGGCCATCCGTCACGACGACGCCCGCGGCACCGACGACCGCAGGGATCCCCCACCCGCGGGCCACGACCGCCGCATGACTCGCGAGCCCGCCACGCGACGTCAGGATCCCGGCCGCGCGGGACATGCCGTGGACATCGTCCGGGGAGGTCTCGGCACGAACGAGGATCGCGGGCGTGCCCGCGTCGGCCGCGGCGACTGCGGCTTCCGGGTCCGTGGCGATGGGTCCGCTGGCGGCACCCGGCGAGGCCGAAAGCCCCGTGACCAGCGGCAGGACGAAGCCACTGCGGACGGTGGCGGCCACGGGCGGCACAGCGAGCAGGTCGCGAACGCGCTCCACCGCCGCCGCCCGGCTCAACGGGAAATCGAGATCCTCCGCCATGTCCACGGCGATGCGCAGCGCCGCCTGCGGGCTGCGCTTGCCGATGCGGACCTGCAGCATCCACAGCCGTCCGTCCTCGATCGTGAACTCGATGTCGCACATGTCGGCGAAGTGGCGCTCGAGCCGGGCCGCGTGCGCGCGCAGCTCGGCATCGACGCCCGGCAGTCGGCCGGCCAGCGCGGCGATGGATTCGGTCGCGTGCGTCCCGGCCACGACGTCCTCGCCCTGGGCATCGAACAGGATGTCCCCGTACAGCGTCGCCTCGCCGGTCGCAGGATCACGCGTGAACACGACGCCGGTCCCGGAATCCGGCCCGCGATTGCCGAACACCATCGCCTGGATGGTCACGGCCGTGCCAACGTCGTCGGAAATGCCCTCGCGGCGGCGATAGGTGACGGCCCGATCGGACTGCCACGAACGGAAGACCGCCTCGATGGCCAGGCGCAGCTGGTCCCACGGGTCCGCGGGCACGTCGGCGACGCCGACGATCGAACGGAAGCCGGTCTCGAAGCGCTCGCGACACGCCGCGGCGAACGCAGCGTCGCCGGTCGCCCGGGCAAAGCCCGCCGTCGTCGTCTCCGTGAGACCCAGGTTGAGGATCGTGTCCATCATCCCGGGCATCGACACCGGGGCCCCGGACCGGACGCTCACGAGCAGCGGGTCCGATGGATCGCCGAACCGGCGCCCGACGGCCGCCTCGAGGTCCGCCATCCGCGATCGGACCTCGTCGTCGAGGCCGGCCGGCCAGCCCGTGGCGAGGAACGCCCGGCACGTCGCGGTGGTGATGACGAACCCGGGCGGCACCGGCAGGCCGAGCTCGCGGGTCATCACCCCGAGGTTGGCGGCCTTCCCGCCGACGATGGCCTTGGTCTCGGCGAGCGTCGGTGCGACGACATCGCCAAGCCCGTACGTGAACGCGTCGGTCATGACGCTGCCTCGGCGTCGCGCAGGGCCCGCCAGACGCGTTCCGGGCTGAGCGGCAGGTCGCGGATGCGGACGCCGACCGCGTCGAACACGGCCGCGGCCACCGCCGGCGCGACACACAACAGGGCGCCTTCGCTCATGCCCTTGGCGCCGTACGGACCCGGGCCGTCGCCGTTCTCGATGATGTCGCTCTCCATCCGGTGCGGCAGGTCCATCGAGGTCGGGATCCGATAGTCGATGGCGCCGAGGTTCCGGATGCGGCCCTCGTCATCGAGGATGACCCGCTCCATGAGCGTGTGGCCGAGCCCCATGATCGCGGCGCCCTCGTCCTGACCGCGCACCTGCGTCGGGTTGAGCGCCTTCCCGACGTCGGATACGGTCACGTGCCGGGTCACCGTCACGTCGCCGGTGTCGCGGTCCACCTCGACCTCGATCGCCGTCGCGTTGAACTCGAAGAACGCCGCCGTGCCGCCGAGCGGGTGCCCCGGGTCGCCGTCCTTGTGGTGTTCGCCGATGCCGACGATCTCGCCGGTCGGATGCCCGCCCGCCGCGGCGACCTGCGCCCGGACGTCGCGACAGGCCGCCTGGATGGCCCGGCCCATGATGACCGTGGAGCGACTGGCCGAGGTCTGCTGGTCGTAGGGCACGATCGAGGTGTCGCCCATGACGACGCTGATGCGCTCCACCGGCACGTTCAGCTCTTCGCTGACGATCTGGGCGAAGATCGTCCGGGCGCCCTGGCCCATGTCCGAGGTGCCCGAGTACAGGACGGCGCTGCCATCCTCGAGCAGCCGCACCCGGGCGTTCGACAGGCCGGTCGTCGGCCCCGACTTGAGACCGACCGCGATGCCCCGCCCACGACCGGGCGCGATCGGCTCGCCCCAGCCGATCATCTCGGCGGCGCGCCGCAGGGTCTGGGCCCAGTCACCGTCCGCCGGCGTGTCGGCGGCGATGAACGGGTGGCCGCCCGGCGCCAGGTTGCGGAGCCGCAGCTCCACCGGGTCGATGGCCAGGATCCGGGCGGCCTCGTCCAGGTTCGACTCGACGGCCCAGATCTGCTGCGGATTGCCGAAGCCCCGGAACGCCGTGGACGGCACGGTGTGGGACAGGACGCTTCGTGCCCGGATGCGGACGTGCGGGACGGCGTACGGCCCGTTCGAGGTGAAGCTCCCCTTCCCCACGGTCCGATCGGCGATGTCCGCGTACGCGCCGATGAGGTAGTCGGCGTGGATGTCGCGAAAGACGATCGTGCCGTCGCGCCGGAAGCCGGTCCGGACGTGGACCCGCGACGCCCCGCGACGGACGGCCTGGAAGCTCTCTTCGAGGGAGAGGACGAGGCGACACGGCCGGCCGGTCCGCAGCGCCAGGAAGGCGACGATCGGCTCGTACTTCGCATGCTGCTTGCCACCGAAGGCCCCGCCCGGGTCCGGAGCCAGGATGCGGACCGCGTCCAGCGGCAGGTCCAGGACGCCGGCCATCACGCGCTGCAGCCAGTACGGGTGCTGGATCGAGCTCCAGATGGCGATGCCATCGCCCTCCGGTGCCGCGATGAACGCGTGCGGCTCGATCGCGAACTGGGTGACCATCGGGAACTCGTACGTGCCCTCGACGACGGCGACGACGTCGGGATCGGCGGCCGCGGCGTCCACGTCGCCCCAGCCGTAGCGGTGCTCGCGCAGGACGTTGGTGCCGGCCAGCGGGTCGTCGGGGCGGAGGGACGGTTCCTGGACGAGCGGCGCGCCCGTCGCCAGCGACGCGTCCAGGGTGACGACCGCGGGCAACGGCTCGCACTGCA
>CAYVJP010000065.1:1406-1640 GCA_964451745.1 uncultured Anaerolineaceae bacterium | reverse complement strand
GGGCGGCCGCCGCTTCGGCCACGTCCGGCGTCTCGGCCGCGACGGCCGCGACCGGCTCCCCGTGGTAATGGGTCTCGCCGACGGCGAGGACCGGTCGATCGCGGAACTGCGGGCCGAAGCGCGGGACCGGCTGCGGGAGATCGGCGGCGGTCAGGACGGCCCGGACGCCCGGCACGGCCAGCGCCTCGGTCGCATCGATGGCGTCGATACGGGCGCGGGCATGGTCGACCGTGA
>CAYVJP010000065.1:0-1396 GCA_964451745.1 uncultured Anaerolineaceae bacterium | reverse complement strand
TCATCGGTCGGTCCCGACGTCGGCGGCCGAGGCCGAGGCCGGGGCCGCAGCGGCCCGCTGGACCGCCTCGATGATCTGCTCGTAGCCGGCGCACCGACAGAGGTTGCCCGCGAGTCCTTCCTCGATCTCTGCCCGGCTCGGGTGCGGCGTCTCGGCGAGGAGCGCCGCGCCGGCGACGAGCTGGCCCGGGATGCAGAACCCGCACTGGACCGCGCCGGTATCGAGGAATGCCTGCTGGAGCGGGTGGAGGCGGTCGCCGGTCGCCAGGCCCTCCACGGTGGTGACGCTCGAACCGTCGGCCTCGACTGCGAGGACGAGACAGGAATCGACGGAGCGCCCATCGATCAGGACGGTGCAGGCGCCACATTCGCCGACGAGGCAGCACGACTTCGAGCCGGTCAGGCCCAGGTCGTCGCGCAGGACATCGAGGAGGGTGTGGTGGGTCTCGACCTCGAATGCCCGCTCCTGCCCGTTGACGAGCGCCGTCATCGGGATGCGGCCGGTCATCGCGGCACCGTTCCGGCCGTCCCGAGCCGCTCGATCGCGGTCGCGACGGCGCGCAGACCCAGGACGTGGAGCATCGCGAGGCGGTACTCCGGGCTCGCCCGCATCGAGCGCGCCGACGGGCTGGCATCCACGAACAGGCGCTCGAGGCGCTCCATCTTCGCGAGGTCGGTCGCTCGCGGGTCGGCGAGGACGCCGGTGTCGTCGATGACGAGGACGGGCCGCGGGCCGAGACTGCCGTACGCGATCCTCGTCGCGCCGTGCGCGTCGATCGCGCAGGCCAGCGTGACCGACGCGAGGTCGTGCCCGCGCCGACGCGTTCGGCGGACATGGACGGTGCCGCGCGCGGCGGCGGGCCGCGGCAACTCGATGGCGGTGATGAGCTCGCCACGCTCCAGCGTCGTGACGCCCGACCGCACGAGCAGGTCGTCGATGGCGACGGTCCGCGAGCCGCCCGGACCGGCGACGACGACGCGTGCCCCATCCACGAGCAGCGACGGCAGGGTGTCGGCCGCAGGCGAGGCGTTCGCGATGTTCCCGGCGAGCGTCGCCCGATTGCGGATCTGGACGGACCCGACGACCGAGGCTGCCTCGGCCAGGGCCTGGTGCTCCGTCCGGATCCGTGGGTCGGCGGCGATGGTCGTCATCGTCGCCAGCGCGCCGACGCGCAGGCCGTCATCGGTCGCAGCGATACCCCCGTCGAGCTCGGCGACGCCTTTGACATCGATGACGACGTCGGGTCGCAGCGTCCCGTCGCGCAGCCGGATGATGAGGTCGGTGCCACCGGCGAGGAGTCGCGCATCGGTGCCGTGCTCGGCCAGCAACGTGACGGCATCCGCGAGCCGCGTCGGGCGCTCGTACGCGAACGGCCGCATCGGTCGCTACAGGACCC
>CAYVJP010000064.1:904-12656 GCA_964451745.1 uncultured Anaerolineaceae bacterium | reverse complement strand
ACGAGGAGCGCGGTGAGGCACACGCCGGAGATGGCTGCCCCGAGGGCAGCCAGCATCGATCGACCTCCTTCGTCCATCTGCGGTGCGAACACACCGGGTGCGGCGAGGAGGAGGATCCCGAACGCGAGCGGAGTCGCCAGCGCCAGGACCCCGAGGAGGCGCATCACTCCGAAAGGCTAGCGGTGCCCATCCGACGCTCGGACCCGCCGGTGGTACCGCCCCTCGTCGGCCGGTGGTACCGCGGTCCGCCCCCGCACGAAGCGCACGCACGGCCGCTTGGTGGGGCGGGGCATCCGACTGCTATACTCCGCCCGTCCTCGATGGCTACGTGGACGTTCCCAGGAACATCGGAGGCCAGCGATCGCGCGTGAAGGGCGCATCGGCCGTCCCGTGAGGCGACCGGGCGACCAGCAGCCGGCGGCTCGCGACACGAGCGAGACCGCGATGCGGGAGATTACTAACCAGGTCCCAGGGCAGGCTCCCCGGGGCCTTTTCGTTTGCCCACGGAGCGTTTCCTGATGCCCGCCACGGTCATCGTGGGGCTCCAGTGGGGCGACGAGGGGAAGGGCAAGACCACCGATTTCCTGGCGGAACAGACCGCGATGGTGGTGCGCTACCAGGGCGGCGACAACGCCGGGCACACGGTGGTCCGCGGGGACGAGGTCTTCAAGCTGCGCCTGACTCCCTCGGGCGTGCTGTATCCCCACATCACGTCGGTCATCGGGAACGGCGTCGTGGTCAACCCGCTGACGCTCATCGATGAGCTCGACATGCTCACCGAACGGGGCATCGACGTGGAGCGGGTCCGGGTCAGCCGCAGCGCGCACGTGATCATGCCCTACCACGTGGCCCTGGACCGGGCGAACGAGGCCCGCCTGGACGGCGCCGCCGTCGGGACGACCGGCCGCGGCATCGGGCCGACCTACGGGGACCGCGCCTGGCGCCTGGGGCTGCGGATGGAGGACCTCCTGGACCGCTCGGTCCTCGAGGATCGATTGTCCCGGGCGCTGCCGGACAAGAACCTCCTGCTCGACTCCATGGGCGCCGAGGCGTTCGATGTCCCGTCGCTCGTCTCGCTCGCGCTCGCGTGGGGCGAGCGCCTGCGCGATCACCTCGACGACACCACCTGGCTGGTCCAGGCCGCCCTCGCGTGTGGCGAACACGTGCTCCTCGAGGGTGCCCAGGGCACGCTCCTGGACCTGGATCACGGCAGCTACCCCTACGTGACCTCGTCCAACCCGGTGGCCGGTGGGGCGTGCACGGGCGGTGGGATCGGTCCGCTCCAGGTGGACGAGGTCATCGGGGTCATGAAGGCGTACTCGACCCGGGTGGGTGCCGGCCCGTACCCGACCGAGCTGCTCGACGATATCGGCGCGGGCATCGCCCAGCGTGGCCACGAGTACGGGACGGTCACCGGCCGACCACGTCGCGTCGGCTGGTTCGACGCGGTCCCGCTGCGCTACGCCGTGGCCGTCAACAGCGTGAGCTCGATCATGCTCAACAAGCTCGACATCCTTTCGGGCGTCGACCCGATCCGGGTCTGCGTCGCCTACGAGATCGATGGACGCCGCGTGGAGACGTGGCCATCCAGTGGGGCCGCGCTGGCACGGGCGACCCCGGTCTACGAGGCGTTCGATGGCTGGGACGAGCCGATCCACGGCGTCCGCTCCCTCGCGGACCTGCCCGAGAACGCCCGGCGCTACGTCACGGCCATCGAGGAGCACGCGGGCGTTCCCATCGTGCTCGTGTCGGTGGGTCCCGAACGCTCCCAGACCATCGAGCGCGCCTGGCGCCCCATGCGCCACCGGCCCGGGATCCCGGCATGAGCGCCGGGCGGCTCGTGATGCCGACGCGGATCCTCATCGTGGGGAGTGGCGGTCGCGAGCACGCCCTGGCCTGGAAGCTCAGCGCCGAACCCGGCGTCAACGAGGTGATCGTGGCTCCGGGCAGCGACGCGATGACGACACTCCCGCGGGTCCGGCGGCTGGCGTCGGTGGACCCGCTGGATGGTGACGCGGTGGTGGCAGCGGCGCGGAGCACGTCCGCGGAACTCGTCGTGATCGGTCCGGAGGCGCCACTGGCGGCCGGCGTGGCCGACGCGCTCGATGCCGCCGGGATCGCGGTCTTCGGGGCCAGCGCCGCGGCCGCGCGGATCGAGAGCAGCAAGGCGTTCTGTCACGAGGTCGCCGCCGCCGCGGGCGTGCCGATGGCTCGCGCCGGTGCGTTCGACGCCGGTGCGGCCGCGATCGACTTCGCCCGCTCGCTCGACGCGGCGGGACGCGGCATCGTCGTGAAGGCCGATGGGCTCGCGGCCGGGAAGGGGGTCACGGTCGCCGACGACCTCGACGAGGCGGTCGCGGCGATCGGGACGGCGCTGACCGCGGGGACCGTGGTCATCGAGGAACGGCTCGAGGGTCGCGAGGCGAGCCTCATCGCGATCTGCGACGGCCGCGACGCGCTGGCGTTGCCGATCGCCCGCGACCACAAGCGCCTCGGCGACGGCGACGCGGGTCCCAACACCGGCGGCATGGGTGCGGTCTCGCCGCTGGCCGACCTGCCAGATACCCGTGCGGATGACCTCCTCGCGCGGTTCCACCGCCCGATCCTGGCCGAGCTGGCCCGCCGCGGCACCCAGTTCCGCGGCGCGCTGTATGCCGGCCTGATGCTGACCGCCGCCGGCCCCGTCCTCCTCGAGTGCAACGCGCGGTTCGGGGATCCCGAGACGCAGGCCATCGTGCCCCGCCTCGCGGCGCCGCTGGGGCCGATGTTGCTGGCCGCGGCTCGTGGCGGGCTCGCCGAGGCGGTCCGCCCGCTGGGCGTCGAGGGCGCACGCGTGCCGACGCTGCCTGGGGCGACCGTGGCCGTCGTGCTCGCGGCGGCCGGCTACCCGGAGGCCCCGCGGCGTGGCGATGCGATCGCCGGTCTGGATGTCGCCACTGGGCTCGGAGCGCTGGTCTTCCACGCGGGGACGACCCGAGACGAGGACGGGACGTACCGGACGGCGGGTGGCCGGGTACTCGCGGTCGTTGGTGGGGCCGCCACGATGACGGAGGCCCGCGCGATCGCGGGATCGGCCGCCGACGCGATCACGTTCGATGGCGCCCAGCGGCGCCGCGACATCGGCCGCGATCCGGTCGTGGCCGTGGGGGCCGCCCGATGATCCGCCGGTACACGCTCCCCGAGATGGGTGCCATCTGGACCGAGGAAGCGCGCTTCGAGGCCATGCTCCGGGTCGAACTCGCGGTGAGTCGCGCGCAGGCGGCACGGGGTGTGGTCCCGGCCGAGGCGCTGGCGGCCCTGGAGACCCGCTCCCGCATCGACGTGGCCCGAATCGCCGAGATCGAGCGCACCACCGACCACGACGTCATCGCGTTCGTCTCGCAGGTCGCTGAGACCGTGGGTCCCGAGGGCCGGTACCTGCACCTCGGGTTGACCAGCAGCGACGTGGTCGACACCGGGCTTGCGCTCCAGCTGCGCGCCGCCGGAGCGCGCCTCCTCGACGATGCCGACCGGCTCATCGCCGCGCTCGTCGCGCGCGCCCGCGCCGAGGCCGACACGACGATGATGGGCCGGACCCACTCGGTCCATGCCGAGCCCACGACGATGGGCCTCAAGTTCGCCGGCTGGGCCTTCGAGGTGGATCGCGGCCGGACGCGATTGGCCACGGCCGTGGACGAGATCGGGACCGGCAAGATCTCCGGGCCGGTCGGCACGTACAGCCATCTCGGCCCCGACATCGAGGCGGAGGTCCTCGCGGACCTCGGCCTGCATGCCGACCCGGTCAGCACCCAGATCGTGCAGCGCGACCGGCACGCGGCGCTGCTGACCGCCATCGCCATCCTGGGTGGCACGCTCGAGCGCATCGCGACCGAGATCCGCAACCTCCAGCACACCGAGATCGGGGAGCTCCAGGAGCCGTTCCGGACGGGCCAGAAGGGTTCCAGCGCCATGCCCCACAAGCGCAACCCGATCCTCTCGGAGCGGATCGCCGGCCTGGCACGGCTCCTGCGCGGCTACGCCCACACCGCGCTCGAGGATCAGCCACTGTGGCACGAACGCGACATCAGCCACTCCTCGGCCGAGCGGATCATCCTGCCCGACGCGACGATCCTGCTCGATTACATGCTGGTCCGCATGACCGGGCTCATCGAGGGGCTCATCGTCCGCTCCGAGCGGATGCGCGAGAACATCGGCCGCGGGCTCGGCCTCCATGCCAGCAGTCGTGTGCTCGTCGCGCTCGTCGAGAAGGCGGGCATCGGTCGCGAGGAGGCGTATGCGATCGTCCAGCGGGCGGCGCTCAAGGCCGCCGACGAACGCGCCCCGCTGCGCGACCTGCTCGCGGTGGATCCCGCGGTCGCCCAGAAGCTGTCGTTGACGGACCTGGACGCGTGCTTCGACGAGGCCACGTTCCTGCGCCACGTCCACGACGTCATCGCGCGCCTGGATCGCCTCGTGCCCGCCCCCGCGACCACGGAGGTGGCGAATGCTGACGGCTGACGCGTTCCTTCGGTCCGGCAAGGTCCGCGACCTGTACGAGCTGCCCGACGGCCGGCTGCTGCTCGTGGCGAGCGACCGGCTGAGCGCCTTCGACGTGATCCTGCCGACCGCGATCCCCGACAAGGGGCGCGTCCTCACCGGTCTCTCGCGCTTCTGGTTCGCGGAAACGGCCGGGATCGTCCCGAACCACCTGGTCTCCACCGCGGTCGACGACCCGGCGTTGCGCGGCCGTTCGATGGTCGTCGAGCGCGCCGACGTCATCCCCATCGAAGCCGTCGTGCGCGGCTACCTCGCCGGCTCCGGCTGGAAGGAGTACCGGGCTGCTGGGACGGTCTGCGGGATCGGCCTGCCCGCGGGCCTGCGCGAGAGCGATCGATTGCCGACGCCGATCTTCACGCCGGCCACGAAGGCCGAGCTCGGTGCGCATGACGAGAACATCGACTTCGCGACCATGGCCGCCACGGTCGGGTCCACCACCGCCGAGCGCGTGCGTGACGCCGCGCTGCGACTGTACGAGCACGCGGCGGCCGCGACCGAGCGGGTCGGGATCCTGCTCGCCGACACCAAGTTCGAGTTCGGGCTCCGGCCCGGATCGGACGACTTGCTCCTCGTCGACGAGGCGCTGACGCCCGATTCCTCGCGGTTCTGGGACGCCGCGACCTACGAGCCCGGTCGCCCGCAGGCCAGCTTCGACAAGCAGTTCGTGCGCGACTGGCTCGAGGCCCAGCCGTGGGACAAGACGGCGCCCGGTCCGGCCCTGCCCGACGACGTGATCGCGGGAACGCGCGCCCGCTACGTGGAGGCGTACGAGCGGATCACCGGCGCCAGCTTCGAGCGCTACCTGCAGGAGGACGTCATCGCCCGATGAGCACGCACCGGTTCGCCGTCAATGTCACGCCCAAGCCCGGCATCCTCGACCCGCAGGGTCGGGCGGTGGAGGGCAGCCTGGGCCACCTCGGGATCGAGGGCGTCAGCGCGGTCCGCGTCGGGCGCCGCGTGGAACTGACCGTGGACGCCGCCGACGAAGCTGCGGCGCGGGCCGTCGTGGAGCGCCTGGCATCCGAGCTGCTCGCCAATCCGCTGATCGAGGCGTACGGCATCGAGGCCCTGGCAGGTGCATCGTCCACGGTGGGGGAGCCGGTCTGATGGCCGTGCGCGTCGGGGTCGTGGTGTTCCCGGGCAGCAACTGCGATCGCGACACGCTCCACGCGCTGCGCAACGCGGGGGCGGAGGCCGTGGAGCTGTGGCACGAGCAGGCGACGCTGGACGGGGTCGCGGCGGTCATCCTTCCCGGCGGCTTCGCCTATGGCGACTACCTCCGCGCGGGCGTCATCGCCCGGTTCAGCCCGGTCATGCGGTCGGTTGCCGCGTTCGCGGCCCAGGGCGGCCTGGTCCTCGGGATCTGCAACGGGTTCCAGGTCATCGCGGAGGCCGGTCTGGTCCCCGGGGCACTCCTGCGCAATCGGGGCCTGCGCTTCCTGGGGCGCGACGTGACGATCGCCGCGGAGCGCCTCGATACGCCGTTCACCCATGCCCTGGCCGCAGCCGGGCAGCCGCTGCGGATGCCGATCGCCCACGGCGAGGGCTGCTACTTCGCCGATGCGGCGACCCTCGACGGGCTCGAACGCGACCGACAGGTCCTGTTCCGCTACGTGGATGCCGGCGGCGAACGGGCGGCCGATGACGACCGGGCCGCGAACCCGAACGGGAGCGTCCGGGCCATCGCCGGCGTCAGCAACGCCCACGGGAACGTGGCCGGGCTCATGCCCCACCCGGAACGCGCCGCGGAGCCGATCCTGGGCTCGGACGATGGGGCCGGGATCATCCGCTCGCTCGTGGAGAGCGCGGCTCGCGCCGCGAACACGGCCACGTCCGGCGCCGGGGCGGCCCACGCCACGGTCGGGTCGCGATGACGGTGGCGGAGCACCCCGTGGAGCCGCTGCACCGCCGCCTCGGCGTGACCGACGAGGAGCTGGACGCGATCCGTGCCCGCCTCGGCGGTCGCGACCCCAACGATCTCGAGCTCGCGATGTTCAGCGTCATGTGGAGCGAGCACTGCTCGTACAAGAGCAGCAAGCCGCTGCTCAAGACCCTCCCGACGGCCGGTGAGGGCGTGGTGGCCGGCCCGGGGGAGAACGCCGGGGTCATCTCCATCGGCGACGGGCTCGCGGTCGCCTTCAAGATCGAGAGCCACAACCACCCGAGCGCCGTCGAGCCGTACCAGGGCGCCGCGACCGGCGTCGGCGGCATCCTGCGCGACATCTTCACGATGGGCGCGCGGCCCATCGCCGTCCTGGATGCCCTCCGATTCGGCGATCCGTCGGATGCGCGCACGCGCCATCTCGTGGACGGGGTCGTGCGTGGCGTCGGCGGATACGGCAACTGCGTGGGCGTCCCCACGGTGGGGGGCGAGCTCGTCTTCGACCCCAGCTACCAGGGGAATCCGCTCGTCAACGTCATGGCTATCGGGCTGATGGAGGAACGGCTCCTGACCCTGGCGGCCGCACCCGGGCCGGGCAACCTCGTCGTGCTCTTCGGCTCCACGACCGGCCGCGACGGGATCGGCGGCGCCTCCGTGCTGGCGAGCGCCACGTTCACCGATGACGACCCCTCCAAGCGACCCAGCGTCCAGGTCGGCGACCCGTTCGCCGAGAAGCTGCTCATCGAGGCGAGCCTCGAACTCATCGAACGCGGCCTCGTGGAGGGCCTCCAGGACCTGGGTGCCGGCGGCATCACCTGTGCGACATCCGAGACGGCCGACCGGGCGGGAACGGGCATCCTCGTGGACCTCGACGCCATCCCGCGCCGCGAGCCGGACATGGAGCCCTTCGAGGTCATGATCTCGGAGAGCCAGGAGCGGATGTGTGCCGCCGTCCGCCCCGATCGCTGGGACGACGTTCGCGAGGTCTGCGAACGCTGGGGACTGCCCGTGGCGGTCATCGGCCGGGTCACCGACGACGGCGATATCGCCATCACCAGCGGTGGCGTCGAGATCGCCCGGGTGCCCGCGAGCGCGCTCACGAGCGATGCGATCGTCCACGCCCGCGTGGGCAGCCCGCCCCCGCACCGCCGCGCGGCCCCCGCGCCCGGAGCGCCCGCGCTGCCCGTGGACCGCTTGCCGGAGCGTGGGATGGACCCTGGCGCCGTGCTGCTGGGCCTCCTGGGGTCACCCAACCTCGCCTCGCGCCGCGTCGTCTTCGAACAGTACGACTCCACCGTGGGGGCGGACACGGTCGCCGGGCCGGGCCGGGGAGCGGCCGTGCTCCGCGTCAAGGGGACGTCCAAGGCCCTCGTCGCCTCCACGGACGGCAACCAGGCGGTCGGGGCGCTGGACCCGTACCTGGGCGCCGCGCTCAGCGTGGCCGAGGCCACCCGCAACGTATCGATCACGGGTGCGCGACCGCTCGGCGTCACGAACTGCCTCAACTACGGCGACCCGACGCGGCCGGAGGCGTTCTGGCAGCTCCAGGAGGGCGTGCGGGGTCTGGGCGATGCATGTCGGGCGATCGGTCTGCCCGTGACCGGGGGCAACGTCTCGCTCTTCAACGAGGCGCCCAGCGGGGCGATCGCGCCGACGCCCGAGATCGGCGTGGTCGGCCTCCTCGACGACATCGACCGGCTGGTGGGTCCGGCGTTCCGTCACGACCTCGATGCGATCCTGCTGGTGGGCGACGTGACGGCGGGGCTCGCGGGGTCGGCCTACGCGAGCCTCGCGGGCGTCGCCGTCGAAGACGGGCCGCCGGCGCTCGATCTCGCGCGCGAGGCCGCCCTCCAGGCATTCGTCCGCGAGGCGATCGAGCGCGGGCTCGTGGCGAGCGCCCAGGACGTGTCCGGCGGCGGACTCGCGACCGCGCTGGCCGAATGCGCCATCTGGAGCGGCCTGGGCGCCAGCGTCCGGGTCGCGGTCGCCAACTCACCGGCCGTCGAGCTGTTCGGGGAGAGCCCCTCGCGCTTGGTGGTCAGCACGCCGCCACGCTACGCCGCCGCGCTCGCGCTGCTGGCCCGCCAGTACGGGCTGCCCGTGGAGGAACTCGGGGTCGTGGGGGGCGACCGCCTCACGATCGAGCTGACGGGCGCCGGTGCCACGGGCGCCGCGGAGGAGCGCGGGAGCCGGGTCGCCGATGCACTGGAGGTCCTCGTGACGGACCTGCGCCACGCCTGGGACCACGGTCTGCCGCGGGCCCTCGGCTGGATCGAGCGCGCCTGATGTGTGGCGTGTTCGGGGCCGTCGTCCCGGGTGGCGAGACCACGGAAGCCGCCGCGATCGCGACGCTCGGGTTGTTCGCGCTCCAGCATCGCGGCCAGGAATCGGCCGGCGTGGCCGTCAGCGACGGCGAGCAGCTGATGCTGTACAAGGACCTCGGCATGATCTCGACGGTCCTCGACGAGCGGCGCCTGCCGAGCCTGCGTGGACGGTTGGCCATCGCCCATTGCCGCTACTCGACGACCGGTTCCACCATCTGGGAGAACGCGCAGCCCACCTATCGACAGGGGCCGCGCCGCTCGATCGCGATCGGGCACAACGGCAACCTCTTCAACACGCGCGAGCTGCTCACCCAACTGCGCGGGGGTCGTGCCCGGCTCCCCGCCTCCACCGATACCGAGCTCCTCACGGCCCTGCTCGCCGATGAGCCAGCCGAGGACACGGTGGAAGCGCTGCGCGCCGTCCTGCCCCGGGTCCGCGGGGCCTTCAGCCTCGTCATCCTCGACCAGCAGCGGGTCATCGGCGTCCGCGATCCCCATGGCTTTCGACCGCTCGTCCTCGGTCGGCTGCCGGCCACGAGCCTGACGGGGGGGCCCGGGGACGATGGCCTGGCGGGCCTCTGGGGCCCCGAGGAGGATGGCGGATGGTGTCTCTCGTCGGAGACCGCCAGCCTCGATATCGTCGGTGCCGAGTACGTGCGCGACGTGGAGCCGGGCGAGATCGTCGTCCTGGAGCTGGGCCGGCCGCCGCGGTCGGTGCGCTACGCGGAAGCCGACCCCAAGCTGTGCGTCTTCGAGCTCATCTACTTCGCGCGCCCCGACTCCTACATGGAAGGGCGCAACCTCTATGAGGTTCGGCGCCGCATGGGCGAGCAGCTCGCTGCGGAACACCCGGTGGATGCCGATCTCGTGATGCCCGTCCCGGACACCGGCGCTCCCGCGGCGGCCGGGTACGCGGAGGCGAGCGGGCTCCCGTACCGGGAGGGGATGTATCGCAACCGCTACGCCGGACGCACGTTCATCCAGCCGTCGGCCGGTCTGCGCCACCGGGGGGTCACCATCAAGCTCAACCCGCTGCGCGAGGTCGTGGCCGGCAAGCGCCTGATCGTCGTGGACGATTCGATCGTGCGCGGCACGACCACCAAGCGCATCGTCGACCTGCTGCGCAAGGCCGGCGCGACCGAGGTCCACGTCCGGATCAGCGCCCCACCGATCTTCCACCCGTGCTTCTACGGGATCGACACCTCCATCGAGACCGAGCTCATCGCCTCGACCCACAGCGAGGACCAGATCCGCGACTTCATCGGCGCCGATTCGCTGGGCTACCTCTCGATCCGCGGCGTCCTGGCCGCGCTGGACCTGCCCTACGAACGGTTCTGCTTCGCCTGCTTCGATGGCAACTACCCGGAACCCGTGCCGTATGACGCGGCGAGCCGCAAGTTCGTGCTCGAGGAGCCGGTGGTCGCGAGCCGTCCATGACCGATACGGACACCGACGCGCGATCGGCCTACCGACGCTCCGGCGTCGACGTCGCCGCCGGCGAGCGGGCCGTCGACCTCATGCGGGCGCACGTCGAGTCGACGCGGCGACCTGAATCGGTGGGTGGCCTGGGCGGCTTCGGTGGCGGCTTCACGATCCCGCCCGGCTACCGCGAACCGCTGCTGATCGCTTCGACCGACGGTGTCGGGACCAAGACGGCGATCGCTGCCGCGATCGGGCGCTTCGACACCATCGGCATCGATCTCGTCGCGATGTGCGCCGACGACGTCGTCTGCGCGGGGGCCGAGCCGCTGGCCTTCCTCGACTACGTCGCCGTGGGTCGGCTCGATCCGGTCGGGGTGGCGGAGCTCGTCGGGAGTGTCGCGACGGGGTGTCGCGAAGCCGGCGCCGCCCTCGTCGGCGGGGAGACGGCGGAGCACCCCGGGCTCATGGACGCCGACGCGTTCGATCTTGCCGGCTGCTGCATCGGCGTCGTGGAGCGCGCGCAGGTCATCGACGGGTCGGCGGTCCGTGCCGGTGACGTGATCGTCGGCCTGGCCTCGAGCGGACTCCATGCCAACGGGTTCTCCCTCGTTCGGGCGCTCGTCGCCCAGTGGGACCTCGACCTCACCGAGCCCTACCAGGTCCGCTTGCGGCGGACGCTGGGCGACGGGCCGTCCGACGAGTCGCTGGTCGGTGCGCCGCACGAGGCGATGGCCACGCTGGGCGAGGTCCTGCTCACGCCCACCCGCATCTACGCCCGGGCCGTGCTCGCCGCACGGGCGGCCGTCGCCCACGCCGGCGGCGACATCCATGGCCTGGCCCACGTCACGGGCGGCGGCCTGCCCGGGAACGTGCCCCGGGCGCTGCCGGACGGACTCGCCGCCCGCCTCGACCCGACGCGCTGGCGGATGCCGTCGGTGATGCGCCTGTTCGGTGCCCTGGGGGGCCTCGACGACGCGGAGCTGCGGGCCACGTTCAATGGCGGGCTCGGCATGGTCGCCGTGCTCGCACCGGCCGAGGCCCCGGTCGCCATCGACGCGTTGGGCGCCCACGGGATCGCGGCCATGGTCGTCGGGGAGGTCATCGATGCCGCGGCCGCCGAGGGGGCACGCTACCTCGAAGGGGCGTTGGAGACCGTGGCATGAGTCGGTCCGGCGCGGGGCGGATCGCGGTGGGGGTCTCCGGGGCCGGGTCCAACCTGCGGGCGCTCCACGCCGCCGCGGTCCGCGGCGAGCTCGGTGGCGAGATCGCGCTCGTCTTCGCCGACCGGGCCTGCGCGGCGCTCGACTGGGCCGCCGAGCAGGGGCTCGAGACGGCCCTCGTCCCGGGCGGGGAGGACGGCGCGCTCGCCGACGTGCTGGCCGGGGCCCGCCCCGATGTGGTCGCCCTGGCGGGCTATATGCGGATCGTGGGACCGTCCGTCCTCGCCGCGTACGCCGGGCGGATCCTCAATACGCACCCGTCGCTCCTGCCGGCCTTCCCGGGGGGGCACGCGGTCCGCGACGCCCTCGCCCACGGTGTCACCGTGACGGGCGTGACCGTGCACCTCGTCGATGCCACCCTCGACGGC
>CAYVJP010000064.1:0-894 GCA_964451745.1 uncultured Anaerolineaceae bacterium | reverse complement strand
CAGGAGGCCGTGCCGATCCTGGCGGGCGATGACGAGGCCGCCGTGCACGACCGGATCCGTGCCGTCGAGCACCGCCTGCTGCCTCGGGTGGTCGCGCTCCTGCTCGCGGACGCCGTGTCGGTGGCAGGGGCGGAGGGCCGTGACGTCGCGATCGATCTCGCGCGCGCCGACGCGTCGATCCCGCTGCCGCGCCGCGCCCTGCTGTCGGTGTCGGACAAGACCGGGCTCGTCGATCTCGGGCGCGGACTCGTCGCGCGCGGCTTCGAGCTCGTCTCGACGGGAGGCACCGCCCGCACCCTCCGCGATGCTGGCCTGCCGGTCACGGACGTGGCGGCGGTCACCGGATCGCCGGAGATGCTGGACGGGCGGGTCAAGACGCTGCACCCGCGGATCCATGGCGGCCTGCTGGCCGACCGGCGGCTCGAGGACCATCGCCGCCAGCTCCTCGCCGCCGGGATCGCGCCGTTCGAGTTGGTCGTCGTCAACCTCTATCCCTTCGCGGCGGCCCTGGAGCGCCCGGGGATCGCCGTGGACGAGCTCATCGAGGAGATCGATATCGGCGGGCCGTCGATGGTCCGGGCAGCGGCCAAGAACCACGCGAACGTCGCGATCGTGACGTCCCCGGCCCGCTACGGCGATGTGCTCGCCGCCATCGATTCCGAGGTCGGCATCGACGACCGGCTGCGCCGCGAGCTGGCGCTCGAGGCGTTCGCCCACACCGCCGCCTACGACGCCCGGATCGCCGCGGAGCTCCCCGGCCGGTTCGTCGCCGCCGGTCTGCTCGCACCACCGGATGACCCCTATCCGCCGACGCTGACGATCGCGCTCGAGAAGGTCGAAACGCTGCGCTACGGCGAGAACCCGCACCAGCCGGCGGCCCGCTACCGGCGCCCC
>CAYVJP010000063.1:0-12680 GCA_964451745.1 uncultured Anaerolineaceae bacterium | reverse complement strand
GAGACCGGCTACGACATCATCTTCTTCTGGGTCGCGCGGATGATGATGCTGGGGCTGCATCTCACCGATCGGGAGCCGTTCCACACCGTCTATCTGTCCGGCCTGATCCGGGACCCCGAAGGCCAGAAGATGTCCAAGACGAAGGGCAACGTCGTGGACCCGCTCGGCGTGATCGACGAGACCGGCGCGGATGCGCTGCGGTTCGCCGTCATCCACGGGGCCAGTCCCGGGCAGGACCAGCGGTTCGGCGCCACGAAGCTCGAGAACGCGCGCAACTTCGCGAACAAGCTGTGGAACGCCACGCGCTATGTCGTCGGCGCCCGACCGGCCACGATCGCGGCGGGGGCCGAGCGACGGCTGCCCGACGAACGCCACCTCGGCCCCGCCGATCGCTGGCTGCTCTCGCGCGCGGCGGCGACGGTCGAAGCGGTCGATGCCGCGATGGCATCGTATGCCTTCGGCGAAGTGACCCGGACCCTGTACGACGCCATCTGGAGCGAGTTCTGCGATTGGGGCGTCGAGCTCGCCAAGGTGCGATTGGCCGACGAGACGCGCGCGCCCGAAGAGCGTGAGGCGACGTGGTGGACGCTCGTCGAGGTCCTCGATACCTACCTTCGAGCCCTCCACCCGGTGATGCCCTTCGTGACCGAGGCGCTGTGGGCGGCGATCCCGCACCGATCGAGTGACCCCGACCTGCTCATCGTCGCGCGCTGGCCCGGGGTGGGGGAGCGCGATGCGACCACCGAGGCGGAGGTCGGGGCCGTGCTCGACCTGATCCGCGGCATCCGGAACGCGCGCGCCGAGGCGCACCTGGAACCCGCGGCGTGGCTGGCTGCGGAGGTCGTCGTGCCAACGTCCCTCGGCGCCACGTTCGAGGCCCTGCGACCGGCCGTCGAACGACTGGCGCGGGTCCGACCCCTCGAACGGCGCCTCACCCGCGAGGCCCTCAGCACGGCCGCCGGCTCGCTCACGGTCATCGCCGCCGAGCTCGAGGCCGTCGTGCATCCGCCGTCCGACGAGGTTGACCCCGCCGCGGCGGCCCTCGAGCGGGCTCGACTGGAGCGCGATCTGGCCGAGGCCAGCACCTGGCTGGATGCCGCGCGCGCGCGGCTGGCCGACGACCGGTTCCTCGCCAAGGCCCCGCCGGCGATCGTGGACCAGGCCCGCGCTCGCGAGGCCGAGCTCGTGGACCAGGTGGAACGTCTCCGGGAGCGCCTCGACCGCTGAACCGCCGCTCCCCGGGCGCCGATGACGGTGTCGCATCCGGTGGGCCACGAATCTTTGTCAACCATCTGGACAAAGCGCTGACGGGTCGCTATCCTCCGACTTTGTCAACAGCGTGGACGAAGTCCGGTCCGACCGGATCGCCCGCACTGGACCCTGGAGGAGACCGATCCGCGTGTCGCTCAGCGAGTTCCCGGGGAAGGCGACCAACGCGCAGACCCGCGCCCGCAATGCGAGCCTGGTCCTTCGTGTCCTCTATGACCTCGGACCCATCTCACGCGCGTCCATCGCGCGCGTGACGGGCCTCACCCGGACGAGTGTCGGCGACCTGGTCGGGGAGCTGGAGCGGGACGGTCTGGCACGGGACATCGGGCGCGGCCCCTCGACCGGCGGCAAGGCCCCGACCCTCGTCGCCCTCGAACCGGATGCCCGGTCGGTGATCACCGTGGACCTCGGCGAGCGCTGGTTCACGGCGGCGATCAGCAACCTTCGCGGGGACCTGCATCACCTGACCCGCCGCGAGATCGAGGGCCGCGATGGGGACGCCGCGTTGCGCGTGGTCCTCGACCTGATCGAGGACGTCCGCGCCAAAGCGGCAAGCCCCCTCCTCGGGATCGGCGTCGGGACACCGGGCATCGTCGACGGCTCCGGGACCATCCGCTGGGCCGTCAACCTCGACTGGCAGGACCTGCCGCTCGGTTCGATCCTCCAGGAACACTTCCACACGCCCGCGATGGTCGTGAACGACAGCCGGGCTGCGGCCATCGCCACGTATCTCTTCGGCGGCGAGGAGCGGCCCCAACAGCTCGTCGCCATCAAGGTCGGTCGTGGCGTCGGTTCCGGTCTGATCCTCCGTGGCGAGCTCTTCGATGGCGATGGGCACGGGGCCGGCGAGATCGGGCACATCGTGGTGGATCCCGACGGGGCACGCTGTCACTGCGGACGCTTCGGATGCCTGGAGACGGTGTCGTCGATCCCCGCCGTCCTCGCCGCCGCCGAGCGCGCCGGCCTCGCTGCCGCCACGGTCGAGGATGTCGCCGACCTCGCACGCCGCGGTGACCCCGCGGCCCTGGCGGTCGTGCGCACCGCCGGCCGCGCGATCGGGGCGGCGATCGCGGCCACGACGGGCGTGGTGGACGTCCGCCACATCACGATCCTGGGCGCCGCGACCGTGCTCGGCGAGCCGTGGTTCGACGCGATCAGGGCGGAGACCGAGCGGCGCACGCTGGGTCCGTTGGCCAGCGACCTGCAGATCGTGGACGGGGGACGGGGCGACGACACGACGCTCCTGGGAGCCTGCGCCATGCTCCTGACCCACGAACTCGGCCTGACGGTGCACCGATGACCGACTCGGCGGGTCCGGTGGCCGGCATCGATGTCGGGGGCACCAAGATCGCGGTGCTGGTCGTGGGGTCGGACGGCGTCGTGCTGGGCCGCGCCACGCGTTCCTCGGCCGCCGGCGACCAGGAGCGTGCCGCCGACGCGATCGTGGCCTGTCTCGACGAGGCCCTCGAGGGCACCGGGATCGCCCGGGCCGACCTGTGCGCCGTCGGCGTCGGGGTGCCCGGTCGGGTGGACCCGGTGTCGGGGTCGGTGACCCTCGCGGTGAACCTCGGCTGGGACGACTTCGGCCTGCGCGACGCCCTCGAGCAGCGCCTGGGCCGCCCGGTCGTCGTCGAGAACGACGCTCGGGCTGCGGCGATCGGCCTGCATGAGCGCGGGATCCTGGGCGACCTGGACGACCTCGCCTATCTCGCGGTCGGGACCGGGATCGCCGCGGGCGTGGTGCTCGATGGCGCGCTCCACCGAGGTTCGCGTGGGATGGCCGGCGAGATCGGGCACGTGATCGCCCAGCCCGACGGGCCGACCTGCTCCTGCGGGCAGCGGGGCTGCCTCGAGGCCGTCGCTGCCGGACCGTCCATCGCCCGACGGGCGAGCGCCGCGACGGCCATCGAGGTCTACGAGGCCGCCCGGGCCGGCGACCAGACGGCGATCGATCTCATCGAGGACGTCGGCCGGCATCTCGCGTGGGCCGTCCACCTGCTCGTCCTCACCTACGACGTCGAGCGTGTCGTCATCGGCGGTGGGGTCTCCCACGCGGGCGCCGCGTTCGCCGGACCCATCCATCGCGAGCTGGCGCGCATGCGCGCCGTCTCGCCCCAGGCCGGCGCGCTGCTGCCGGCGGACATCGTCGAGATCCTGCCCTCCACGGCAGAGGCCGGAGCCTGGGGAGCCGTCGCGATCGCCCGGCGCGCGCCGGAGACGACGACCGAGGGCTTCGGGGAGGAGGTGGTCCGCGACGCGTGAGCCACCAACACGACGGAGTCGGATCGACATGGAGCGACCCCCGCGACGGGGCGAACACGGAGGAGTGATGCGAAACAAGCGATACCTGGGCCTGGCTCTTGCGGCGACGCTCGTCGTCGGAGCCTGTGCCAACGAGGCTGCCAGCACGGCCCCGAGCAGTGCGCCATCCACGGCGCCCGCCTCGACGGCGCCCAGTGCGCCCGCGAGCGTCGCCCCGAGCGGCCCGAACGCCGAACTGACCGCCGCCCTGGCCGGCGAGTACACGGGCACCAACATCGACGTGCTCGCCCAGTGGATCGAGGCCGAAGGCACCGCCTTCGACGAGAGCCTCAAGGCGTTCCGGGACGCGACGGGGATCAACGTCGTCTACTCCGGGATCACCAACTACGAGACGGTCCTCAACGTCCGCGTCGAGGGCGGCCTGGCGCCGGACATCGCGCAGCTCGCCCAGCCGGGCAACATGCGGTCCTTCCAGGCCGACGGCAAGCTCATCCCGCTCACGGACGTCCTCGACAGCGAGACCATCACCGCGTCGTACAACCCGTCCTTCGTGGATCTGGGCACGGTCGACGGCGACCTCTACGGCCTCTTCTACAAGCAGGATCTCAAGTCGATCGTCTGGTACCCGGTCGCCGCCTTCGAAGCGGCCGGCTACGCGATCCCGACCACCTGGGACGAGCTCGTCGCGCTGAGTGACAAGATCGTCGCCGACGGCAGCAACCCGTGGTGCACCAGCATCGAGCACGGCGACGCCTCCGGCTGGGTCGCGACCGACTGGCTCGAGGATGTCATCCTGCGCACCGCCGGGGCCGACGTGTACGACCAGTGGGTCGCCCACGAGATCCCCTTCAACGACCCGGCGATCCTCGCCGCGGCCGAGCAGGTCAAGAAGATGTGGTTCACCGAGGACTACGTCTACGGTGGCAACACGCGCATCAACGGGACGTGGGTCGGCGACTCGCAGACCCCGATGTTCGATGAGGGCGGCCCCAAGTGCTGGATGCACAAGCAGGCCGCGTGGATCCCCGATTTCTGGCCGAAGGACGCCGATGGGAACGCCCTGTACAAGCCGGGCGTCGACAGTTCGTTCTTCTACTTCCCGCCGATCGACCCGGCGCATGGCTCGCCCGTGCTCGGTGGCGGCGACATGTTCGTGATGTTCAACGACCGCCCCGAGGTCCGCGCGCTGATGCAGTGGTTCTCGACGGTGGACGCGGTGAAGGACCGGGTCGCGACCGGCGCCTTCCTGGCGGCGAACAATGCCGTCCCGGCCGACTGGTACACCAGCTACCCGATGTCGGGCCTGGCCGAGATCGCCCGGACGGCGACCGCCCTCCGCTTCGACGGCAGCGACTCGATGCCGAAGGAAGTCGGCAACGGGTCGTTCTGGAAGGGCATGGTCCAGTGGGTCTCCCAGAACGGAGACGGCACCGAGGAGATCTTCGCGGAGATCGAGGCCAGCTGGCCGTAACGTCGCGGGGCACCGTCCCGCGCTGATGGAGATGGGGTCGGTCCTGGACCGGCCCCATCACCGATACTGGAGCGAGAGCGAACCACGATGATCGCCACGACCGCCGCGACACGCCCTCGCGGAGAGACCCTCGGAACGGCTGCCCGTCTGGTGGCGGTCGTCGTTGCGATGGGGTTGATCGTCGTGGGTCTCGACATCATCCGCGACCCTGACGGGCCGGCACGGCTCTACTCGGCCTTCTACAGCCTGCTGGGTCAGGACGCAGTCGCGGCGGCGATCCTGGAGCGTGGTCTCAACCCGTTCCAGGCCAAGCTCACCGTGATGGTCATCGCGCTGATCATCGGCGTCGGTGGCGTGTGGCTCCTGTACGTGGGCTTGGACGCCGCCGTGGACTTCCTGCCGATGGGCTGGCGCGAGCGCATCCGACCCTATGTGTTCCTTGGACCGGCGGTCCTGATGCTCAGCGTGTTCCTGCTGATCCCGACCATCGTCACGATCTGGGCCAGCCTCACCGAGGACGGGGGTGCGGTCGCGAACTGGACCGCCGTCCTCACCTCGCCCGACATGTGGCTCGCCTTCCGCAACAACATCATCTGGCTCGTCGTGGGGACGGCCGGCAGCGTCGCGATCGGCCTGCTGGCCGCGACGCTGGTCGATCGCGTGAAACGCGAAGCCCTGGCCAAGACCTTCATCTTCCTGCCACTCGCCATCTCGATGGTGGGTGCGTCGGTGATCTGGAAGTTCGTGTACGCGTGGGCGCCCGAGGGCGAGCAGCAGATCGGGCTCCTCAATGCCGTCTGGACCTGGTTCGGCAACGAGCCGCAGCCGTGGCTCCAGATCCCGCCCATCAACACGTTCGCGCTCATCGTCATCATGATCTGGCTGCAGGTCGGCTTCGCGATGGTCGTCCTCTCCGCGGCGCTCAAGGGCGTCCCGTCGGAGATCATCGAGGCCGCGCGGATGGACGGCGCCGGCGAGGCGGCGGTCTTCTTCCGCGTCGTCGTCCCGATGATCCGAGGCACCATCATCGCGGTGGCCACCACCATCGCCATCGCCATCCTCAAGGTCTTCGACATCGTGTACGTGACGACCGGCGGGCGGTTCGAGACCGAGGTGATCGCCAATCGGATGTTCACCGAGATGTTCGTCTTCCGGAATTTCGGCCAGGCGAGCGCCATCGCGGTCATCCTGTTCATCGCCGTCGTCCCGATCATGATCGTGAATATCGGCAACCTGCGACGCCAGGGGATCGGGTCATGACGGCGGAGGCACGCGTCGTGGCGACAGAGCGCGCCGGCGGCGCCCGCAAGCCCGGGTTCCTCGGACGGACCGGGGTCCGCGTGGCGGTCGTCCTGCTCGCGCTCGCGTGGTCCCTCCCGACGGTCGGGCTGCTGGTCAGCTCGTTCCGGAGCAACGCGGACATCCGCGCGTCGGGCTGGTGGGAGGCCATCCTCCACCCGTTCGAGAGCGCATGGACGCTCGTGAACTACCAGTCCGTGCTCACGGCCGACGGCATGGCCACGGCCTTCGTGAACAGCCTGGTCGTGACCATCCCCGCCGTGGTCATCCCGATCACGATGGCCGCCTTCGCCGCCTACGCGTTCGCCTGGATGCGGTTCCCGGGACGGACGGTGATGTTCGCGATCGTGGTCGGCCTCCTCGTGGTCCCGCTCCAGATGTCGCTCGTGCCGGTCCTGCGCCTGTACACGGGTCTCGATCTCAACGGCACGTTCCTGGGCGTCTGGCTAGCCCACACCGGGTTCGGGCTGCCGCTGGCCATCTTCCTGCTCTACAACTACATCAGCCAGCTCCCGGGGGAGCTCTTCGAGTCGGCAGCGATCGATGGCGCGTCGCACTTCCAGATCTTCCGGCGCATCGTGCTGCCGCTGTCCCTGCCGGCCCTCGCATCCTTCGCCATCTTCCAGTTCCTGTGGGTCTGGAACGACCTCCTGGTCGCGCTGGTCTACCTCGGGACGGACTCGGCGGTGGCCACGCTGCCGGCCCGACTCAACGAGCTCGTGGGCACCAAGGGCGAGTCCTGGCACCTCCTGACCGCCGGTGCGTTCGTGACGATGATCGTGCCACTCGCGGTCTTCCTGCTGCTCCAGCGGTACTTCGTGCGAGGGCTGATCGCCGGATCCGTGAAGGGGTGAGCGACACGTCCTCGCCCGGCCACGACATCCTTGGCCGGGTGATGCTCGCGTTCGAGGGCGACCGTCTGCCGGAGCGGATCGCCACGCGCCTGGCCTCCGCCCCGGCTGCCGGCTTCACGCTGTTCCGTCACCACAATGTCCGGACACCGGCGCAGGTCCGCGACCTGACCGACGCCTTCCAGCGTGCGGGCGCGGCCGACCCCCGGGCCGCGCCCGCGCACCCCCTCCCGCTGCTCGTCGCAGCGGACCAGGAGGGCGGGCAGTTCCTCGCGCTCGGTGAGGGGCCAACGCCCTTCGCCGGCAACATGGCCCTGGGGGCCGTGGACGATCCGGCGCTGACCGAGGCGGTGGGACGGGCCATCGGCATCGAGGCCCGGGCCATGGGCGTGAACGTCGTGTACGCACCGGTCGTCGATCTCGCCACGAACCCGGCCAACCCGGCCTTGGGCATCCGGTCGTTCGGGGACGACCCGCACGCGGTGGCGCGCCACGGCGACGCGATGATCCGGGGACTCCAGGGCGCCGGCGTGGCCGCCACCGTCAAGCATGCGCCCGGCAAGGGCCACGTGGCCGCCGACACCCATCACGGACTGGCCGCGGTCGACGTGCCGCTGGCGATCCTTCGGGAACGCGAATTCGTGCCGTTCCGGAGCGCGGCCGGTGCGGGGGTCCGGCTCGCGATGTCGGGGCATTTCGCGCTCCCGGCCATCAGTCGTCGCGACGACCTGCCCTCGACCCTGTCGCGTGCGGTCATGACCGACCTGTTGCGCGGCGATCTGGGGTTCACCGGGGTGACGATCTCCGATGCCCTGGACATGCGCGCCCTCGCCCAAGGCCCCGCCCAGGCACTCGATGTCGTTGCGGCCGTCCGGGCGGGCGTCGACCTGCTCCTGGCGGCCGCGGATCCGGTCGCGCTCGAGCGGATCGAGCAGACCCTCGTCCACGCCGCCGCGCGCGAGCTGTTCGATCGCGGGGAGCTGGCCGCGGCCGATACCCGGATCAGCGGACTGCGTCATTGGCTCGCCTCGGGCCCGGGTGGCCCGCCCCCGACCCTGGAGGTGGTCGGGTGCGACGCCCACATGGCGTTGGCGGCGTCGCTCGCCGCGCGGTCGATCACCCGGATCGGCGGCCGCGGCGATGGGCCGCTCATCCACGAGGGGCCGCTCCTCGCGATCATGCCGCGACCGAGCGATCTGACCCCGGCCGACACCTCGTCCGCGGTGCCGCCGGCGCTCGGCGCCGCCGTGCGGCGACACCGGGACCAGGTCGAGGAGATCGTCGTGGACCAGCGGCCCGATGACCGGACGATCGCCGGCGTTCGGGAGCGCGTGGCGCGCGGCGACATCGCGACGGTCGTCGTCGGGACGATCGACGGGCACCGTCAGCCCGAGCAGCTCGCGCTCGTGGACGCGATCGCGGCGACCGGCATCCCGACCGTGGGGGTCGCGATGCGCGGACCGTGGGACGTCGTCGGGTACCCTGCCGGGGTGAGCGCGTTCGCCACGTACTCGGTCCTGCCGGCGTCGCTCGATGCCCTTGCCGACGTGCTCGTCGGCGAGGCACCGGCTCCGGGACGGTTGCCCGTCGCGCTCGCGCGCCCCTGAGCGCCGCATGACCCTGCGCGACGAGATCCACGAGCAACCCGCGGTGGCGGCCGCGTTCCTCGCCCGGTCCGAGGCGCAGCTCGGTCGGCTCGCAGAGACGATCGCGGCCCGCGCGGTCGATCACGTGGTCATCGCGGCCCGTGGGACGAGCGACCATGCCGCGATCTACGCCCAGTACGTGCTGGGGATCCGGCACGGCCTGTCGGTCGGCCTGGGGACCCCGTCGGTCATCTCCCTGTACGGTGCGCAGCCGCGCCTCGAACGGTCGCTGGTCATCGGCATCAGCCAATCGGGAGCGTCCCCGGATGTCGTCGGGGTCATCGCGGCGGGCCGTCGCCAGGGGGCGCCGACCCTCGCGATCACCAACGATCCGACCTCGGCGCTGGCGTATGCCGCCGAGACGACGATCGATCTGGGGGCGGGACCCGAGTTGGCGATCGCGGCCACCAAGACCTACACGACCCAACTCCTCGCGATCGCCGCGCTGTCGGCCGCGCTGAGCGGTCGCCCGGAGGACGTCGCCGCGCTCCGCGCGATCCCGGACGCGCTCGCCGACGCGCTGACGCTGGAGCCGGCGGCCCAGGCAATGGCCCGCGATCAGGCCCGGGCAGACCGGCTGCTCGTGATCGCCCGCGGCTACGAGTACCCGACGGCGCGCGAATGGGCGTTGAAGCTCAAGGAGCTCGCCCGGGTGTTCGCCGACCCGTACTCGGCCGCCGATTTCGAACACGGTCCGGTCGCCCTGCTCGAGGCGGGGGTGCCGGTGCTCTCGATCGTCCGCCCCGGCCCGGCTCGCGCCAGCCTGATCACGTCGCTGACGCGACTGCGCGACGAGCTCGATGCCGAGCTCGCGGTCGTCTCCGACGACGCCGAGGCCCTGGCCCTGGCCCGCTGGCCATTCGCACTGCCGGCCGGCACGCCTGAATGGCTGGGCCCGATCGTCTCGATCGTCGTGGGGCAGCTGCATGCGCTCCATCTCACCCAGGTCCGGGGCCTCGACCCGGAGGCCCCACGGAACCTGCGCAAGGTCACCCGGACCCACTGATCCCGACGGTCCGGGTCTTCCCGCGGCGCGGCCCTGCTACCATGGCGGCCGACCCAGTCGATCGATGGAGTCCGTCCGTGCCGCTCGATTTCCTCAAGCGCAAGAACACCGACGACGCCGCTGCCGCGGACGCCGCCGCCGCCCCGGCGCAGCCGGGGACCGTGCTCGGCGAGGAGGTGGTCGCCCAGGAGTTCCAGCTCAAGCTGTACTACGCGGGCAAGACCAGCGAAGGGGTCCGGATGAAGACCGGACCGCAGGCGATGGCCGAGCTGCCCACCATGCTGGTGGGCCTGGCGAAGTCCGAGATCGAGCTGGTCGAGCCGCTGCCCATCGAGTTCAGCGAGGCCACGCCGACGATCGCCCGCCCGTCCGAGGCGATGCAGTGGCTGAACGCGCACCACGTCCATTCGCCGATCACGCGCCACGCGCTGGTGGTCCTCGAGTCGATCGACGCCATCGACCTCGCCTTCGACACGTTCGTCTGCGCGATGCTCGACGGCGAAGTGGATACCAGCGGGTACCCGGAGTACAACGCCATCATCGGCGGCGTGGCGGCTCACTGGGACGAGGCCACGGGCGACATGATCTGCCGTGCGGTCGTCGGCTGGGGCGGTCGGGGCGTGCGTGGCGACACGGACCGGATCGGCGCAAAGCTGCTCGCCGGCATCCTGACCAACATCCTGGCCAACCACTACGCCATGGGCCTGACGGCCGTCGAGCGACCGATGCCGGCCGCCGGTCGCGGTGGCCTGGTCTGCGCGCATTGCGGATTCGCATCGGCGCACGAGCGGGCGTTCTACTGCCCCAAGTGCGGCATGCGCCTCCTGCGCGGCTGAACGCAGGCGGTCCGAACGTGCCCCGATACGACTACGACTGTGCCGCGTGCGGGACGCGTTTCGAGGTCGTGCATGGCGTCTTCGCGGATCCACCGACGACCTGTCCGGTCTGCGGCGGCGGGCCGATCAAGAAGGCGTTCGCGCCCCCGACCATCCACTTCAAGGGATCGGGATGGGCGAAGAAGGAGCGTCGGGCCACGGTCGCTCCTGGATCGGCCAAGACCTCCGGCGCGGACGCGACGACGACATCCGGCGATTCGAGCACGGCGAAGGGCGCCGATGGCGCCGAGGCGGGCTCAAGCGGCTCCTCGGGCGAACCGGCCGCGGCGACGCCCGCAACGTCGGCCGGTCCGGCCGCCGACTGACCATGGCCGGCGCCGCGGACTGGATCACGCTCGCGGAGGCCCAGGAGATCCTGGCCAGTGTCAACGTGCACTTCACGACATCGACGATCGGCGCCTGGGCCAGGAGCGGGCGACTCCAGAGCATCAAGCTCGGCGGGCGGCGGTTCGTTCGCCGGGGTGAGGTGCGCGCGCTCGTCACGGCGCCGCGCCGGGTCGCCGCCGATTCGATCCAGGCGCGCCTCTTCGAAGACCTGAAGGACTGACCCGCGGGCGATGGATCCCGCCGCGATCCTGGAACGCGTGCTCGACGAACCGCGCGTCGCCTATGTCCGCGAGGTCCTCGACACCTACGGTCGGGCGGCAGGCGGGCTGCTCGCCAACGGACTCGCTTTCGCGGCGCTCTTCGCGGTCATCCCGATCGCGCTGGTGACCCTCGGGCTGGCGGGCCTGATCGCCGGCGATCCGCGCATCCAGGCCGCGCTTGCCGAGGCGCTGGTCGACGTCTTCCCGCCCCTCAAGGAACTCATCGATGGCGCGCTTGCCGCGTTGACGAGTGGCGCGACCGCCATATCGATCATCGGGTTCGTGGGCCTGGTCTGGACCGTGAGCCAGTTCTACGTGACGCTCGATGTCGCGTTCTCCCGGATCTTCTCGGCCGAGACCGAACGGGACGTGTTCCGCCGCACGGCGCGAGGGTTCGTCTGGGTCGGTCTGCTGCTGGCGGCCGTCATCGCCCTGCTCGTCCTCGGTACGCTCAGCGTCGGCCTCGAGACGCTCGCACCCGGGCAGACGCCGGTCGGTCCGGTCGTCGCGGGACTCCTCGTCTCGCCACCGGTCCTGATCGCGGGCGCGATCGCCCTCGTCGCGATCCTGTACCGGGTCGTGCCGCCACGGGCACCCAGCTGGCGGGCGGTCGGGGCACCGGCCGTGACGGTCGGGCTCGTGATCGTCATCCTGAGCCAGGTCTTCGTCTTCCTGGCACCGCGGCTCGTCGGGATCGCGGCCTTGGCCGGGTCCCTCGCCACGGCGTTCGTGGCGCTCGCGTGGCTCTCCTTCACGTTCCAGGCGTTGCTGTACGGCGCGGCCTGGGTCCGGGTTCGCGACGACCGGGGTCGGGCGGGTGCGAGATCAGCCCTGGCGGGTGCCGCAGCGGCGGCAGAACCGGGCACTCGCGGAGAGTGACAGCCCGCAATTGATGCAGGGCGCGACGGTGGCGACCGGTCGCGCCGAGGCGACCAACGGCAGCGCCGCGACCTCGCGAGCCGACTCTTCCCACAGCGATTCCAGCGATCCTGCGGCCGAGGCGTGGCGTCCAGCGAGACCGGCGGCCGGGCGCTGGCTGGGCCACTCCGGCTGCGCGGGCCACTGCGGCTCGGCTGGCGCCGCAGCGACCGGCTGGGCCGGGGCGAGCGGCGGGGCAGGGGCGAGCGGCGGGGCCGGGGCGACGGGGCCGACGGCATCGGTCGACGATTCCGGGGCCACGATCCGCCAGGTCGGCTGTTCCACGATGTCGTCGCGCGGCGCGACCGCAGCGACCGGCTCCTCGACCGCAGCGACGGGCTCCTCGACCGCGGCGGCTTCCGGAGCAGGTTCCTCGGCAGCAGCGATGGGTTCCTCGACCGCGGCGACCTCCGGAGCAGGTTCCTCGACCGCGGCGACCGGCTCTTCGACCGCGGCGATCTCCGGAGCAGGCTCC